>CAXTAP010000018.1:0-42589 GCA_964241965.1 uncultured Mucilaginibacter sp.
GGGGTGCTGGATGCAGACAGCCAAGAATTAAATCAGTTTGATGAAACTGATTCCATGTATCTGGCGCAGATTTTAAAGCTGATTGAGTGGTAACGAAACTTCCGCCATCATTTTATGCTGATGATAACGTTACCGAAGTTGCCCGCAATCTGTTAGGCAAATACTTATTCAGCTGCGTTGATGGCATCATAACCGGTGGATACATTGTTGAAACAGAAGCATATAATGGCGTTAATGACAGGGCTTCGCATGCTTACGGTAACCGTTGTACCAAGCGTACACAAACCATGTATGAGCAGGGAGGCATTGCCTATGTTTACCTGTGCTATGGTATTCACGAAATGCTGAATGTGGTAACGGCTGCCGGGGGGCAGCCGCATGCAGTGCTTATCCGGGCCATCAACCCTACAGCAGGTATTGAAACCATGTTGTACCGCCGCAGTATGGCTGTAGTTAAACCCAATATTACCGCCGGGCCCGGCTCCGTGGGCAAAGCGTTAGGCATCAGCCGCAAAATGAACGGCATCAGTTTACTGGGCGATGAGTTGTGGATCGAAGATCGGGGGCTGCAGTTTGATGCTGATCAGGTAAATGCCGGCCTGCGTATCGGCGTAGCTTATGCCGGTAGTGATGCTTTGCTGCCCTATCGGTTCTGGGTAAAGGGTAATGTGTACGTGAGTAAGCCAAATCGTTAATATTTCAATCAAAACCATTTGTTTTGAGTTATATACATAATTAACATTTACAATTATGGATTACGAAAAAGACCTTAAAAAGCTGGAAACCATAGGTTACCTGCGCGATAAAATCAGCAGCATTAAAAGCGGTATGCTTACCACCTTTACCACAGAGAAAGGCTTTAAAAGCCGGCCGATGGGAACCGCCGATGTGGATAAGGACGGCAATATCTGGTTTTTTACAGATGAGTATTCATCCAAGGTTGATGAAATCTCACACGAGAATAAGGTATCGCTTACCTATTCAGATGCTGCAAATAATACTTATATCAGCATCAAAGGCGAAGGCAGTATTGTTGATGACCGCGAAAGGATGCGCATATTATGGAATCCGTTTGTAGAATCCTATTTCCCTGCCGGTATAGACGACCCGCGTTTAACTCTGTTAAAAATTCATACTACGGAGGCCGAGTACTGGGACAGCAGTTCGAGCAAGGCGGTAATGCTGTTTCAGATTGTGAAGGCAGCCATCACAGGCGAAAGGCCGTCGGGCAAGCATGAAAGGATAGATTTATAAAATACACGAGGCAGATTAAACATCTGCCTTTTTTGTATCATTGGTTAATGAAATATCAAAACAGCCTGCAGTTTGCCCGGCAACGGGACAGGCAGGATAACCTGAAAAATTTCAGGCAGCAATTTCTGATACCGCAGCACCTGGGGAACGATGCCGTGTATCTCTGCGGAAATTCTTTAGGTCTGCAACCCAGACAAACGCACCACTACATTAAAGAGCAATTGGACGTTTGGCAAAACTTAGCTGTAGAGGGTTGGTTTCAGGGCAGCGAACCCTGGTTATCTTACCACCGGAAATTATCGGAGCCGCTGGCAGGAATAATCGGTGCAAAGCCGGCAGAGATTACGGTAATGAATTCCTTAACCGTTAACCTGCACCTGCTGATGGTAAGTTTTTATCGGCCTGCCGGTAAAAAGTATAAAATTTTAATGGAAGGCGGAGCCTTTCCGTCCGACCAGTATGCGGTGGAAAGCCAGGTGAGGTTTCATGGGTTTAATCCTACAGATGCCATTGTGGAGGTGCATCCGCGCAAAGGTGAATATACCCTAAGAACAGAGGATATTTTAACAGCCATTGAAGAAAACGCCGGCGAGCTGGCGCTGGTGCTGTTCAGCGGCGTTAATTATTATACCGGGCAGCTTTTTGATATCAAAACAATCACCGCTGCTACGCATCAGCATCATATTACGGCAGGCTTTGATTTAGCACATGCTGCAGGTAACGTTCAGTTACAGCTTAACGCCTGGAACGTTGATTTTGCTTCCTGGTGTTCCTACAAATACCTGAGTTCCGGGCCGGGCGGAGTAAGCGGCATTTATGTAAACGAAAAACATTTTAATAATAAAAATTTGAATCGCTTTGCCGGGTGGTGGGGTTACCGCAGCGACACACGCTTTGAAATGCAGCCCGGCTTTCAGCCGGAACAGGGCGCTGAAGGCTGGCAGGTAAGCACCAGCCCGATTTTTTTAATGGCAGCCCACAAAGCCGCATTATTTTTAGTGGAAGAAGCGGGAGGCCTAGAGGCATTAACTGCTAAAAGTAAGGAGCTTACCGGCTACCTTGAGTTTTTGCTTCATCAGCTATGGCAGGAATTTCCCGGCAGCTTTAAAATTATAACGCCTCAGCAGGAGCGGGGCTGCCAGTTGTCCCTCCTGTTTACTCATTATGGAAAAGCTGTGTTCAGTTATTTGTCGGCACATGGCATAATCGGCGACTGGCGGGAGCCAGATGTTATCAGGCTGAGTCCGGTGCCTTTATATAACAGTTTTGAAGATGTATATCGTGCCGCGAGCCGCATCTGTCAGGCACTCAAAATCGTCCGGGAGCAAGCCGTATGCTTAAAATAGCTTTTGACCCGATTTACGCTCATCCTTTGCCCGAGGGCCACCGCTTCCCGATGTTAAAGTATGAGTTGATACCTGCTCAATTGCTTTATGAAGGAGTAATTACACTCGAGAACCTGTTTTCGCCGGCACAGGTGCCCGGCGAAACTGTTTTGTGGACGCATGATGCCGATTATTTTCATGAATTAAAAACCTTAACATTACCGCCCAAAGAACAGCGCCGGATAGGTTTCCCGCTGAATGCAGCCCTCATAGAGCGCGAACTGCGTATTGCACAGGGTACTACCATCAGCGGCTGTGCCTTTGCGTTTGAAAATCAGATTGCCTTTAATGTAGCGGGCGGTACGCATCATGCCGGCACCAACTGGGGAGAGGGCTTTTGCATGCTGAACGACCAGGCCATTGCAGCAAACTACTTGTTAAAGCATCAGCTGGCAAAAAAAATATTGATTGTTGATTTAGATGTGCACCAGGGTAATGGAACGGCGCAGATATTTGAGCATCAGCCGCTGGTCTTTACTTTTTCCATGCACGGGGCCAATAATTTTCCTTACCGTAAAGAGCATTCGGACCTGGATATACCTTTGGCTGATTTTACTGAAGGTGAAACCTATCTCGACCTATTATATCACACCCTACCCGACCTGATAAGCGGCGTTAAGCCCGATTTTATATTCTATCTGGCCGGTGTTGATGTGCTGGCTACCGATAAGTTAGGCAAGCTCAGCCTGAGTAAAGATGATTGCAAAGCCCGCGACCAGTTTGTGTTTGAACAGTGCAGGCAAAATAAAATACCGGTGCAGGTAAGCATGGGCGGCGGCTATTCGCCCGATATCAGGGACATTGTTGAGGCACATTGCAACACCTATCGCTTAGCCAATGATATCTATTTCTGAAACCACAGGCTGGTCGCCGGGCAGCTGCAGATATTTTGTACTGATGATGTTAAAGCGAAGGTATAGCAGTGCAGACGCAATCAGCAAACCCAGTACCAGTCCATACCATATGCCGGCCACACCCAAATGAAAATAAAACCCGAGGCAGTAACCTATAGGCAAACCCAAAATCCAGTAAGCCAGAAAAGTAATTAAGGTGGGTATGTTTACATCGCCCATGCCGCGCAAAATGCCCAGGCCAACCACCTGAGCGCCGTCAAACAGCTGAAAAAGCGCTGCAATGATCAGCAGCCGGGAAGCGATGACAATAACATGCTCATCATTGGTGTACAGCCAGGGAAGCCAGCGGTTGGCCGCTGCAAAAAACAGGGCCGTGCATAGCATAAACGCTAAAACAATATGATAGCTGGCCAGGGCAGAGCTCCGCAAAGATTCATGATTCCGTACACCAAAATAATTACCGGATTTTATAGCCGCCGCTGCCGATATACCGCTGGCCATCATATAGGTGATAGACGATAAATTAATGGCCACCTGATGCGCAGCCTGCTCAACCGCGCCTATAGTACCAATCATGATGGCGGCCCCGCCAAAGGCGCTTACCTCAAAAGCGCCCTGCATGGCAACCGGAGCGCCGATCTTCAGCACCTGAATGCTTCGTGCTTTAGTGATGCTTCTTAAGGCAAAATCCCTGATATAGGATTTAAACCTGGCATGCCTAAAAACGAAAGATGCCATGATGATGGCCATTACACATCGGTCTATGAGAGTACTGTAACCTACCCCCGCTATACCCATCGGGTGTACGCCAAATAACCCCTTAACAAAGATAATGCCCAGGCAAATATTGAGAATATTACCGCCAATGGAGATATACATAGCCTGCCTGGTAAAGCCCAAACCTTCGGTAAACTGCTTAAAGGTATTGAAAACAAGCAGCGGCAGCAGGGATAGCCCTAACAAGAACAAATATGGCCTTGCCTGCTGCGCCACAGCCGGAGACTGATGCAAATGGGTAAGCATATAAACCGAACCATAGTAAACTGCGGCGAACAATATAACCGCACTGATGCAATTAATCAGCAAGCTATTAGCCAGCAGGCGGCCGCACTGCGTATGTTCATGGCGGCCATTGTGCTGCGCTATAAGCGGTGTTAAACCATAGGATATTCCCAGCCCGGCAACCAGTACAACAACAAAAATACTATTCACCAGGGACACTGCTGCCAGGGATATGGTGCCTGCAAAATGCCCGACGATGATGCTGTCGGCTGTTTGTACCAGCGTATGCCCCAACTGTGATATAACCACCGGAACAGCCAGTTTCAGGTTGGTTTTGTAATGTTCTTTATAAGGTTGAAAAACAGAGGCCATTTGATGATAAGGTTGTTGTGGTTAAGGACAATCAGAAGTAACAATATAGTATAACTGCTTAGCTTGCCGTGTAAAATTCCTCTTTCTCTGTAGTATGAACGCGTATAACGCCGGATAGTACCAGGTTAACCATAATACGCTGCGCGCGCCTGCGGCTCAGGTTTAAAATGCTGCAATATTCTTTTACAGTGATGCGTTCATGCGCATCCAGGTATTCCAGCAAGGCTTTCTCCTTGGATGAATATTCAATTAAAACGCCCTCATTAGCATCTGATCGTTTCAGCACATCCACCACAATTTTACTGGCCAGTACGCTTTTATCCTTTACGCGTATATAAACCCACCATTTGCCATCGTCGCCCAATGCATAGTGAGGTTTGGTGGCGCTCGGTTCAATTTCAACTACCAGCACAACCTTATCATCGTAATATATCTCTTCAAAGATGGGTTCCAGCGCAGGGCGGGCATAAAAATGGGCCGCCTTGGTAATCATGTAACGCTCCTCATCCTCAGATTTTACTCCTTTTATAGTGCCATCATCTGCTACGCCGATCAATAGCCTGCCGCCTTTGTTGTTGGCATAGGAAACCATTGTTTTAGCTATCTTTTCACAACTGGTTATAGTTTTCTTAAAGTCGAGCGACACGCCTTCACCCTCTGCAATCAACTTTTTTAAATTCATCTGCTTTCATTCATTAATCAGCTGCTGAGGGCTGAAAATTTCCATCCATCTCTCGGGCTTGCTTAGTTCGGTAAATCCAAATTGCCTGTACAAATTATGTGCATCCGCAGTTGCAAGCAGCCATCTCCTCAAATTCTGCAAATCATCGTGAGCCTTAATGGTTTGCAGCAGCCACTTTGATAAACCAAGCCTCCGGTAGCCGGGCAGTATAAATACATCGCACAGATAGGCAAAGTTTGCCTTGTCGGTAATTATGCGGGCGAAACCGATGGTTGCATTATCCTTATAAACGCCAAAACACAGGGAATGGTCTATGGCCTTATTCAGTTTTTCTATCGTGAGGCCATTTGACCAATAGGACTGCCGAAGCAAAAAATTGAAAATAGCTTCCCTGTTAAGCAGGCCCGTATCGGTTGATATCCTAAAGCCTTTCCTGGTATAAGCTTCGTCATTTATAATTATTTTCATCAAATCAATTGCCCAAGTTACGAATATACACTTCACAAATTACAGAAGCACATAGCTCGCCGGTACTGCTGTAAATTTCAGTAGGGAAACACTTAATAATTTTTCCGTCATTGAGCAGTGATTGCCTGATGTTGTTCAAATCGTCATCGGTCACCGCTATCTGGTAATATAAGTTTGTGCTGCCCGGTTTAATGAAGCTGATGCTTGCTGATTTTAACCATACAATGATCTTAAACCCCTCATGGGTTAACAGGCGGTGAAGCAGAACCGGATAAAAGGGATCAGCAGCCGCATAAATGGTTCCGCCAAATATGGAACGGTTATAATTTCTGTTCAACAGGCTGCTGCATATTTTAACCTTTACAAACCTGAAATCCTTGTCCAGATCAATCACCCATATTCGCTGAAAAAGCAGGGGCGGGTAAAATCTCAGCAGCCATTTTAATAACCTTGCAGATATTTTCATTGAATTACTTTAGCAATTATGTTACTATAAATGAATAGTTTAACAGGGCAGCTATTTATTTTAACTATAAACATTACCTGTAATTTGAGGTTATTATGTGAAACTAAAACATTACAGCTCATGAAAAAGCAAATTTTGGGTTTTATAACAACAGCAGCCTTAGTTTGCGTATTCGCAGCGAGCTGCAGCTCCGAAAGAAAAGCAGGCTCGGCTACTGACAGTACAAGTGTGAACACCACAGATTCTTCTGCCACTACGCCAACCACAACAAACAGCACGGTTGACAGTACCCGCCGCGACACTACCAGAAGTAACCCGCCGCAGCATCAAATTTAAACAGCAGGCCGGGCAGCAGTCCCGGCCTGCTTTATTTTGCAGGCTGCATAATGCAGGTAGAATTGTTTTCAAACAAGTCCTTACTTTGAAAGTACAATTTGAGATGCAGGCCATGCATCAGCACGAGATTTCTGGATCGGGTAATCACTTGCCGGCCGGGATTACGGTTCAAATATTCTTTCAAGCTATCTGCATTATAAAACCGCATGACCGGCTGTTTTAAATAGAAATTGAAAGCAGGGTTATATACACCTAAAGCAGCCACTGGCTCTCTTATACCATTTAACTTCAGGCTTTTGGTTACCGGATTTGTACCAAACACAGCCGGATAGGCATACAGATTTAATATCCAAGTGAATATAAGAAAGTTAAGTAACATTGCATATATCGGGTAAGCAAGCGGCCTGCGGATATACAGATACCAGGTTACCAATCCGCCAACCGGAACTGTGATAAACGCTATCCATAAATGAGGATAGGCAGCCATTGTAAATTCATAGCGGCTGCTAATAAATACTGCAATCGGGATTAAAAAGCTTACCAGCAGCATGAGTATCAGGCTGATAGTGATTGATACCCGTTTTTGCATAAGCTGGTTGAAATAGCAGGCTGCTATAATACTGATAAACGGATAAGCAGGCAAGGGATAATTGGGCAGCTGCGTTTTTGATAATGTAAAAAACGCAATAATGCTTAATGTAACAACGGCAGTAAATTGTATCAGTACGTTGAATTGAAAGCTGTCTCTCACCGCTTTAATAACCGGCCATAAAAAGAACGATACCGGCATTGTACCGGCCAGCACATACAATAGGGTAAGCGGCGGGAAACCTCCATGATTTTCCCTGATGCGCAGGTATCGGTTGATATTGTTCTTGATGAAGAACCCATGAGTCCATGCGCCGTGAGTGTGCAGCTGTACCAGAATATACCAGGGCAGGGCTATCAGTAATATAAGCGGAATGCCGTATAGTATTTTGCAGGCCCGGATAGTTTTAAAGGTGAATCGCTTTTGGATAATCAGAAACACAGTTATGGCTATCATGGGCAATATTACGGCAACAGGCCCCTTACTGAGTATGCCCAGCCCCAGCAGGGCGTACATGCCAAAGAGATACTTTTGCCTTTTAAAACCAGAGGTGTAAAAGATAAAAAAGCTATACAGCGATGATGTAACAATCAGTATCAGATAAGGATCAGGTACAGACAGGCGCATCTCGAAATTAAACTGCCAGGATGATAACAAAACAAGGCCGCTTAAAAATGCGGTGCTCCGGTTGGTGTACAGCAATGTAAAGCGGTAGGTAGCTAACAAGATAAGCAAACCGCAAACCGCCGAAAAAATACGGGCTGAAAAAGCGGTAATGCCAAAAATCTGATAAGCCGCCGCCATAAAGAAATAATGAAGCGGCGGTTTGTCTGTTCTGAGCTGCTGGTTAAAGGTGGGCACTATCCAATCGTGCCTTTGCAGCATTTCGCGTGCGCACTGAGCATTTTTAGCTTCGTCGAGTATATAAATCGGATTTTTACCTAAATTGAAGAAATAGCTGATGATGCATAAAGCAATGAGCAGCAATAATTTGCCGTCATAAAAAAACGTCCTGACTTTGAGCAAGGTCATGGGCTGCAGCAATATTAAACAGCAACCGGCTCCGCCACAGTTACCTTACCGCCGGTATAAACCTTGCGCACCTGGTAAGTTTTTTTGTTTTGCGATTCAAAGTAGGTACGCACATTGATTTCTGCTAAAATGCCCAGCGTGATTAACTGCACCCCTCCTAATAAAAAGATTAACCCTAATATGAGCAGCGGTTTCCCGCCAATATCATGGCCCAGTATTTTCAGCAAAAGCAGGTAAGAATTAATGAGAATACCTAAAAACAAGGAAACAAAACCTACGCTGCCAAACAGGTGCATAGGCTTTTGAATATACTTGCGGAAGAATACCATCAGCATCAAATCGCTGATTACCTTGAAAGTCCGGTTAATGCCATATTTGGATGTACCATGAATACGGGCATGATGCGTTACATCAACCTGGGTGATGCGTGCACCCTGCAGCTTGGCCAAAACCGGAATAAAGCGATGCAGTTCACCATATAAACCCAGGTTCTCTGCAATTTCGCGGCGAAATATCTTCAGTGTGCAGCCGTAATCCTTAAAGTAAACGCCGGTCATTTTACGGATAATGGCATTGGCAATTTTGCTGGGTATCTTTCGCAGAAACATACCGTCCTGCCGGTTAGCCCGGTTGCCCGCAACCACATCCCAGTCCTCCTCCTTCAGCTTGCTGAGCATCGATGGAATGTCATTAGGGTCATTCTGCAAGTCGCCGTCCAGCAGGGCTATGTATTCGCCGGTGGTGTAATCTATCCCGGCTGTCATGGCCGTGCTCTGCCCGTAATTTTTACGCAGATCAACCAGCTTTATGCGGTCATCATTAAATGAATTAATTTCCCGCTGCGTACCGTCTTCCGAGCCATCATCTACAAATACAACTTCATAATCCAAAGATGACAGCGCCGACCTGATCTCGGCAACCAGCGGCTTAATGTTATCTTTTTCATTCAGTACGGTTATTACTAATGATAACTCGGGCATATACTTACATTTTAGCTAAAAACACGCAAAGATAAGTAAAATGCCGTTGATTTAACTGATGCTGCATTGCAGCCGCATTTAATGGCGCCGCATCTCATCCTGCCGCATGGGCATGGCATCAATAGTGCTGTAAAGCTTGCTGAGTGTTAATATGTGCTGTGTCCTCAGCTTCTCGCCGCCGTCCTTCCCGATCAGTATAACGTTAAATGGGCCTTTAACATGGCGGTTTTTAAAGCTTTTTTGGTTTTCGTCCAGCATTATGGTCTCAACTGTTACGTTTCTTTCCAGCAACCCGGCCCTGTCGGCGTTCAACAGCGCCAGTTGTTCCGTCAATTGGGGATTAGTGCTTTTGTCAGCATAAATCAGCAGCAAACGTTTGTTGCTGCTCTGATGCATGGCAGCTGCGAACACCATCATGAATATGTAATGTACCATACTTCCGTAAACAAGCGGCAATGGAATTGTGTAATGAATATTCAGATTTTATTGCAGCGCTTCAAAAATGTACTTAGCCGAACTCCAGAAATCATCGAGGGCAATGATGCGTGGTTTGAAGAATGATATAAGTGCAGGCCAGTCAGCGCGATTATAAATGCTAACCGGTTTAATGCTTTTTGATATCTTGCTGATCAGTTTTCCATGGTCATGAACAGCATGCAGCTGCCATTCCCAGCTTTCATCCAGCGCGTTTTCCAGGATTAATCTTAAACTTCTGAACTGTTCAAAATAAATTTCTTGTATGCCGGCATCAGCATGAGTGAGCTCGATGGCTATTTCGGCATAGCTGCCCTCGGCAATCATTCTGAAATTAAGGTGTTTAACGCCCGTTTTATAGTTGATCCAGTTTGTTCTTAATCCGTCGGCCGAAAGCTGAGGGGCTATATACTGGCCAAAGGTGGTCCAGAATGCCTGCCTCAGCGCCGATGCCTGTTCTTTTGAATACATTTGGAAAATACAATATAGCGATATTTGTGTTTAGAGTAAGTTTGATCAATGTTTATAATTTAATGAACTGCCCAAAGATCTGTATAATTCTGCTGTTGATATTCAAGGTCATCCTTCCATCACAAAAAAGCGAAGCTTATCACGGGCTGCTTAAAATGCCCGCTGATACTGCTGAAAATGATTCGGCTTCTTTATTTGTAACCAATCAGGCCAGGCCCCGGTTGCTGTCTGCACAGTCTGCCTTTGCGGAAGGGCCGGCGACAGATAAGGCCGGCAATGTTTATTTTACCGACCAGCCCAATAACCGGATATGGATATATTCGGTTGCCGGCAAACTGCGATTGTTTAAAAGCCCTGCCGGACGTGCAAACGGAATGTATTTTGATACTGCAGGCAATCTGATTGCCTGCGCCGATGAACAAAATCAGCTATGGTCAATCAACCCGCAAGGCAAAGTTAAAATACTGGTTAGGTCTTTCCAGGGCCGGCGGCTCAACGGGCCTAACGATGTTTGGGTGAGCCCGGCCGGTAATGTTTACCTTACCGATCCGTACTATCAGCGCCCGTACTGGAAACGAACAAAACCTGAAATAGACAGTCAGCGGGTTTATGCCCTGCTGAACAATAGCAAAACATTGGTTTTGCTGGCAGGCGATTTACAGAAACCTAACGGTATTGTAGGTACACCTGATGGAAAATACTTATACATTGCTGATATACAGGCAAATAAAACTTATAAATACAGCATCGCAAAGGATGGTTATATCACTGATAAAACACTGTTCTTCAATCAGGGTGCAGATGGTATAACGCTGGATGACAGGGGTAACCTGTACCTGGCAGGGAATGGGGTTACCATTGTAAGCCCGCAAGGTAAAAAGCTGGCTCATATTACCATTGCACAGCCCTGGACGGGCAACTTATGCTTTGGCGGCAAAAACAAGAGCACCTTATTTATAACGGCTTCAAAAGCGGTGTATGTGCTGTCCATGCGGGTTCATGGGGTTGAATAACCACCAGGGCTTGAAACATTGAGCCTGAACCAATGTTGGTTCAGCATATTATATCATAATGATTGCAGCATTGATAGTGGCCATACTGATAATTGCCTTAACCGTATTCTTCATATCAGGGCGAAAGCGCGAAAAACCCGTTGCTAAAATCACAGGCGCCGATTACGGGCAGTTGCTTGACGAGCATATTCCTTACTACAAAAAATCGGCGCCTGCATTGCAGCAGCGGTTTGTGCAAAAAGTGAGCGACTTTCTGGGCGCAGTAACGATAGAAGGGGTGGGGTTTGCGCTTACAGATGCAGACAGGATAATGGTTGCTGCAAGCGCGGTGATACCTATTATCAATTTTGAAGGCTGGAATTATCCGAATTTAACCAGCGTAATTCTCTATCCGGATGCCTTTAACAATGATTTTCAGTTTGAGGAACAGGGTCGGAACCGCAACATTATGGGTATGGTTGGCTCTGGTTTTATGAACGGGCAGATGCTGCTGTCAAAAGCGGCTTTAGTTAAAGGGTTTTCAAAAAACTCGGGCAAGGAAAATACCGGTATTCATGAATTTGTGCATTTGCTGGATAAAACTGACGGGGCAACAGACGGTGTTCCGGAAAATCTGGTGGATCAAAACAACGCTTTGCCTTGGTTAAAAATGATTCATCAGGAAATGCACCGGATGGAAGCAGGCAAATCAGATATTAATCCCTATGCGTTAACCAGCGAAGCGGAATTTCTGGCCGTAGCCGCCGAATACTTTTTTGAAAAGCCGGAACAGTTTGCCTCAAAGCATCCCGAGCTTTACAGCAGCCTGGCAGCTATGTTTAACCAAAACCCTGCTGAAGCTGTCCGGTGATCAGGCATGCAGTAAGGTTAGTCTGGCTAAGTACTGGTCATGGCTGTCTTCATGCAAAATACTGCATTGCCAGCCTTCGTCACCGGCTACTTTCTCCAATGTATCCTTGTCCACATACAGCCAGCTGAACCAGTCTGTCTTGTTTGATTTGTAGCTATACTGATAGGCAATTTCTCCGTAGTATTTGCCTGTAGGCAGCGGTTTATTCCGGTACAGGTAAGCAACATCTGATGAATCTAATAAAATCTGCCCTTCAACATCAATCAGGCCTTTGGCATGTTGCAAAAATAGCCTTAGCCGCTCAAGGGAACCAGTGAGGCCAATGCCATTCATCAGCATCAGCAGTGTATCAAATTTTTCCTGCCGGTAACAGAATATATCAGCGCAAACCGCCTTCACCAGTCCGCGTGCCTGCATAACCTGTACCGATAACGGCGAAACATCAAGCCCCGTAACCTTATGGCCCTGTTGCTGTAACAACAGCGCATGGCTTCCGGCGCCGGCGCCTATATCCAGTATATTTCCTTTGCAGCAATGCAGCGCCCTCAGTTCAAGTTCAGGCATTAAGGTTTCATCCCTGAAATAGATTTCAACCGGCATTTCCTCTCTGGGGCCATACTTATTATAAATCCATAGTTTGGCGGGCGGGCGCTGCTCATAGTAGTCCTTAATGGCCTGCCCGGTAACATCTGTCATATACTTCATAAATAAAACATAACCGAAACATTGGCGTAAGCTAAACTTACTCACATTTGCCGGCTAAAAGTGTTGGTAAAATTAACTGCTTCCTTAAAATCATTTACTTTAACTTTAAAATAGTTTAACCAAGCAACAGGCTATTATGGCTACTGAAGTAAAATGCCCTAAGTGTAATCATGGCTTCCCGATGGAGGAAGTAATGAATGAGGAGTATAAGAAGCAGCTGAGGGCTGAGGTTCAGAGCTTTAAGCAAAAGAAGGAAGATGAATTCCGTAAAAAGGAAGAGGAGTTTGCCGCCCGCCAAAAGGCTCAGCAAAACCAGTTTGAGCAGCGGCTTGCCGAAGAAAAAAAGCAGCTGCAGGAAAATATGGAGCGAACCCTGCGTCTCTCTATCGCATCGGATTATGAAAACCAGCTGCAGCTGCTGAATAATACCGCCAGGGAATCGGAAGAAAAACTGCGGGCGGCCCGGCAAAAGGAGCTTGAATATTTAAAAAATCAGCAGCGCCTCGATGAACGGGAGCAGGAGCTTGAAATTATTACCCAGCGCAAACTGCAGGAGCAGCGTAACGAGCTGACTGAGCAGATCAGGAAACAGGAAGCCGACCGTTTCAACATCAAAGATTCGGATTATCAGCTTAAAGTGAAGGAACTGGAAATGCAGCTGGATGCCCAGAAGAAACTGGCCGAAGAGATGAAGCGCAGGGCCGAACAGGGTTCTATGCAGCTGCAGGGCGAAGTGCAGGAGCTTATTCTGGAGGAACTGCTGCGCGGCTACTTTCCATTCGATGTTGTGAATGAGGTAGGTAAGGGCGTGCGCGGCGCCGATTGTATCCAAACGGTACGTAACCAATTCGGGCAGGAGTGCGGCCGTATAATCTATGAGAGTAAGCGTACCAAGGAGTTTTCCGTAGAGTGGATTGAAAAACTGAAAAAGGATATGCGCAACACCGGCGCTGATGTAGCCGTAATTGTTACGCAGTGCTATCCCAGGGAAATGGATTGCTTTGGTGAGAAGGACGGGGTCTGGATCTGTTCCTTTGAGGAGATTAAGCCGGTCTCTTACATTCTGCGCGATTGTGTAATAAAAACATCAAACATTGTACGTGCTCAGGAAAACAAGGGAGACAAAATGCAGCTGTTGTATGATTATCTGGTAAGCAACGAATTTTCGGAGCAGTGGAGAGCGCTGCGCGAGGGCTTTATGAGTATGCGCATGTCCATCATCAGAGAGCGCGAGGCGATGGAAAAAATGTGGAAGTCGCGCGAGAAGCAGCTGGAGAAGGTGCTGCTGAGCGCATCGCATATCCGGGGTTCCATTGAGGGTATAGCAGGGGCCGACAGCATTCAGCTAAGCCTGACGGATGATGAAGATTTGTTGATGATTGGCTGAATGCATTATTAAAAAGCCAATGCCTGCCATCAAATATTTGCTGCTGCTGCTGTTAACAGGCATTGGCCTGGCAGTGAAAGCGCAGTTTAATGATACTACGCATTACCGTGCCAGCTATAATTCGGCCGGTTCTATCAATAAAGCCGATAACGGCAGTTCGTACCTGCTTAACAACGGGCTGATGTTTGAGGTAAAAAAGCAGGATATGCTGCTGAACAGCACCAATACCTGGGTTTATGGCCGGTCGAACGGCAGCCTCACCAATAACGATTATTCATCTTATTTAAACTTCGATTTATACAAAACCTTTCCTCACTTTTATTACTGGGGGCTGGCTAATTACAATACCAGTTATTCACTCAAAATCAATAACCAGCTGCTGGCAGGTTTAGGAGTGGCCTATAAGATATTAGACCGCAAGAATGCCTCCCTGAATTTGAGCGATGGCGTATTGTATGACAGGAGCGATTTATTTTTAAATGATACTACGCATGATGATTACCATGCCTACCGTAATTCATTGCGGCTGCAGTTCAGGTTTATCATCCGTAATTTGCTGACCATTAGCAGCAGTGATTTTCTGCAAAACTCTTTCAGCAGGGGAAGTGATTACATTATACGCTCAAATATCTCCTTTGCCTTTAAGCTGAATAAGTGGCTGAGCCTTACCTCGGCTTTGGTATATAACAGAATGAACCGTACACGCAGCGAAAATACCCTCTTTACCTATGGGCTTACTGCCGACCGGTATTTTTAATACTGCTATGTTGCTAAAACGTAATTTCAAATTAAGCGTTATAAAAAGGTATTAAATTATAAACGCGATGGCAGCATTTAATGAACTCATTAATTCGGGCAAACCGGTACTCATTGATTTTTCGGCGGAATGGTGCGGCCCGTGTAAAATGATGGCGCCCATACTAAAACAGGTAAAAGACACGGTGGGCGACAACGTTACCATACTGAAAATAGATATTGATAAAAACCCGGCGGTGGCCCAGGCTTATCATGTGCAAAGCGTACCCACTTTGATGCTGTTTAAAAACGGGCAATCAAAATGGCGGCAGAGCGGCGTTATACAGGCAGCACAGCTGAGGCAGGTATTAGCTCAGCATGCCTGATACTGAGGGCAACATGTACAACGTATGATGACTTTCGCCTAACCAGGATTTCGGGTAATGTTCAACCGTTAACACGGGTAAACGTCATGGTTTTGCCGATGAATTTGTAATGCCAGTAACCTGTAACTTTCAGGTCGCCGTTATCGCTGATGTAAGCGGATGAGCTCCACTTGCGCCCTGATTTAGCATCATAGATCTGCCCGTTCTCCCAGGAATTGGATTTAGGTACATAAATAAGTCCTTCTAAAACGTTCATGCCAATCAGCTTACGGTTTCTGAGTGCCTTGTCCGGATTTTTGTCATCCGTCCGGGTGTCCATCGGCCTGTTGGGGTCGTCGGCATCATCAAACCAAACCACTTTGGCTTTGAAATCAATGCCGTCTTTGTAAACTTGTACGATCAGATTTTTTTCGGCCGACATCCATTTACCGCACACCCGATCACACTCGGAGGTATTGGTGGTTGCACTTACACAAACAAAGTACAGAAAAGAAATTGCCGTTAAAAATACATACTTACCCATCGCCTGATTAATTACTTTTAATAAGTAGAAGTACAATCATAATATGACAATGTAATTATAAAATACTATTATTAAACGAATTGTTTTAATTAAAGATACAGTGAAGCAAAATTATTTATAGCGGAGATTTTATGTTGCAGCAGGTATAATCACAGGGCAATACTGCCGTTGCCGGGGTGGTATTTCATTTTCATGTGTTTCAAAACATCCGGTTTGTAGAATAATACGTCTTTAAACTTTCCGTCAAGATACATCTGTGCCTGATTGGTATAGTTGCCGGATTGCGGATTGAACGATTGTCCGCCGGTAATCAGTGACTTAGCCCTGATTCTGTTTCCGAATTCAACTACGGCAATAAAGCTGTTGCCTGAATATCCATAACGTTTCACAGTATTCTGCGTTTTGCTCACAAATGAGGGCAGCTGCCCGAAGGTTGACGCAACGCCCGGTGCAGGCAGGCTTGCACCGGCATCGTTAAACATGCCATCGGCGGGGCGCTGGTAGCGGTTAATATTACCCCAGGGCATTTGCCAGCTTCCATACTTTTTCTGCAAGTTTTGTGTGGCCTCACTCAATAATGTTAACTGTTTTTGTGCCGCCATGGTGCTTACCAGTTGCTCAACCCGTTTGGTCTGATAAGTACCGGCCTCGGCAGATACTGCACGAGGAAGTTGGTTAAACATTAATGTGCCCCATTCCACAGCCAGCGTGGTAGCTATGGAATTGATGCCGGATGTTCGGTTCCAATGATGCAAAGTATCAATTACCGGCTTTAATTTCTGCTTTGCGGTATCAGGCGCCTGGCTGTAAGCATTAAAGAGCGCAGGCAGTAGCACATCAAAAGCCGTAAGGTAGCGGTCGTAACCTATTTCTGTCAGCTCACTTATGGTTAGCTTGCCAGGCGTATTCAACAACTGCATGGCTCTTACTCCACGATAATTCTGACCATCGGGCGCCATGTAAGCCGGATAATTTTTGCCTGATGGGCTGCTTGCGCCCGAAGCCGCAAAAGGGGTGGAGTTGCAGTTTTGTATCCAGCCGGATTTTGGATTGATAACCTGCACAATCTCATTCAAAGCATGTATGCCCTGCCATTCGGTTGTTGAGGTGCTCCCGTCAACCGGCTGTGTCCAATCCAATGCTGCATTTCGCCTCGGAACAAAATTGCCATACCAGAATGCTACATTGCCCTTATCATCCGCATAAACAGTGTTATTGGTAGTATTGGCCAACAGGTTCATTGCCTTCTTGTACTGATTAAAGTTTGCAGCCTTAGTAATCAGCCACGATTCCAGCAGCGCATTGTACGATCGGTTACAGGCCCTCAATGCAAGCCATCGCCCGTTGCGGCTGCCCATCACCGGGCCATGATGGGTATAGTAACCGGTTTTTACAATCTGTTTCAAGGCATTGCCCTCCTTTTGACAGAGGACGAGCCGGCGCGTAATCACTGGCCTCAGGCGGCCATCATATTCATAAAACCACCTGCCGTTTCTTTTCTGCACCTTTTCTGCATACAAATCGGCTACATCGGCATTGCTCGACGTATGCATCCATCCGCAATGCGCATTAAAGCCCTGATAAATAAAAAACTGCCCCCAGGTTACAGCGCCGTAAACATTCAGCCCCTCTTCACTGACTATCTGCACTTCGGACCGGAAGTAAAACGGCACATGCGGGTTGATATACAGCATGGCATGGCCGGAAACAGATTTATGAGGGCTTATGGCAAATCCGTTTGAGCCGGTTTCCCGGTCAAACACCTTGTCTTCCGGGGCTTCATGATGCTGTTCTGTAACGGCTGATATTAACTGTGCGCTGTCACTATAAAATTGTTCCGTTTCATTCAATGTGATGCCGCCTGTACTGGTGGCGGCCACACTGCCATCGGTAAACATAAGCGCATACCAGGGTTTGAAACGGGTAAGCACCAGCGGCTTGGTTTCGGGGTGCCTGTACAAATAAAAGTTAACCCCATCAGCAAAGGCATCCATCAGCTTTTTAAACCATACAGGGCTTGCCTTATATTCTCTGATGGCATCTGTACTATCAGCAATCAGCTGCAGCTGCACATCGGTATATAATGAGTTTTTTATACCGGCCTGCGCCTGTTTGCCTAACTGGTAAAGATAATTGCTTTCAACGCCTTTAAAGTTTTCCTCGCATTGTGCATACATTAATCCAAACACGGCATCAGCATCAGTTTTACCATAGATGTGCGGTATGCCCCAATTGTCGCGCAGAATGGTTACCTGTTTTGCCTGCGCCTCAAAACGTTTAACTTCCCGGCCGGTAAAAATTTGTGCCGATGCCAGCAAAGGAAACAGGGCACAGATCAGAAGATATAATTCTTTGTTCATGGAATCGGTCTCAATGTGTTGCCTTGCTGAATATAAGAATTTAATTTATTGCGGATGCCAAACTTATAGCATTGCGTACCATTAATATATCTTTATAAAAATTTATTATAGTTGATGATACGCTTTATCCTGCTCGTTATACTGCTGCTGTTTTCGTTACTTACAGTGTTCAAAGCGCCTGCCTTTCCGCTCTGGCTGGCAGCAATCCTGGTATCAGAATTCAGCTGGGTATTTATCCTGTTAACCCTGATTATTGTATTAGGCGGCCTCCGGGCAAGCAGATTAAACCTACCTGGCACCATTGCGGGTGTAACGGCCATTATTCTGCTGCTTGTACCCATTGTAAACTCTTTTTATATCAGTAAACACCTGCCCGAAGAATTGAATAAAGCGTTTAACATTAGTAATTCAAAGGTGACGGGCAATAATCCTTTCAGCCTTGGCAAACTGTTTGCCAAAGCGCCTCAACTGAACTTTGAGCGGCTGGAATATGTAAAATATACGGATACCGCTTTAACACTCGATTTTTACAGGGCTAAGGCAAAGCACAAGCGCCCCTGTGTCGTTATCATTCACGGCGGATCCTGGAGCAGCGGCGACAGCGGCCAATTGCCTGAATTGAACAGCTATCTGGCAGCGCAGGGTTACCATGCAGCCGCCATCAATTACCGTTTAGCGCCTCGTTACAAAAATCCGGCCCCGGTACAGGATGTGCAGCAGGCCCTGCGTTACCTGCATAACAATGCTGAAAGATTGAACATTGACACCGGCAAATTTATATTGCTGGGCAGGTCGGCAGGGGGGCAGATTGCGTTACTGGCTGCTTATACCCTGGCTAACGAGGGCATTAGGGGCGTAATAGATTTTTATGGCCCGGCAGATATGGTTTGGGGATATTCAGTACCGGCAAATCCGCTGGTGATGAATTCGAGGCTGGTAATGGAAAAATATCTGGGCGGCAGTTACCGGCAAGTACCGGCCAGCTATATGGAAAGTTCGCCTGTTGAATTTGTGAGTGAAAAAACCGTGCCTACCTTAATGATTCACGGGCAAAATGATGTATTGGTTGCCTACCAGCACAGCATCAGATTAAGCGCCTGCTTACAGAAAAAAGGTGTAAGGCATTACCTGCTTACGCTGCCCTGGGCAACGCATGGGTTTGATTATCATTTAAACGGACCGGGCGGACAATTATCTACCTATGCCGTACTGCGCTTTTTGCAAGCCATAGCTCCCTGAGAGCAGCTGTCAGCGGCATACAAATTATTCGGTAGGGCAAACATTTTGGAGCTAAGCGTTATTAATGATTGCATAAACGCAACTCAAACCACTGCTATGACATACGCATTCATTTTGGCTACCAATGTATATATCAGCCATCAAAAAACGGTAAGTTATGCCGATAATGACAGCCAGACCGAATTTTTAAAAATCCTTACCTATCAGCCCGGTAAAAGGCACGACTCCAATGATAAAAAATTAGTGATTGATGCCAGCATAGCTCCAGATAACGGCGATCCCCTCACGATCAATAACAATGTTATCAAGGAACCCGGTGGCTATCAGGTACAGGTTAAGGATAACCAGGTCAACATTTTTAAGGAAAATAAAGAAATTTTGCTGGAGGTAATTCAGTTAGCCGAAGGCGACTTTAAGAATTTACAAAGCCATATCAACAACGAAATACGGGCGCAGAACCCCGAAGCCGTATTTATTATTAAGGGTGACTTTTGGGTTAGCGGCCGCCATATTATTATTGACAATGAAAAATTATTTGTAGGTGATGATACTTATGCCACAGGGGTTACCAATAACCCGGAGGGCGTAATGCTTACCCCGTACGACGTACTGCAATAACGAGGCGATAACATAACTTCCCGCTAATAAAAAAGGGCTTTTGTAAATAATACAAAATCCCTTTTTGCATAAATGTAGCTTTCTAATTTTTTACCTTAATTTTTTTAGGCGCTATGTGCAGTGAATCGAGCTCCTTGATTTTTTGCTCATCCTTGGCTCTTTTTTTGAAAAAGCCTTTGAGCAGAAAATTGTGCTGCACCGCTTCCAGATCATCATTCAGTTTAACCGAACCTTGTTGTAAATTATCTACAGTGGCTTTAATCTGGCTTGCAGTTTGCTGATCGTTCAGCAATAAGCCCAGCGCGTTATCCGAACTGTTGAGCTTGTTGCTCGCCGTCTTCAGGTTATCGGCTACAGCGCCAGCCTTTGAGGTAGCGGCCTGTAACTGGTTAGCCGATGTTTGCAGTTTAGAAAAAACCGTAGTGTCGGTCAGTAACTGATCAGCCAGGCCGCCTTTAGTATTGATTTTGCCGCTGAACTGGCCGAGGGCAGCAGCCATGCGCTGTGTGCTTTGCGTGGTGCTTTGCAGGTTTTGTACTATCCCCCTGAATTTTAAAGCTAAAGACGAGTCGGTAAGCATTTCGCCCACCAGGCCTTTGCCGTTAATAATGTCACCGCTTAATTTTTTAAAGTTGCCGGTAATGGTGAGCAGGTTTTGATTATTCTGCTGCAGGGTTTTCATAATATCATCAGTAGAAAGCATTTTATCAGCCTTGATGAGATCACCGCTTTGAATAACCGGCGCATCAGCAGTGCCGCCGTCTATCACTATAATCTTGTTGCCGATGAAACCCTCTGAACTGATGCGGGCGCCTGAGTTTTTATGAATATATTTTTGTACAGATTCCTCAATGTTGAAATCTACATCTACCTGATGAACACCCGAAAAAGTAATCTTCCGGATGGTGCCCACCTTTACGCCCGAAAACCAAACGTTGTTGCCCTTGATCAGGCCGGAAACATCACTAAACCTTGCCGTAATATGCAAGCCCTTCACAAAGGTTTTTTGCTGACCGCCAAGCGTGAAAATGCCCACTATCAGAATCAATAAACCTATTGCTATAAAAAAGCCTACAAAAGCTGCACGGCTGTTATTTGTACTACTCATTACTTACTGGATAAAGTTATATTCAAAAAAATGTTTTACGCGTTCATCATCGGTATCAAAAACCTCATCAAAAGTGCCCTGGCGCTTAAACTGGCCATCGAGCAGCATCGCAACCCTGTCGCCGGTATTTTTGGCGCAGGTTAAATCGTGCGTAATAATGATGGAAGAAGTGTGAAAGCGCTCCTGAACGCGGTTAATTAAATTATTAATTTCAATGGAGGTAATAGGGTCGAGGCCGGCGGTAGGCTCGTCATAGAGCATGATCTCAGGCCGGAGGATCAATGTGCGGGCAATGCCTATGCGCTTGCGCTGGCCGCCCGATAGTTCAGCAGGCATCTGGTTGATGGTCTGGCCTAAGCCTACGGCATCCAGTACACGCTCTATCATAGAGTTGATTTCCTTGCGCCGCAGGTTTTTACTGTTGCGTACCAGCGGAAATTCCAGATTGTCCTTAACCGTCATACTATCGTACAGGGCGCTGTTCTGAAACGAAAAGCCGATACGCTTGCGCAGCTCCTGCAAATCGCGGGAACTAATGTTATTCATGTTGTAGCCCAGCACATTAACATCGCCGCTGTCGGCGCCAAGCAGGCCGGATATGATTTTAATTAACACCGATTTACCGGTACCCGAACGGCCCAGCACCACCAGGTTTTCGCCCTGATACAGATCCAGGTCGATGCCCTGCAGTACATGGTAATCGCCAAACGATTTTTTCAAATCCCTTATTTTAATAACGGAATTGTTGAAATCTATATTGGTATGTTGCTTTGCCATAGTTGCTATTAACGGAACCAGCCGGTTATCTGTACAATAATAATTTCCTCAATAAATACAAGGAACATAGCAGTAACCACCGCCGAGTTGGCCGCTTTACCTACACCGGCTGTACCGCTCGAAGAGTTCCAGCCCTTATAACTGCCTACCATGCCCACCGTAAAGCCGAACACAAGGCACTTGATGAATGACGATTCAAAATCAATAAAAGTAAGGGGCTGAAAAAACTGCTGAATAAAAGTGCTGTAGCTTGTCCCCTCATTTTGCGATACATTGAGGTAACCGCCCAGCATAGCCACAAAGGCGGCATACATGGCTAAAACGGGTATGCTGATGGTGGTGGCAATAACCCTGATGCACACCAGGTATTTAAACGGCTTGGTGCCCGATACCTCCATGGCATCAATCTGCTCGGTTACCCGCATGGAGCCAAGCTCGGCGCCGATGCTTGAACCAACGCGCCCGGCCGATATCAGGGCGGTAATCAGCGGGGCCAGCGCCCGCATAATGGCAATGGCAACCAGCGACGGCAGCCAAGAGGTAGCCCCGAACTGCGACAGGGACGGGCGCGACTGCTTGGTGAAAATCAAACCTACAATCAAGCCGGTCAGTGTAATCAGCGCCAGCGATCGTACGCCGACCTGGTAACATTGATTAATAAGCTCCTTAAACTCATAAGGCGGAATGAACGCCTCTTTAAAGAACCGGACAATGAACAGGTAAACATCATAAACTCCCGAAAAGGTGCTGATAAAACGCCGTTTAAATGATGATTTATGAGGTATTACTATATCACTGTTCGTATTCTCCATCAATTGAGTTGTAATGCTGTAATGCTGAGCGTATATTTATTTACTGTACACACTACAAATTCTTTTAATTCTTGTTTGCCGGATGGCAGCTAAACGCCATATACGATAATGACAGGTAATTGGGTTTGGCCATGCAAAAATAAGGCACTAAACCCGAACCCGAAATTTATACCTACATTTTACTGTCAAATATTATCACGTCAGGCCCGGCAATTATTTATCAAGTTTATAACTTGCAGCCATTATAACTTAACCAATGAGATACACAACCATGAAAAACAAAAAGTATTTTGCCCGGCTTATCGCCGGCACACTGGCCATTGGCTTACTGCAGGCGGCCTGTACATCATCAAACCATAAAAATATGACTAACACAGCAGGAGTTTTGCCCAGGGCCGATGGCTTCAGGCATAATATGGAAGGCAAGCAAACTGATTTATTTTACCTGAAAAACAATAGCGGCGCCGAAGCGGCCATTACCAATTTTGGCGGCCGGCTGGTAAGCCTGCTTGTGCCTGCGGCTGATGGGCGCAAAGTAGATGTAGTTACCGGGTTTAATGATATTGACGGGTATCAAAAATCGGCCAGCAATTACTATGGTGCATTGATAGGCCGTTACGGCAACCGCATTGCCAACGGCAAGTTTACGCTTGAGGGTAAGAGTTATACCATACCTGCCAACAACGGCCCCAATGCCTTGCATGGCGGCAAAACCGGTTTTGACAGCCATGTATGGGATGCCAGACAGGTTAACGCTCAAACGCTGGAACTGGATTACCTGTCAAAAGATGGTGAGGAAGGCTTCCCGGGTAACGTAAAGGTTAAGGTAACCTATGAACTGACTGATGATAATGCCTTGAAAATAACTTACAACGCAACTACAGATAAGCCAACGGTTGTAAATCTTACCAATCATTCTTACTTTAACTTAAACGGCTGCGGCAGCGGTACTATTCTGAATCATATCTTAACCATCAATGCCGATAGCTTTACGCCTGTTGATAACAAATTAATCCCCACAGGAAAACTGATGCCTGTAGAAAATTCACCATTCGATTTCAGAAAACCGGCGGCTATCGGCTCAAGGATAGGTGAGGGGTCGATCCAGTTAATTGATGCCAAAGGTTACGATCATAACTTTGTGTTAAAAAACCACGATTTACAAAAGCCATCCATCACGGTAGAGGGTGACAAGAGCCATATCAAAATGGAGGTTTACACCGACCAGCCCGGAGTACAGTTTTATACCGGTAACTTTATGAAAGGCGACTTTACCTTCAAAAACGGCATCAAAGACAGCTACCGTACAGCCTTCGCTCTGGAAACTCAGCATTACCCGGATTCGCCCAACCAGCCATCATTTCCAACTACAGAATTGAAGCCGGGCGAAACTTACAAAACGACGACCATCTATAAATTCCTGACCAAATAAATTAACCAGCAAACGGAAGGCATAGATACCTTCCGTTTGTTAGTTAAAATTATGCCTGAATAAGTTATGCTAACTGATTGGTTGAAATTTTACTGAAGGCCATTATTCAAAACGGTGGTATAAGCTTTTTTCAGCAGATAATTCCATAGCGGAAAATTCTTTATTACTGCCTCAAAATGGTTGCCTGCCTGGCTGAACAGTATTTACGTTAAAACTTTTACCTGCAAATCAGCTTTAAAGTATAAAATTATCAGCATGAATGCTTATCAGGAAAAGTGGATTGAAATATTGAATAATGCCCGGGTGCCCGGTTGGAAGATCGGGCCGCATGGCGATGATATATTGATTAATATACCCGCCGGCAATACCATAAGCACCATCATGGAAAACCTGCCCGATGTATTGGCCACGCTTTCGCTGGACGTTAACCAGCCGAAGGAGCGGTTGAAATTTATTTTGAGGAATGGCGCTGAGGAGCATGATTATGTTATTAACCCTACGGATGCCGATTTGAATACCGGCAGGCATCTGTAAAGCAGTGCCCGGCAACGCTATATATTCGCTTTGGTTGATATGCCTGCCACGCACAGGCCCATGGCCGCAATAAGGGTAAACGATACCCGCAGGCTAAACGCCCCGGCCAGGAAACCAATAACCGGCGGCCCTACCAGAAAACCTGCAAACCCAATGGTTGATACGGCTGCCAGGGCAACGCCCGGCGCCATGGTTTTTGATTTGCCTGCAGCGCTGTAAACCATAGGCACTACTGACGAAACGCCAAAGCCAACCAGTAAAAAACCTGCAATGGCGGTGTACAGATGTGGAAACAGCACAGCAGTGATTAAGCCTGCTGCCGTTAACAGTCCGCTCATTTGCAGGGTGAATTTCAGGCCAAACCGATGGGCAAACCAATCGGCCAGAAAGCGCCCTGCTGCCATAGTGCACATAAAGGCCGTATAGCCGGCAGCCATCCAGGCGCCCTGTGCCAAAATTACCTTTTTAAAATAAATCACGCTCCAGTCAAACATGGCGCCCTCACATATCAGGGAGCAGAAGGCAATGATGCCCAACTTAATGAGTGAACGGTCGGGCAGGGCAAACGCCGGGTTGCCATTGGCCGAGCCCCGGTCGTTGGTCAAATACCTGAAGCTCAATAACACGCCTGATACCGTAAGCACCGTAATGAAAGCAAAGTGATAGACAGGGAGAATGCCGCTGCCAATCATCAGGGTGCCAATGCCCGCGCCGGTAAACCCGGCCAGACTCCAAACCCCGTGGAACGATGCCATAATGGGCTTGCCATATAAATGCTCGGTAGCTACAGCCTGCGTGTTAACCGCTATGTTACAGGCATTACTGGTAAAGCCAAATGCGGCAAGGCATACAATAAGCTGAACCGTGGTTGCCGCCGACCCCAAGCCCACCAGTATTATACTATAGGAAATTAAGGCGGCTATGCCGAGGTTACGGCTGCCGATTTTAGTAATTACCCAGCCGGAAAACGGGAGGGAGAGCATCAGCCCTACAGGAACGGCAAACAGGATGCCGCCAAGCGCCGCATCCGACAGGCCCAAATGCTGCTGAATGGCCGCAATGCGCGATGCCCAGCTGGCAAAAACCAAACCGGCGAAAAAAAACATCACGCTTACGGCAATGCGCAATACCCGCCTCTGCGGTAATTCTGCTGCTCCGGTAATCATAATATAAAGTGTACAAAATACACACTGCACAAAGTTAATAAATTCTGCTGCAAAAAGCTGGATTATTAATTGTAAACCTGCTGCAGGGGCGGCATTTGATATTTTGTATTACAGCCAGGAACAAGGCTCTGCAATATTTACTGCCATCATCCTGTCAGTGTTCATGAACGTTCACGGGTGTTCACACCTCTGTGAACGTGAACACCTGCGCCCGGCAGGATTTGATTTTTGCCAAAAACAAAAATTATGAAGCCGTGTACTTTACAGGGCGCATTCATCAGCCCCGATTATCATCTAACAAGCAATATTATGAGCATCACCAGCCAGTACTTTAAACATCTGAAACCGCTGAACAAGCAAACTGTAGTTATCACCGGCGCATCAAGCGGCATCGGCCGTGCAACCGCGCTGGCTTTTGCCAATCATGGCACCAAACTGGTACTGGCTGCCCGGCAAAAGGATGCGCTCGATGAGGTAACCGCTGTTTGTAACCGGCTGGGCGCTTCGGCTATATCCATAGTTACTGATGTGAGCGAGGCGCAGGCCGTAAAGCAGCTGGCTACCGATGCCTGTATATTTGGCGGCAGCATAGATGTATGGATCAACGTTGCCGGATTAGGCGCCCTGGGCGATTTTACCTCGGTGCCGATTGAGGTGCATAATCAAATTATAAAAACCAACCTGATGGGGTATATTAACGGCGCTCATGCTGTTCTGCCGGGGTTCAAGAAGCAGGGTACAGGCATCATCATCAATGTAAATTCAATCGGCGGCTTTGTGCCGCTGCCTTACTCTGTTGCGTACGCCGCAAGCAAATTTGGCCTGAGGGGCTATTCGCAGGCTTTACGCAGCGAACTGTTTGATTATCCTGGCATCCATGTCTGCGATGTTTTCCCTTCATTTGTTGATACGCCCGGCCCCGAGCATGCAGCCAATTATACCGGCAAGCTGTTAAAGCCCGCACCGCCAGTTGTGGCAACCTCAAAGGTGGCTAATACAATTCTGGATCTGGCGCAGCATCCAAAAAACAGCACCTTTGTTGGCAGCACGGCTTACCTGGCCGTTTTAGGGCAGGCAATTGCGCCGAAGATTATGCAGTGGTCGCTGGTTAAATTTATGAATCATTACTTTAAAAATGCCGAGCCGGTGCCGGTAACCAACGGCAGCATTTTTGAGCCTACCGGCACAGCCAATAAAATATCGGGCGGCTATACCTCCAAATCAAAAACAAGTAATAAGGCGATTAAGGCTGCCGGGCTGGCCGGCTTTGCCATCGGAGGGCTGCTCACTTTAAGAAAATGGTTGTAACAGCTGCGCTTTTACAGCGCAAATAATACTGCTGCCAATCAATGGTTTTAAGCCGGCATAGAATTATGCCGGTTTTTTTTATGGCCTAAGTTTTTTTATTCTGTTTATTAGGTGCATCTTAGGGGGATTAAATAATAATCATAAGCCTAAAGCAGTTTTACTTTTAGTAAATCAAATTCTAATTATTTTAAACTGATGTCAAAAAACAAAACATTCAGGTGGTCCGACGAGTGCGAGCCTCACAAATCACGCACAAAAACAATTCTAAAGCAGCATCCCGAAATCCGCAGTTTAATTGGCCGCAACCCTTACACCTTTTTAATAATTTTGGGTTGCGTGGCTGTACAGCTGGTGTTAGCCTACATCCTCAAGGATGCTTCCTGGTGGTGGAATGTGCTGGCTGCCTATTGTATCGGCGCTTTTGCCTGCCATACCCTGTATGTTTGTATCCATGAATGTTCGCACAATCTGGTTTTCAAAAACAAGACCTTAAATATACTCGCCAGCATAACAGCTAACCTACCGCTGCTTTTCCCCAGCGCAGTATCGTTTCAAAAATATCATCTTAAACATCATTCCTTCCAGGGAGTTGAAGCGCTCGATGCCGACATGCCTTTCCGCTGGGAAGCCCGGCTGATTGATAATTCAAGCTTGGGCAAAGCGGTGTGGCTGCTCTTTTATCCGGTGTTTCAGGCGCTGCGCCCGTTCCGTTTAACCAAGGAAATAAAGCTATTCGACCGCTGGACGGTGGTAAATTGGGTAGTTGAAATTGCCTTCGTTACTGCGGTAGCTTACCTGCTGGGCACCAAAGCCATCGTGTTCCTGATTATCAGTTTCTTTTTTTCAGTGGGTCTGCATCCGCTGGGTGCACGGTGGGTACAAGAGCATTTTTTAACGCATGGCGAGCAGGAAACCAAAAGTTATTACGGGCGGCTAAACCTGGTAAACTTAAATGTGGGCTATCATAATGAACACCATGATTTTCCCTCTATTCCCTGGAACAAGCTGCCGGAGATAAAAAATTATGGCGGCGGTCATTATGAGGAATTGGGTTATCATACATCTTACACCCGCCTGTTATTTCAATTTTTGTTCAACCGTGATTTATCTGTTTTTTCACGTACGGCACGTTCAAACAGAGGCAAGGAAACTTCAGGAACCATCAGGGCTCCCAAAGCAGCCGGTATTCCTGTAGCAGCTACTGAAGCGGTTGTGTAAATCTGATTAAAAAGTAAATTCATGAAATCTTCACACTGGATACCGATATTTGAAATGTGATAAGGTTTAGGTTTATGCAGCTTTAACCGGCTGCAGCAAAATCCCCTGTTGTGAGGCAGGGGATTTTTGTTTCCAATCGTTTGCAGGTTACCCCTTCCGCCTGCAATCCATACTCATTCTGTTGAAAGTAATGTAAATGTTCAGTCTGCTGAGTTCTTCTCAGTATATGCTTTTTGCAGCGTTTCTAAAAAAAGTGCTGCGGGCTGTGCGCCCTGTATGGCGTATTTATCATCTATAACAAAAAACGGTACGCTCCTGATGTTCAGTACCTGTGCCTCGTAAATATCCCGCTGTATTTCGCCTGCGTACTCATTTGCCGCCAGCTGTTGCCTCAGTTCCGCGGCATCCAGGCCAATCTCCCCGCCCAGCCCGGCCAGCACTTCATGGTCGGCAATGTTTCTTCCCAGGGTAAAACAGGCTTCAAAAAGCAACTCTTCTGCAGCATCGCCTTTACCGGCATCAGCGGCAGCATGCGCAAATTGGTGTGCATCAAAACTGTTGGCAATCACTACGTTCTCCATATTACAATTCAAACCAACCTGGGCAGCCATTTCTGTTAGCTGCCGGTTTGTCTGCCGGGCATAGTCCGGCGTCCAGCCCTTTGCTTCTGCCAGATATTGAATATGGCTGATGGCTGTATCCGTTTTTAAATCCGGGTTAAGCTGGAAGCTTTTCCATTGTATTTGCACATCATCCCGAAATTCAAAACCGGCCAGGGCCTCTTCAAACCGCCGCTTCCCGATGTAGCAGAACGGGCACACAATGTCCGACCATATTTCTACCTTCATACCGTTAAATAATTAATTCAAGCGTCAGGGAACCTGATAATGATATACCGGTGCGTTGGTGCCTTCACTGGTGGTATAATAGCTCTTACCATCAGGCGCAAAACCTATGGCTTCGCCCTGCTTTTCCTGTTCATAGGGCAGTTCTTCGGGCAGGCGCTGCATGGTTTCCCAAACAGGTTCGTTGCCATTGCGTTTCCAGTAATATACCTTCACATAACTTTTTAATAATATCTGCCTGCCATCCTTTGAAATATCGCCGGCAACAATCCATTTCAGCGGCTGAAAGCCTTTGAAATGAAGTTCGGCCCTGCGGGTAAGCATTAAGGTATCATTAGCCTTATAGGATAGCGGAGCTGTATAGACGAACACGCTGCCCCGCCGCTTAGAAACAATATACAATAGCTTTTCTAACGGATCAACCATTAAGGTCTCCGCGTCTTTAGCGCTGTCAGGATACTTCAGATTTACGGCAACCGCATTAACATCGCTTTTGGCGGCAGTTGTGTTAAGTTCCGCCTCAGCAAAGCGGTACACGGTCAGAAACCTGCGTTCCGAATGGTTGTCGCCAATATCGCCTAAATAAACGTAACTTTTTCCGGCAGCAGGGCCGGGGCCAACGGCAATATCTTCACAATCCTTTACACCAAGGCGTTCGCGGGTATCGCCTTTAAAGTAAAATACAGCTTTCTGCTTTCCGTCTGGAGTGATGGCGAAAAACCGGCTGGTATCGCCGCTGTCGTTATGGATGTAATAAGTATCACTGTACAGAGAAGATGCTGCTATGCCTGAGATTTCATTCATTTCCGCTTTGTTAAGCTTACCGGAAACAGAAGGCTGGTTGTGATGTTTACTTTTTGCGTAGGCAACGATAAACCATAAGATGATGATTGAAACCAGTAATCTTTTTTTAGGAAATCTCTTCATCTGCTAATAAAACCTCAAAAATAGCAGTATGATATGAAGTTTTCGTTAATAACGTTATATATTTATCATGAATGCAGATTTATATGCATATGGTTATCATTAATGCAGCGATAGTAATATCTGATTATTCTTTGTGTACGCCTGATAATAATACACCCGATTATGGAAACTGACTCAAAACACTACAAATTTATCAACAGCAAGACCGGTAACGCCATTTACTACTACACCCTGAACAACAATTTGTCGCCGGAGCAGATCAGAAAGCAATTAGATGTAATTAAAGCGGAAGTAGCGGTAGCAAACGGAATCTTTCTGGAAACAGTTTACTGGGAAGAGATTAAAGACGAATAAGTGGCATATCATATTATTGCATTTATTCAGCCGTTATCATTCAACAGCCGCAGGTACAGGGGAAATGTAATATGCTGAAAGATTACGGGCGAAGGGCACGTGCCTATGCATTTATCCTGATATTGAGTTTCTGCCTATTGTGCCTGTACCTGATATCGGGCTACCCGGATGTAATCGAAAAAACTTATGCTCAAAAGGCTTTTCCAGTTATTGCGTTAAGCCAGCATTTGCTGTTTAACGTTATTGCCGTTCCCATCGGTGAGGTGTTCTATACAGCGCTCGTATTTTATTTTTTATTCAGCCTTGCAAAGTTTATCATATCTCTGGTAAAGAAGAGATTTTATTTGTCAAAGTCAATGCTTCTTAAGGGTTTTGCCTTATTCGAAGTGATGCTATTGTGTTTCTACCTCTGCTGGGGACTAAACTATTTCAGGCAGCCTGCAGCACAGTTATTAAATCTTCGTGATGAGAGCTATACGCTGAATGATGCTAAACAAATCAGCAGCATATTAATAGACAGCCTGAACAGGTGCCGCAGCCGGCTGCAAAAATCGGATTACCAAACCTCTAATTCAGCTATATTCGCTGAAGCGCTTAGCGCTGAAAATGATCTTAGAATATATAATTCAGCGCTCACAACCCGGCAGCCGCAGGTGAAATCCTCCTTGTTTTCTGCGGCACTGAATTATATGGGTACCTCCGGGTATTACAATCCTTTTACAGGGGAAGCACAAGTTAATGATGAAATGCCGGTTTTTGACAGGCCGGTTACAGCCTGCCATGAAATGGCCCACCAGATGGGTTTTGCGCGTGAAGACGAAGCCAACTTTATCGGCTTCCTGGCCGGCAGCCGCTCGGCTAACCATATGCTCAGGTATTCGGCTTATTATCTGGCCGTTGAGGAATTTTTGCATTACTTAAAAAGGCGCGATTCAACCGCTCAGCAACAATTGAAGCGCTCACTCTCGGCAGAAGTTAAGAGCGATTTTAAAACTGACAGCCTGTACTGGTCGCATTATGAGGGCAGGGCAGAGGCTATAACCGGGCTGTTTTATAACCGGTTTTTAAAAATCAACAACCAGCCGGCCGGCCTGCGCACCTACAACCGCATGATTATATTAATGATGGCCTATTACCGGCGGAAACAAAACTTTTGATATAACAAACATTGTGTTTGCTTAAACGTATTAGCTTAATATAAACCGGTTATCGGCACGATAGTTTCAAACCTGTAAACAAACTGGGTTAACACGTGTTAACTCAACAACTTAACTAACAACTAAACAAAACTTATTATGGCAGCAGCTAAAAAAGAGCATGCAGGTGGTATAACTGCCTACTCTGTAAAAACCAAAACTAAAAACGTCCCTATGGTTGACCCGGTGATTGACGTAAAATCGGGCAGATATATTGCTACCGGCAAAGATGGCGATGGCAATAAAATGGCGGCTATTTTGGGCAAAGCAAAGGCAGAGGAACACATTAAAAACGGCGATGCCAAAAAAGGATCGGGCTGGGAGAAATAGTCTTATCCTGACAAGATATCATATTATAAAAAAAGCGATGGCTGTAGCAGGTCATCGCTTTTTTTATAAATATGCTTATATCTGTCAGGAATTTTTAATCAGGATGGTTTCCAGTACTTTGGTTACATGTTCACACTTATCAGTGGCACGTTCTAACGAATCCAATATCTCCGTGTGTTTAATTACTTCCAGCGTATCCTGTTCTTGAGCCAGCAGCTGCGCTATGGCCTTATTATACAGATTGTCAGCATAGCTTTCATAATTTTTGATAGTGTTGCATGATGCTGTAATCAGATCTGCCTGTTTCAAGTTATCAAGCATCTCGATGCTTCTTTCCATTTCTCTGCAGCAGTCTGCAATAACGCCGGCTAATTCCTTGGCATAAGGAGTAATGCCGTGTTCCACGTACAGGTTAATCCGGCGTGCAACAATGTCAATCATGTTTGATACCTTATCAACAGCTGTTGCAAGCGCAATCATGTCGTCGCGCTCAAACGGTGATACAAAGGCGTTGCTCGATGCTGCAAATATCCGCTGCTTTATTTCTGAAGAGGTTGTTTTTAAACGGCTAATCTGATTGAACAGCGGTTTACGGTCGGCCGCTGTGCCCACGCCTAATGCTTCGTAGAGCGTATTGGCAATGGCCATATTATTGGCGGTGGCTTCATTAAAAAGATTGTAAAATACCTGATTGGCATCGGGCACAAATATATTCCATATACGCTTCTTCATATAAAAACTTTAAGCAATCCAGATAAAACTTTCAGCGAGCTAAGATATAGTTTAAATATTAAGCTAGTATAAATATAACAATTGCACTCAAAGTAATATATCATTATGAAATGATAGCTATTAAAAAAATTGTTTGTAACTTTTTTGCGCACAACACTCAATAAGGTGTTTTTTATCATAAAAGTGATTAAGTTTGAAACATTGTAAACCTCGGTTATACGGCGGGTAACTATTTCTCAGCTGCTGTGATAATTGATTTCATGTTTTTTAACCGGTTATGAACAGAAGAATTGCTGTACGAAATCTGGCTTTGGTTATAGGTGGTTCTCTATTGCTGCCCGCGTGTTTGCAGGAACATGGCAAAGCATCCATTGCACTGAAAGCCATTGATTTGAACGCGCAGGATGAGGCCCTTATCGCTGATATTGCCGAAACTATTATTCCTAAAACTACCACGCCCGGCGCCAGGGAGCTGCACCTGCACCTTTTTGCTATGAAGATGCTGGATGATTGCTATAAAACTGTTACTCAAAAGGAATTCGTGTCAGGCTTAAGCCAGTTCAGAGCGCTGGTCAGTAAAACATACCATAAGCCCTTTGCCGAGTGTACCGTTCAGCAGCGCGAACAGTTACTAACCGGTTTAGAGAAGCAGCCGGCAAAAACAGACCTGCAAACTTTCTATCATACGGTAAAGCAGTTAACGGTTTATGGTTATACCACCTCTAAGTTTTTTATGACTAACGAGGTAGTATATGAACTGGTGCCTGGCCGTTATAATGGTTATTTCCCGGTAAGTAAAATGAAAACACATCCAAAATATGCCTAACCTGAATACTGGCAGCGTAAAAGCCAATACTTATGATGCCATTGTAATAGGCTCGGGTATCAGCGGAGGCTGGGCAGCCAAGGAGCTTACCGGCAAAGGCTTAAAAACGTTGGTATTGGAGCGGGGCCGTGAAGTTAAACACCTGCGCGATTACCCGACCACTAACCTGTACCCCTGGGAGTTTCCGCACCGCGGAGGTATTACCATGAACATACAGGAAGCTAACCCTTCCGTAAACCGCTGCTACGCTTTCCGCGAAGATGCCGAGCACTTCTTCGTAAAGGATCAGGATCATCCCTATGTGCAGCAAAAGCCTTTTGACTGGATACGCGGCTACCAGGTGGGCGGCAAATCACTGCTTTGGGCCAGGCAAACACAGCGCTGGAGTGATTTTGATTTTGAGGGCCCCGCACGAGACGGGTTTGCCGTTGACTGGCCTATCCGTTACAAAGATATAGCTCCCTGGTACAGTTATGTAGAGCGCTTTGCCGGCATATCGGGCAATGCAGACGGACTGGCTGAGCTGCCCGACGGCGATTTTTTGCCGGCCTTTCCGCTCAACTGTGTTGAAAATTATTTCAGCAAGCATGTGAAGGCCAGCTATCAGAACCGGCATGTAATCAGTGCCCGATGTGCGCACCTTTCGGTGCCCAAAGCCATACATCTGCAGCAGGGCAGGGCTCAGTGCCAGAAAAGGGTTCTATGCCAGCGCGGTTGTCCGTTCGGCGGATATTTCAGCAGCAATTCCTCAACTATTCCCTGGGCCGAAAAAAGCGGAAACTTAACGCTGAGACCCTTTTCGGTAGTCCATTCCATCATCTATGATGATAAGAAAGGCAAGGCAACCGGTGTACGCGTGATTGATGCGCATTCAAAGCAGGAAACCGAGTATTATGCCAAAATCATTTTTGTAAATGCCGCTGCGCTGAATACAAACCTGGTGCTGCTTAATTCTACTTCAGGCCGCTTCCCGAACGGGCTGGGTAATGACAGCGGTGTACTGGGCAAATATGTAGCGTTCCATAATTATTCGGCCCGCATACACGGCGAATACGATGGCTTTGCCGATTTAACCACCGACGGCCGCAACCCGGCAGGCGGCGGTTATATACCCCGCTTCAGAAACGTTTACAAACAGGAAACTGATTTTTTACGTGGTTATGCGGCCGGTTTCAGCGCTTTCCGTAAATTCAGTTCACCTGATGAAGGCGTGGGCAGCAGCTTTAAAAGCAAACTCGACAATCCTGATATCGGCCCGTGGATAGTAGGCTCGCACATGATGGGAGAAACCATACCAAAAGCCAGCAACTTTGTAAGCCTGGATGCCGGCAAAAAAGACGTTTGGGGGATGCCGCTATTGAACATTAACATTGACTACGATGATAATGACGCTAAAATGAAGCAGGACTATTTTGAGCAGATGACGGAAATGTTTACTTCGGCCGGTTTCAAGAATATTCAAACTACCGATTCAAAGCAGGCGCCCGGCTTGGATATTCATGAAATGGGCGGGGTGCGCATGGGGCACGATCCCAAAACATCTATGCTCAATAACTGGAACCAGCTGCATGCCTGCAGAAATGTATTTGTAACTGATGGCGCCAGCATGACATCCACCTCATGCCAGAACCCATCGCTCACTTATATGGCTCTAACGGCAAGGGCAGCCGATTATGCCGTAAACGAATTAAAAAAGGGAAATATATCATAAATCAATAAAAAACCTGATTATTGGATTAATACAATAGGTAATGCTGAATATTTTTCATTGTGTTAAAAAAACATACAGCATATAACTATATAAATTCATATATTAGGCGGTACAAACCAATTATAAAAAATTTAGTGTATGCCAGCAAATACTTATGACGCAATAGTTATCGGATCAGGCATTTCAGGCGGATGGGCTGCAAAGGAACTTACCGAAAAGGGATTAAAGACCATCGTTCTGGAACGCGGCAAAAACATAGAACACATTAAGGACTATGTAAACGCTAACAAGGCTCCCTGGGAGTTTCCGCACCGCGGCGGCCGTACCCAGGAGATGATCAAGGATTATCCTGTGCTTAAGCGGGATTATCCGCTCAATGAAACCAACCTGGATTATTGGACCAACGAGCAGCAAAGCCCGTATGTAGAGGTGAAGCCGTTCGATTGGTTCAGAGGGTACCATGTAGGCGGCCGTTCACTGATGTGGGGCCGGCAATCCTACCGCTGGGCCGACTCTGACTTTGAGGCCAATCTGAGGGATGGCATTGCTGTTGACTGGCCTATCCGTTATAAGGATATGGAGAAATGGTACGGCTATGCCGAGCGTTTTGCCGGTATATCAGGCAACCGCGATGGCCTGGCCATACTTCCCGACGGCGATTTTATGCCGGCCATGGAACTGAATGTGGTTGAAAAGGACGTAGCCGCGCGCCTGAAACAGCACTACAAAGGCCAGCGCCCCATGATTATCGGGCGCACGGCAAACATTACTGTTCCGCACAATAACCGCACTAACTGCCAGTACCGCAATAAGTGCTGGCTGGGCTGCCCGTTCGGCGCGTATTTCAGCACACAGTCGGCAACCCTGCCTGCGGCGGCGGCCACCGGAAACTTAACAGTCCGCCCGTTTTCCATCGTTACCAAGATTTTGTATGATAAAAATACAAAGAAAGCAACAGGCGTAGAGGTACTGGATGCCGAAACAAAGCAGACCTACGAATACAAGGCCAAAATTATATTCTTAAACGCCTCTACTATCAATTCTGCCTGGGTGCTGATGAACTCAGCAACCGATGTATGGCCTGATGGCCTGGGCAGCAGCAGCGGTGAGTTGGGGCATAACCTGATGGATCATCATTTAGGGGTGGGCGCCTCCGGCGAAGTAGATGGCTATGAGGATAAATATTACTACGGCCGCAGGGCCAACGGTTTTTATATCCCCCGTTTCCGTAACGTGAACGGCGAGAAGCGCGATTATATTCGTGGTTTTGGTTACCAGGGCAGTGCCGGCCGCGAGCGCTGGAGCCGCGACATTGCTGAATTAAATATTGGCGGTGACTTTAAAGATGCCTTATCAGAACCGGGAGGCTGGACAGTAGGTATGGGCGGTTTCGGCGAAACCCTGCCTTATCACGAAAACAAGGTGACCCTGGATAAAAACAAGAAGGATGCCTGGGGCCTGCCGGTTGTGTCCATTGATGCCATCATCAGGGATAATGAAACCAAGATGCGGGTCGATATGATGCAGGATGCCAAAGAGATATTGGAGGCAGCCGGTTTGAAAAATGTAAAAACCTTTAATTCAGAGGCCGTGTTGGGTAAAGGTATTCATGAGATGGGAACTGCCCGCATGGGCCGCGACCCCAAAACTTCTGTTCTGAACGAGTGGAACCAGGTTTGGGATGCAAAAAACGTTTTTGTAACCGATGGCTCAGCCATGACCTCCGCCGCATGCCAGAATCCGTCGCTTACCTACATGGCCATGACTGCGCGTGCCGCTGACTACGCCGTAAGCGAATTAAAAAAGGGTAATGTTTAAGCATTCATTATAATAACCAGTTAAACCTATGAGTGAGCAGAAGAATAAGGAAATAAACTCAGGCGCCAGCCGGAGGGATTTCATCAAATCGAGCGCTGTAGCTGCGGCAAGCTTTATGATAGTACCGCGCTATGTGCTGGGCGGAAAGGGCTTTATTGCGCCAAGCGACCGGCTGATGGTGGCAGGCGTAGGAGCCGGCGGCAAGGGAGAAAGCGATATTGCTAATTTTGCCAAGAGCGGTAAGGCAGAAATTGCCTATCTGTGCGACGTGGATGATCGCCGGGCAGCCAGAACGGTAAAGAACTTCCCTAAGGCCAAATATTATAAAGACTGGCGCCAGCTGCTGGATAAGGAAGGCAAGCATATTGATGCCGTATCCGTATCCACCCCGGATCATAACCATGCCATCATTGCCTATCATGCAATGGCCTTAGGCAAACATGTTTATGTGCAAAAACCGTTAACACACGATATTTATGAGGCGCGTATGTTAACCAATGCGGCTAAGAAATATAAGGTGGTTACACAAATGGGTAATCAGGGTGCATCCAATGATGGTACACGCCAGCTGGCGGAATGGTACGATGCCGGTTTAATCGGCGACGTGCACACCATTTACAGCTGGACAAACCGCCCGGTATGGCCGCAGGGCATTCCATGGCCAACTACCAAAGGTGATATTCCAAAGGAGCTGGACTGGGATTTGTGGCTGGGTACTGCCCCGCAAAAGGATTATGTGGACAAACTGGTACCCTTTAACTGGCGCGGCTGGTGGGATTACGGTACAGGTGCCTTAGGCGATATGGGATGCCATTTAGTTGAAGCTCCGTTCCGTGTACTGGGCTTGCAATACGCTAAGGATGTACAGGCCAGTGTAGGTACCGTTTTTGTGGATGAGTTCAAGCAAGGTCACTTCCCCGACAGCTGCCCGCCTTCGAGCCACATTACGCTTAACTTTCCTAAAACCAATAAAACCAAAGGCGATGTTACCCTGCACTGGATGGATGGCGGCATACAGCCGGAACGCCCCGAAGAATTAGGCCCTAATGAAGAATTCGGTGATGGAAGCGGAACCTTGTTTGTGGGCACCAAAGGCAAAATGATGTGTGATACTTACTCGGCCAATGCCCGGTTGCTGCCAACATCGCGCACCAAGGAAGTGAACGCACCAAAAAAATATGCCCGTGTACCCGGCCAGGCCGATGGCCACTATGCTCAATGGGTGGAGGCTTGTTTAGCCGGTCATGGTAAAATGGAGGTTAGTTCTCCGTTCGAGGTGGCAGGCCCGCTGACAGAAGCTTTGTTAATGGCTAACCTCGCAGTACGCGGCCATGAACTGAAGGGCGGCAGCAGCCTGAAACTTATTTGGGATAATGACCAGATGAAGGTAACCAATTTTGATGCAGCTAACCAGTTTGTAAAAAGGCAGTACCGCGAAGGCTGGAACTTAACTGCATAAATTCAATAAATACACACTCATCAATTATATTCAAGATGAATAGAAGAGACGCATTACAACGGGTGGCCTTATTAATGGGTGGTACCATTATAGGCGCCGAGTTTTTTATATCAGGCTGCAAATCTACCGACAGTAAGGTAGAGGACTTATTCGACAAAGAGCACGTTGCCTTTTTTAATGAGGTAAGTGAAACCATTTTACCGGCCACAAAAACCCCGGGCGCTAAAGCTGCCAACGTGGGTCAGTTTATGGCCGTTATGGTGAGGGATTGCTATACGCCGGCCGAGCAGAAGACTTTCCTTGAGGGCATGTCGAAGATCAATGATGCGACTGATAAGAAGTTTGGTAAGAAATTTTTAGAAGTTACACCGCAGCAGCGCACCGCTGTTTTGGTTGATCTGGATAAGGAACAGCAGGATTTCTTTAAGAAAAACAATCCTCAAAAGGAAAATACAGCTTCAAAGGATAAAAAGGCAGATGCACCGGTTCATTATTTCCGTATGGTAAAGGAGCTGACTTTGCTGGGATATTTCACTTCAGAAATTGGCTGCACGCAGGCGCTTCGTTATGTACCGGTACCCGGTAAATTTGTTGGAGATTATCCTTATAAAAAAGGCGATAAGGCGTTTGCCTTAGCTTAATTATAAAATAATCTCTGCTAATGAAGTTACGATTAGGAATGGTTGGCGGCGGTCAGGGTGCTTTTATCGGCGCTGTGCACCGCATTGCCGCACGTATAGATGATGAATACGAACTGGTATGCGGCGCATTTAGCAGTGATGCCGAAAAATCACGCGCCAGCGGCTTGCTGTTAGGGTTGCCGGAAAGCAGGGTTTACAGCTCTTACGGTGAGTTGATTGAAAAGGAAAACCAGCTGCCCGAAAATGAACGGGTGCAGGTAATCAGTATTGTAACCCCTAACCATGTACACTTTGCCCCTGCAAAAATGGCGCTGGAAAACGGCTATCAGGTTATTTTAGATAAACCGGCAACCTTTTCGCTGCAGGAAGCTCTGGAACTGGAAAAAATTATTCAGCGTACCGGCAATCTGCTTTGCTTAACTCATACTTACACCGGTTATCCGATGGTGAAGGAGGCTAAGCAATTAGTTAAATCGGGTCGCCTTGGTGCTATTCGTAAAGTATATGTTGAGTATCCGCAGGGCTGGTTAAGCAGCTTTGTGGAGGGCAGCGACAACAAACAGGCTGCCTGGCGCACCGACCCGCAGAAAAGCGGTATAGCCGGCGCTATGGGCGATATCGGCACACATGCCTTTAACCTGGCCGAGTATGTAAGCGGTTTGGAGGTGACCAAATTATGTGCTGATATTAATGTGGTAGTCGGCGGCCGCCGTTTGGACGACGATGGCGCTGCGCTGTTAAAATTTAATAACGAGGCCAGCGGTGTGCTTATTGCCACCCAGGTAGCCGCGGGTGAGGAAAATAAGGTTAAGATCAGAGTTTATGGCGAAAACGGCGGTTTGGAGTGGCACCAGGCTGATGCTAATACGCTTCTGGTAAAGTGGACAGACAAGCCTGCCGAAATTTGGCGTACCGGTGCCGGTTATACCAGCAGCTATGCCATGCATAACACCCGTACGCCGCCCGGCCATCCCGAAGGTTACTTGGAGGCCTTTGCTAATTTGTACCGCAATTTTGCCTTAACGGTAAAAGCCAAAATAAATAATGAACAGCCCAAGCCCGAATGGCTTGATTACCCGGGCATTCAGGAAGGTATCAGGGGCATGGCATTTATTGAAAATGTAATTGCCTCAGGCAAATCAGAACAAAAATGGACGGATTTTAAAATAGCGTAATATGGTTACAATAAAAGGTCCGGCTATTTTTTTAGCACAATTTATTAACGATAAGGCTCCCTTCAACGGGCTTAAATCCATGTGCGAGTGGGCCGCCTCTTTAGGTTTTAAAGGCGTACAGCTGCCTACCTTAGATACGCGGTTTATTGATTTGCAAAAAGCGGCAGAAAGTAAAACCTATGCTGACGAGCTGGTTGGTATTGTTGCAGAAAGCGGCTTGCAGATTACCGAACTTTCCACACACCTGCAGGGTCAGCTGGTAGCTGTTAACCCGGTTTATAATCAGCTGTTTGATGGTTTTGCACCTGCCGGAGTACGCAACAATCCTAATGCACGTACCGGGTGGGCCGTACAGCAATTAAATTATGCTGCTAAGGCATCTCAGAATTTAGGGCTTAATGCACATGCCACGTTCAGCGGTGCTTTTTTATGGCCCATGGTTTACCCCTGGCCGCAGCGCCCCGCCGGCCTGGTAGATGCAGGTTTTACGGAACTTGCCAGGCGCTGGACACCGATTTTAAATGTGTTTGATGAATGCGGCATTGATCTGTGTTATGAGATACATCCGGGAGAGGACCTGCACGATGGCATCAGCTATGAAATGTTTTTGGATAAAGTAAACAATCATCAGCGGGCCTGCCTGTTGTATGATCCCTCGCATTTTGTGCTCCAATGCCTGGATTATCTGGAATACATTGATATTTACCATGAGCGCATCAGAATGTTTCATGTAAAGGATGCTGAATTTAATCCGACCGGCCGGCAAGGCGTATATGGAGGTTATCAGGACTGGATTGACAGAGCTGGCCGTTTTCGTTCACTGGGCGATGGCCAAGTAAATTTTAAAGCTGTTTTCAGCAAGTTAACACAATACGATTTTCCGGGCTGGGCCGTAATGGAATGGGAATGTGCCCTGAAGCACCCTGAAGACGGTGCGCGCGAGGGCGCACAGTTTATAAAGGAGCATATCATCCGGGTAACCGACCGCACCTTTGATGATTTTGCTGCCGCAGGAACCGATGAACAGAAAAATAAGGAAATATTAGGAATAAATAATAACTGACCTCATCTTATGAAAAAGATCTTTATCATTTTAGGAGTTAGCCTCATTATAGCTTCTTGCGGCAATGGCGGCAAGGGTGAAAACTCCAACTCAGATAGCAGCAATGCCACGCACGAACTGGCTGCAAGCCAGAACCAGAATTATCAGGATACTGCCGTTCAGAATATTGGCACTGATAAGCCTGCTCCTGTAGCAGCCTCCAACGCACCGGGCGCACAGCTGATTGCCAAAAGCGATTGCCTGGGCTGCCACAAAGAACATGATAAGCTGGTTGGGCCGGCTTATGCAGATGTAGCAAAAAAATATACAGCTAAAGATGAGGATATGCTGGCCGATCACATTATTAACGGCGGTGCCGGCCATTGGGGCGATGTGCCCATGTCGCCGCATCCTAATTTATCCAAGGCTGATGCCAAAGAAATGGTGGCCTATATCTTAACCATTAAATAAAAAACCATTAAACCATGACCTCATCCATCAAAATCAAACTGTCCATCATGATGTTTCTGGAGTTTTTTATCTGGGGCGCATGGTTTGTAACATTGGGTACCTATCTGCTTAAATATTTAAAAACTTCAGGAGCAGAGGTTGGAAGCGCTGTGCTAACACAATCAATAGGCGCTATTATAGCGCCGTTCATCATTGGTTTGATTGCAGACCGGTTCTTTTCTGCTCAGAAAATATTAGGCGTTCTGCACATCATTGGGGGAGGATTGTTGTGGTGGGCATCATCGGCCAGTAATTTCAATGCTTTTTTCCCTGTAATTTTAATATACATGATTTTGTATATGCCTACACTGGCGCTGGTGAATTCAGTATCATTCAGGCAAATGCAAAACCCAAGCAAGGAGTTTCCGCCAATCAGAGTGCTGGGTACCATAGGATGGATTGTTGCCGGAGTAGTAATCAGTTATTTAAATTGGGATAAGCAAGGCAATGAATCAGCATTAGTAAATACTTTCAAAATGGCGGGTAC
>CAXTAP010000019.1:0-41930 GCA_964241965.1 uncultured Mucilaginibacter sp.
TTACAAATCCTTTGCCTTCCAATACTCTCACCACGGTGGATACCGTATTGTAAGCTGGCTTGGGTTCCGGCATCTTTACAATAATATCCTTTACTACAGCTTCTTTAAGCTGCCATAATATCTGCATCACTTGCTCTTCCGCGCCTGTCAGCTCTTTCATTACACACAAAAATAGGCAACTGTATTTATAGTTTAATAAAACTATGCAAATAGTTTATGTACTATGACTATAGTTTGATTAGTATATATTGTACTACTTTTATAGTTTAAGTACTATAAGTATAGTTTTATGTGATTAAATCATTGATTATTAATGACTTTTGTATATACTATACATTTTTGCATAAAGATTTATATCTTGCCGGCAACTTATGCCGCTCATCCATCAACTTGCGCTGACTTTCATTAAAGGTGTTGGGCCGGCGCTGTCAAAGAACATGCTGGCTTACTTTGGCAATGCCGAAGAAGTATTTACCGCCTCAAAACTGCATTTAAAAAGAGTGCCCGGTGTTGGTGTCAGAGCGGAGCAGCTGAATCTGGAATCTGCCCTGCAGAGGGCCGCTCAGGAAGAAGCATTTGTATCAAAAAATAATATTGACGTTATACTTTATACGGATAGCCGCTATCCCAAGCGTTTAAAGCTATGCCCGGATGCGCCTGTTTTGCTTTATAGTAAAGGCAATGCCAACCTTAATAATCAGTATGTGATCAGCATTGTTGGTACGCGCAACGCTACAGAATATGGTAAAACCCTTTGCCGGCAGCTGATAGAAGATTTACAGCCTTATAACCCTTTGATTGTAAGCGGACTGGCTTTAGGTATTGATGTAGCGGCACATAAGGAGTGTTTAAATATGAATGTGCCTACCACCGGCGTTTTAGGGCACGGATTGGACCGGCTGTATCCCTCACAGAATAAAGCAGTAGCCGATAAGATGCTGCTCAGTGGCAGCCTGCTGACCGAGTTTCCGTCCGGGACAAAGCCAGACCGTGAGAATTTTCCGCAGCGTAACCGGATTGTAGCCGGTATGGCTGATGCCACCGTAGTGATAGAGGCCGGTATTAAGGGCGGCGCCCTTATTACCGCAGAAATTGCCAACTCCTACAACCGCGATGTCTATGCCTTTCCGGGCCGCGTTACTGACGAGTACTCAGAGGGCTGTAATTTTTTAATCAGGAACCACAAGGCCGGTTTGCTTACCTGTGCCCCTGATCTGGCCTATGCGCTTGGATGGGAAAAGCCGGGCAGCGAAACCAAACGGCCAAAGAAACAGATGTTACTGCCGGTAGGCTTATCGGCCGATGAGCAGCAGTTGTTTGAACTGCTGCGGCAGCACGAGGCACCTTTGGCTATCGATGATTTAACCATGAAGGCCAATATCCCCCTCAGCCAGCTTACCATGACGCTGCTTAACCTGGAAATGCAGGGTTATATCCGCTCACTGCCAGGCAAAACCTATACTATCGGGTAAGTTAAGGCACCCGGTACCAGGTAATGCTGCCGGTACCTGCGCTTACGGCGCTCCAGTTGTCCGCTTCAAAGTCAATCAGGATAGCTGTGCAGGGGGGCACATCCCTTACCTCATTGCAAAGCATTGTAAGCAGGTGGCTTATACCGGGGTTATGGCCAGTAACAGCCACAAAATTATATTCTTCCGTAACTTCATTAATTACCTGCAGCAGTTCTGCTGCCGTAGCCTCATAAACATCGGGTACCTCCTTAATTATATTTTCCAAATTCATCTCGCGCAGCAAGGCCACCGCAGTTGAGTTTGCTCTCAACGCAGTACTGCAAATCCAGGCATCCGGTATAATATTACATGATAAAAGCTCTTGCCCTAATCTTTTGGCCTGCATTGAGCCATCATCCGCCAGCGGGCGATCATAATCTGCCAAGTCAATGCTGCTTTCAGCTTTAGCATGGCGGTTAAGTAAAACTCGTTTCATGAAGATATGATTAGTATCTGTTGTATAAATATTTGTTTACCAATTATTTATGAGCCATTGGCAAAGTTTATAATCAGTTCTTCAGGTATGTTGTTCATACATTTGAAATGCACCAGGGGGCACTGCTCCAGGCCGAATTTAGAACATGGGCGGCAAGGCAAATCAACTCCTGCTACCAGTGCGTTTTTAACCTGGTAAGGCTGTACGCCCAACAATTCGGGTACGGTACCGCCCCATACAGAAGCAATCGGCACATGGAATGCCTCGGCAATATGAGTAAGCCCGGTATCAAAGCCAATAATACGGCGAGCTTTGGAAACAATAAAGACTGATTCATCAAGCGATGTCAACCCGCAGGCATTATAAACATGGCTGCCCAAAGCCTCGGCGATTACAGCCCCATTGTTTTGAACATCCCTGCCTCCCAGTAATACAACCGGTTCTTGAATTTCCCGGCAAATAGTGATTATCTTTTCAGCCGGCATGCGCTTGGTAAAATGTGCAGCGCCTATGATAAAGGCAACATAAGGACGCTGATGCGATGGCGGCAAAAGCTGGTTTAACTGATGGTTCTGCTTTAAATAATAATTTACAGGCAGCTTGTCATTAGATACGCCCAAGAGCTTTACAGTTCTTAAGTACCTGTCCACCAGATGCGTTGGCGGTATTAACTTCAGGCTGAACTTTAGGCTTAGCCATTTCAGAATGCGCTGTTTATTATAGGTGGATGACCGGATACCGGTTCGAAGCTTGATGATAGATGTACGTAAATTATTATGCAGATCAATCAGATAATCGTATTTCTCCTGCCTGATTTCCTGAATAGTATCTGCCAGTTTGGGTTTTAACAGGAGCAGTTTGTCGGTATAGGGATTGCCTTCATAAATGTACCGAAAAGCGGGTTTGGTTAAAAAATGAATTTCGGCATCCGGCACTTGTTGTTTCAGGCAGCGCACCACAGGCGTTGTATATATGATATCGCCCATGGAACTAAACCTGATCACCAGAATTTTCATTTTTGATATTGTAATCGGCCAATAAAATCAGCCTCTGATCCTGTCAATAATAGAGGTTGACGAGTAACCCTCTACAAAATTAATGATTTTCACTTCGCCGCCATTTTGCTGTACTTCCGGGGCGCCCACAATGTTATCGATGGAATAATCACCACCCTTAACCAGCACATCAGGCAGTAAGGCAGTGATTAACTGGTATGGAGTTTCCTCATCAAAAACCACCACCGCATCAACAAAAAATAAGGCGGCCAAAAGCAAGCTTCGGCTTTGTTCGTTATTAACAGGCCGGCCTGCACCTTTTAACCGCTGCACCGACTGGTCGGCATTCAACCCGATCACTAACTTATCTCCCAGCTCAGCAGCCTTAGCCAAATAGGTAATATGGCCGGTGTGCAGCAGGTCAAAACAGCCGTTGGTGAACACAACCTTTTTGCCTTTGCCTTTCCACTCCCTAACTTTTTCCTCAAGCTGTGCCAGTGTATTGATCTTACTGTACAATTTTGTTTCAATCTCTGTTTGCATATAACTTACCTTATGAGCGGTATTTTATCTTAAACCAATAAAAAGGATCAATTATCCTTTAATTACATCATCCAGAATTTCTTCCAGATTTGTGGTAGCGCTGCCTACCCGGCGTATCACAATGGCGGCGGCATGGTTAGCCAGTTCACAGCTATCCTCAACGCTAAGCCCCGAGGCTATAAAGTAGGCCATGGTAGCGAGTACAGTATCACCAGCGCCGGTAACATCAAAAACTTCGGTAGCTTTAACCGGCAGCAGCTTGTAGGCCAGCTCACTTAATATTGCCATACCCTCTTCGGACAATGTTACCACCAGGTACTCAATGCCTGTTTCCTGAAATAATACCTGTGCCGACCGCTGCAAGTCCTCTACATCCTTAATGCGGGCAAATTTAGTAGCCTCTGCCAGTTCCTTACGGTTTGGCTTGATAATGTAGGCGCCCCTGTACTTTGTATAGTCAAGCCCCTTAGGGTCAACAATTATTCGTTTTTGATGCTGATGAGCTGTCCTGATGATACGTTGCGTAAGGGCGGGTGAAAACAGCCCTTTATTGTAATCTGAAAACAGTATAATATCTGCCCGGCTGATGCAGGGACTTAGCTTTTGCAGCAATTCATCCTCCCGTTCCTGATTTGCTGCCTCTGTTACTTCACGATCTATGCGCACCAGCTGATGGCTGCCGGCCAGTACACGTGTTTTAACGGTGGTTGGCCTTTCCGCGTCGCGGATAATGGCACAGGTATCAATGCCTTCTTCATTTAACAATGCAGTTAGCTGCCGGCCGGAGCTATCTGCACCAACCAGGCCGGCCAGGGTTACGCCGGCACCTAAATTAATGAGGTTTTGGGCCACATTGGCTGCACCTCCCAAGGTGGTCGATTCATTACGTACATTTACCACAGGTACAGGCGCCTCAGGCGAAAGCCGGGTGGCATCGCCCCAAACATAGTGGTCCAGCATCAGGTCGCCAATAACCAGTACCTCCGGCCTGCGGCCGGCAGTAATTATTTCGCGTAATTTTTCAGCAAGCATGGAGTTTGTATAGGGCGAAGTGCGGCATACTATCGCTTAATATTTAATTTCTTTGCTTCAAAAGCGGCGTTAACATCGGCTAAAGATAAGGCATTAAAGCAATCCCGTGCGGTTAAACCGCCCTTGCGGGCTACATCGATGCCATAGTGCATATCCTTAAACCCTTCCACACGGTGAGCATCTGGGTTGATGGATAACATTACCTCCTTGCTGATAGCGTACTGGCACCAGCGCCAGTCTAAATCCAGCCGCAGCGGGTTGGCATTAATCTCAATAATAACGCCGTTGGCAGCACAGGCATCAATCACCTTTTTGTAATCAATGCGGTAACCGCTCCGGCTTAGCAGCAGGCGGCCGGTAGGGTGGCCCAGCATAGTGGTATAAGGGTTTTCAATAGCCTTAATAAGCCGCGCCGTGGCCTTGTTTTCGTCCATCTTTAAATTGGAATGGACCGAAGCAACAATAAAATCAAACGTTTCCAATACCTCATCAGGGTAATCCAGGGAGCCATCATTAAGAATATCTGATTCTATACCCTTAAAAATGCGGAAGCCGTTCAGCGTTTTATTCAGTTCGTCAATTTCCCTGTGCTGCTGCTGCACTCGCTCAGCGCTAAGCCCGTTGGCATAAAAGGCGCTTTTGCTATGATCGCAAACGCCCAAATACTCCAGGGTTAGCTGGTCACGGCAGTAAAGGGCCATTTCCTTAAGGGTATTAATGCCATCGCTGTAATTGGTATGGTTATGCAGGGTTCCCTTTAAGTCATGGTAAGCAATCAAGGCCGGAAGCGTGCCGCTGGCTGCCCTTTCAATAAACTCATCGCCATCGCGCAGTTCAGGCGGTATCCAGTCCAGTCCGGCTTTCTTATATACCAGGCCCTCATTGGCAGGCTGGTCAATATCGTCATTAACACGGGCCATCACAGCTTCAACGTGCCCGGTGCTGCCTGTATCAAAAAACAGCTGCTTAAAATACTCACGTTTTTCCACCATAGTGATGGTTACCGGCAAGCTGTTATCTGTAAGGCCGCTTAATTTATTATTTTCTGCCTTTTGGTTGCGCAGCAGGTTAGTTTCGGTAAGAGAATTGAACCCTATAGCCAAGTCGCGCGTGCCTACCAGCAGGGTAAGTTCAGTAATCACCTCATCAAGCCTGCGGTACCCGCCCGTAAAACTGATCAGGCCGCCGGGAAAAAGGCCGCTGACCTGATCAAATAATGCCCTGGCTTCCGGCTCTGCCTGTGCATACAGGAATTTGCCGTTGCTGGCCATTTTAAACTCCAGTATCCGGCGTATCTCATCCTGCGTTTTGGCGCCAAAGCCCTTAGCAGTAACCAGGCGGTTTTCGTTACAGGCATAATATAGTTCCCCTATGTTTTCAATACCCAGATCATGCCATATTACAGCCACTTTTTTTGGCCCGATACCTTTGATGTGCAGCATTTCCACCACGCCTCCGGGCGTTTCGTTCAGTAAATCATCAAGCTCGGTCAGCTTACCGGTTTGCAGCAGTTCATTTATTTTAACGGCGATGCTTTTGCCTATGCCATCAATTTTTTCAAGTTCCTCTAAGTTTTTTCCGTTAAGGGCGTAAGGCAGCTTATCAACCTTTAAACCGGCATTGGCTACTGAACGTACTTTAAACGCGTTTTCCTCATGCAGTTCCATCAGCTGCGCCAGGAGCCGGAGCGTACGGGAAATGGTTTTATTTTCCATATTAATTATAAACCGGGTAAAAATACAAAAGCCGCCTATACAAAGCGGCTTTTGCTGCAGGTTGTTTTAAAATTAATTAATCACTACCTGGTAGGGTAAGCGGGCCTGCGGTATGCGCACCATTTTCTGTATGGCTTTCAGCTGTTCGTAATAACGATAATTTTCACCTAATTCCGATTTCAGCATACGGGATTTAATTTCAGTGCTCATTCCGTTATTAAGTTTACTGAATATGCTTTTTTGCTCCGGGTAAGCTACCAGCTTGTAATTACTTAACCCAGCCTTTTTCACAGCTGATGCTACGGCATCGTTGATATTGCCCAGGCGGTCAACCAAACCTATTTTGATGGCCTGCGCCCCGGTCCATACCCGGCCCTGGCCAATACTGTTGATGTAGGCCTGCGTTTTATGGCGCCCTGCAGCTACCGCCTTTGTAAAGTCATCATAGCCATGATTGATTTCATTCTGCAGGATAGCGTGTTCTTCCGGGGTGAGCGGGCGGCTAATATCGCCTAAATCAGCATATTTGCCGGTGGTAACTCCGTCAAAAGTTACACCCAGCTTATCATTGAAAAACCTTTGCATGTTGGGCAGTATGGCAAAAATTCCGATGGAGCCGGTAATGGTATTAGGCTCGGCAAAGATGGAATCGGCCGCGCATGAAATATAATACCCGCCCGACGCAGCATAATCGCCCATGGAAACAATTACCGGTTTTGCCTGCCTGGTCAGCATTACCTCCCGCCAGATTACATCCGATGCCAGCGAACTGCCCCCGGGCGAATTAACACGAAGCACAACTGCCTTGACGTCATTATCCAGCCTTACCTTACGCAATGCCTTTGATACGGTTTCAGAACCAATGCTGTTATCATCGCCCTCGCCGCCGGTAATGTCGCCGGAGGCATAAACAATAGCCACCTGGTTATCGCCCGAAGATTTCCTTTTAGCGTCCTGCGCCTTGTTATCGTCATCGCTGCTGTTGTAATCAGCCAGTTCAACGCTGTGCAGGTCCTTTTGCAGGTCAGTATCTGTGCGTTTTTTCAGCTCGTTCAAAACTTCATCCTTATATTTAAGGCCGTCAACCAGCTTATATTTCAGCGCATCTTCCGGAAATTGCACCTTCAGCTGGTTAGCTATCGAAAATAAGGTATCACGGTTGATATGGCGTGCATTACTGATGCCGGTGAGAAAATAACTGTACATAGAGCCCAAGTACGAGTTAACCTGCTCGCGGTTGGCCGGGCTCATCTTATTGAGGAAGAAGGGCTCAACAGCACTTTTATAAGTGCCTACCTTAATAATCTGCGCTTCGATGCCCAGCTTATCAAGCGCGCCTTTGTAAAACATAAATTGCGAGTTAAAACCGCGGAACTCAAAAATGCCCCTGGGGTTTACATACACCTTATCAGCCACTGAGGCCAGGTAGTAAAACGACTGGCTGTAAACTTCTGCGTAAGCAATAATGAACTTGCCCGATTTTTTAAAATCGAGCAGTGCGTTGCGGATTTCTTCCGTGGTGGCTTCGCCGGAGGCATAGCTGTCTTCCAGGTAAATGCCTTTAATGTGGTCGTCGGTCTTTGCTTTTTTAATGTTGGCCAGTATATCATTCAGGCCGATGCTTTTATCACCGCCCAGGCCAGGAAAGTTGAAGCCCGCCAATGGATTGTCGGGGGTACGCTCAGTGATAGCGCTCTTAATATTGATGTGCAGAATGGAATTTGAATCAACGGCGGTATTTTTATCGCTGCCGGTTGCTGCAATAATGCCCGCTATGATAAAAATAAACAGGATGCCCGACACCACAACACCCACTATAGTCGCTAATACGAATTTGAAGAATTGTTTCATTAACTGTTTTAAATACTTTATCTATGCAAACTTACTTATTCAAAAGGTTTTATTTAGAACGCAGCAGGTAATATTTGTTACAACAGATGAATACGATTTATCTACTGTCGGGCAGTAATTTAGGCAACCGACGGCTGCATTTGACCTATGCGGCTGAAAACATCAGCAAAGAAGTGGGCACGGTGCTGCAGCAGTCATCGGTTTATGAAACGCAGGCCTGGGGCAACACTGCTGTGCCTGATTACCTGAACCAGGTGCTTAAGGTACAAACCGGTTTGGAGCCTTTGGCCGTACTACGGAAAATTTTACTGATTGAGGCGCAGCAGGGGCGAAGGCGGGAAGAGAAATGGGGATCGCGCACGCTGGATATTGACTTGCTGTTTTACGAGAACAGGATAATTAATACGCCAGAGCTGACAGTGCCGCATCCCTTACTGCATATGCGCAGGTTTACGCTGGAGCCGCTGGCGGAAATTGCACCCGGTTTAGTGCATCCGGTACTGGAGAAAAATATTTTACAGCTCAAAACAGAACTTGTTGATGCATTAATCGTAAAAAAGCTATAATTTTGAAAAGAGTAACAACCCCGTTACTTCGATGTTTAACAAACCTATATGTCTGATAGCAGAGGCCAGGACCTTGATCTCACTTTTTTATATGAAATTGCTGATGGCAGCAACGAGTTTATTGTAGAATCAATTGATATGTTTTTGCAGCATACCCCTGCACTGTTACAGGAGATAGACGAAGCTATAAAATTGCAGAACTGGACCGGTATTGCCGCTGCTGCACATAAACTGAAGCCGAATGTAGGTTTTTTTGGTATGCTGGATAGTCAGGCGCTTTCACAGGACATTGAGTATATGGCTAAAAGCGGGCAGCCCGATATTCAGGCGGTTACTGATAAATTTGAACAGCTGCAGAGCGGTATTAACAGCAATTTAAATAAACTGAACCAGATTAAGGCAGAAGCCGAAGCGCAGCTTTAAGCCTGGTGCAGGGTATAGGTGTAACTTTCCATAATCAGGTTGGCCAGCAGGTTTTTGCAGGCCTGCTCTACCTTGGCTGAAGCTGCTTCCTCGGTATCTGCCTCAACTTCGAGCGAAATATGCTTGCCGATACGCACATTCTGAATTTCGGCCAGGCCTAAGTTCTTCATACTTCCGGTTACTGCCTTCCCCTGCGGATCAAGGATTTCCTTCTTGGGCATTACATCAATTTCGGCCTGATATTTCATTGTTTTATTAATCTGATTTGAATAACCGACAGCACCAGATACATCAGTATAACTACCGGAACGGCGGCAAATTTATAAAATAGTATGAGAATTGCCGAAAACAGCAGCAGCAAATAACGGTAAAGATTTTTCTGTGTATCCCTGTTCTTAAACTTAAGCGACATCAGCGGCAGCTCGGCTACCAGCAAGCCGCACATTACCACCACAAACAGGGTAAGAAAATAGGGGTTCAAAATATATTTGTGCCACAGCATATACTGGCGCTCTTTTAATATAAGCGGCAGTGAGGCAATCAATATCGCATTGGCCGGCGTGGGCAGGCCGATAAAACTTTCGGATTGCCGGGCATCGTTATTAAACTTGGCCAGCCGCAGGGCCGAAAATACCGGAATTAAAAATGCACAGTAGCTCAGGTACCCGCTTACGTGATAGTTGGGCGCCGCCTGCAGAAACAATTCATATAGTATGGCCGAAGGCAGTACGCCAAAACTTACCATATCAGCCAGCGAATCCAGGTCTTTACCAATGTAGGAGAATGACTGCAGTACACGGGAGGCAAGGCCATCAAAAAAATCGAAGATGGCCGCTAAAAAAATGCAGTAAGCCGCAAAAACCAGATTGTCCTGAAAGGTAAAAACAATACCAATACAACCGCTGAACAGGTTGGCACAGGTAATGGCATTAGGGACGTGCTTTTTTACGCGTTTCTGCATATGGCACTAAAGGTAGGGGTTAATCATTAAAATATGATGAACTTATTAAAAACATAAGTCCATCATATTTTAATGATTGCTATGAATTCATGGAAATCAGGAATTCCTCATTGGTCTTGGTACCTCTGATCTGTGCTAACAAAAATTCCATAGCTTCCTGCGAGTTCATATCGGCCAGATGGTTGCGCAATACCCATACGCGGCGCAGGGTTTCGCGGTCGGTCAGCAGGTCATCGCGGCGGGTGCTCGAAGCGGTAATATCAATGGCAGGGAACACGCGTTTGTTGGATAGCTTGCGATCCAGCTGCAGCTCCATATTGCCCGTGCCTTTAAACTCCTCAAAGATTACCTCATCCATTTTAGAACCGGTTTCGGTAAGGGCGGTGGCAATAATGGTTAGTGAGCCGCCATCCTCAATATTACGGGCTGCGCCAAAAAAGCGCTTGGGCTTATGTAATGCATTGGCATCAACACCGCCCGATAAGATTTTACCCGAAGCAGGGGCCACCGTGTTATAAGCGCGGGCCAAACGGGTAATGGAATCGAGCAGGATAACTACATCACGGCCGCACTCAACCATACGCTTTGCTTTCTCAAGCACGATATTGGCTATTTTTACATGGCGTTCGGCAGGCTCGTCAAAGGTGGAGGAAACCACCTCGGCACGTACGCTGCGGGCCATATCGGTTACTTCCTCCGGGCGCTCATCAATCAGCAGGATAATTAAATATACTTCGGGATGATTTTTGGCAATGGCATTGGCCACATCCTTCAGCAGCATGGTTTTACCGGTTTTGGGCTGAGCCACAATTAAACCGCGCTGCCCCTTGCCAATGGGCGAGAACAGATCCATGATACGGGTGGAATAATTGTTGCCATCCGTAAACAGGTTCAGGCGTTGTGACGGGAACAGCGGTGTCAGGTGGTCGAACGGAACGCGGTCACGCACCTGGGCCGGCATCCGGCCATTAATGGCTTCCACACGTACCAGCGGAAAATATTTTTCTCCTTCCTTTGGCGGCCTGATACTGCCGCGCACGGTATCCCCGGTTTTTAAGCCGAATAATTTGATCTGCGATTGTGATACATAGATATCATCAGGGGAGGTCAGGTAATTGTAATCAGATGAGCGCAGGAAACCATAGCCATCGGGCATAATTTCGAGTACGCCTTCATTCACAATCACATTATCAAAATCCATATTAACAGGCTCCTGATTTTTTTGCTGCTGCGGCTGCGGCTGGCCGTTACCGGTATTGTTCTCGCGTGCCTGGTTATCGCGGCTCTGGCCGTTGCCATTGTTAAAGCGGCGTTCAAATTTTTGCTGGCGCTGCTCGGGCGCTGGCTGGCCGGCCGGCTTCTCGGCAACAGGCTCAGCTGCGGCAGGTACATCACTGGCTTGCTGTTCGCTTAGCGGAGCTTTAACCGGTTCAGCAGGGCGCGGTTCCTCGGCTTCCGGCGCTTCGGCTACCTGCGTGTTGTTAACCGGCTCGTTGTCTGACGGGGTACCTGCCTTTGGCTTTAAGGTACGTGTTCTTTTACGGGTTTTATCGCCTGCCTCTGTGCCGTTTTGTTCGGCAGCGGGTGGAGTGTAAGTATCTTCTAAAAGGTTTTGCTGGTTGCGGGCAGCCTCAATCAATTGTTCCTGTTCAGTAATACGGGAAATGAGTTGGGGTTTGCGCAGTTCATCAGCCTCGGTAATACCCAGATTTTTTGCCATTTGGCGAAGCTCGGGCACAAGCTTTTCATTCAATTCTAATGTATCAGGCATATGACGGGTAATATGTCAACGAAATAAATTTTTACGGTCAAGAGAGATTATCAGCAGTAATTACTGCGGCAAATAAATTTTTATGAAATGTTTAGTATAACAACGCGGGATTTTCTAAACTTTTTTCCTGGATGCAGGATGTAAGTAAAAAGGAAACGCTGTAAAAGTACGAAATTAATTTAAAAAAGAAAAACCTTTTAAATATTAACCTTACTGCCTTAACACTTACCGTAAATTTTAGTTTTTTTGACAACGAAAAATTATGAATACTGGTTATGTTAAATTATCAGCAGCTTGTTGGACAAATAAAGCAAAAGAAATCCTTTTTATGCGTGGGTTTAGATACCGACCCCGATAAAGTGCCGGTTTGCCTGCAGCACCATGAAAACCCAGTGCTGGAATTTAATAAACGCATTATTGGTGCTACGCATGATTTATGTGTTGCCTACAAACCCAACGCTGCCTTTTACGAAAGCCAGGGCATGGCAGGGCTGCAAAACCTGATTGATACTTACCGTTACCTGCCCGAAAACTGCCTGCGTATAATTGATGCCAAGCGGGGCGATATCGGCAACACCAGCAGCCAGTACGCCAGGGCTTTTTTTGATGAAGCTGTTACCGGGATGGGTTTTGACGCTATAACCATTACCCCTTATATGGGGCACGACAGCATTACTCCATATTTGAACTATGAGGGCAAATGGGTAATTATCCTGGCGCTTACGTCCTCATCCGGGAGCCTGGATTACCAATACCTGAAAACCGGGGATGGCCTGCTTTACGAAGCGGTGATTAAAAAAACCAATTTACTTGGCGGGCCCGGCCGCCTGATGTATGTGGTTGGCGCTACCAAAAGCGAGGAATTTGTGCGCATACGCAGCATAGCACCCGATAATTTTTTATTGGTGCCGGGCATTGGCGCACAGGGCGGCAGTTTGGAGGAAGTCTGCCGGCATGGTATAACTAAAAACTGCGGGTTACTCGTTAATGCTTCGCGTTCCATATTGTATGCTTCCGGTGGTGATGATTTTGCAGAAGCTGCAAGGGCAGAGGCGCTGAAGCTGCAGCAGCAGATGGAAACTGAACTGATGAAGGCAGGCGTTATTTAACATTAAAAAAGCGCCAGCCCGTACAGGCTGGCGCTTGTGTTTAAGTTTGGTGGTATGCTTAATCCTTATCTACATCAATTTTACCTTCAATGGAATCATCCAGTGTTTGGCCTACTGCAGCGCCTGCCAGTTGTTTTACAAATGCTACGGCATTGCCATGCTTGTTATTCCAGTAGTAACCTTCGGTTGGCTCTACCTTTACAACGGTAATGCGCGGGTCATCCTCGCCGCCGGTAAACCAGGTTTTTAGTATCGGCTCCCAGAGTTCCTTGATTTTTTCCTTGTCTTCGCTGATGCTGGAAATACCGTAGATATTCAGAAAATCGGAATGCGCCGAACCCTGAAACAACAGGTGCACAAAGGGATCGTGCGTTAATTCATCATTTTTGTGGCTGTCCTTGCTGCTCAGGAACCAGAAATTTCCCTCATCGTCCACCTTCTGTACAGCCATCGGGCGGGTAGAGAAAGGCACACCTGTTTTTATATTGCTGCAAAAAAAGCAGCTTTCCGCTTTTTTTACTAAATCCTTTATCTTGCTGATCGCTTCTGCACCGAGCAAATCTTTATGATTCTCTTCCGGCTGCTGCTGATTAATGCTGTCCATAATATCTTTTTATAGTTAATGAAATATACTAACCATATACCTTACGGATTGTGTGCAGCCGCCATCAAAATTATTTAAGCTACATCGGCCATATCATCCATTACCTTGCCGAAGCTTACCTTTTTCCAGGGGTGCTGCTCGGCGTGGCTGAGCACCATATTGCGGATGTAGTCATTACCCGGATAGGGGGTCAGATAGCTCTTAATCTGGCTGATGTTGCCGGCCTCGAAGTATTGAGAAATATAGCCCATACCATAAAACTGGCCGTTCTCGATCAGTATGCAGCTGTGCTCGTCGGGCGTGCGGCCTTCATCGCGCAGGGCAAAGGTGGGTAAAGTATCCCTCAAAGTATCCAGCGCGGTTTGCAGGCGCAGGTTATAATGGTTTGCAGGCTCGTTGCCTTCGCAGGCGCAGCCCTGCTGCCGGGCGCCTGTGCAGGGATCATTATTTTTTTGAATAAAGCACAGCTTGGGGCAAAGCTCAAACTGCTCAATCAGTTTATTTACTATGTTCCGGCCTTCGAGCAGGGTGCTGCACGTATGCAGGGGCGAAGAATACTTGCGCCGGCGGTCAACCGCCAGGCGTATGTAGCCGCGCTGGTCCTCGTATGTGTACAAGCCAAACGGGAATTCCAGTTTTTTTTGCGAGCGGTTAAACTGCGGCCACAGGCGTTTAATTTCTATTGCTTCCAGTATCAGCGCCATAAGTTCGGTGCCGCACTCCTGGTAGCTGATCTGGTGGATGTGCCGCATAAAATCCTGACGCTGGGCGCCGGTATTATTGCCGCTGAAGTGGCTGCTCACCCGCTTCTTAATGTCGATGGCCTTGCCTACATAAACTACCTTGCCCTTTTGGTTGTGAAAATAGTATACGCCCGGCGTGGAGGGCAGCCTGTCCATAAAGTTGCGGTGAAGGTGGGGGGGCAGCACCTGCTCTTTTGAGCGTGCTTTCAGCGCTTCGGGTATGTGGTTATCAGTGTCTTTCGCTAAAAGGAGCGTAAATAGTTCGGCGGTGGCATCGGCATCGCCGCCGGCGCGGTGCCGGCCACTGTTGCTGATACCCAATTGGTGGCACAGCTTACCCAGACTGTAAGATGCCATGCCCGGAATGATTTTGCGCCCCAAACGCACTGTACAAAGCTTACTGCTTTCCAGGGTATAACCGGCGGCGGCCAGATGGTAGCGTACAAAAGAGTAATCGAAGTTAACATTATGTGCCACAAAGATATGCCCGTGCAGCAGGTGGTAAACATCGGCTGCAATATCAGCAAAAGTGGGAGCAGAGGCTACCATATCATCACTGATGCCGGTTAGCGCCTGTATATAAACAGGTATCTCCCTGCCCGGGTTAATTAATGACTGGTAGCGGTTAACTACCCTTTTACCGTCATGAATACAAATGGCTATTTCGGTAATGCCGTTGGCGCTGGCATGGCCTCCTGTGGTTTCAATATCTACAATTGCGTACATCCACTACAAAGCTAAGCAAAATTGTGATTGCTAAATTGCTTAGCGATAAGAATTTGCCTTTTAGATAATATGATGACAGTTACCCATGCCCTGCTGTTTCAGGTTTTTCACCCGGAGCTGGTGAAACACCTGAAACAGCAGGGTTTGCACTGTATTAAGTATGATGCGTTTATTGTTTTCAGCCCTGCAGCGGCAACATGGCTCCGGCTTTATTTCAGCCGGATGTATTTTTCGATGATGATGCGGTTAATATTTTCCTTTTCCAGCTTTTCGAGTCCTTGCTGAATCAGCGTGTCATTTTTAATGCTGACAGTGAAGTTAAAGGGCTTGTTTTCCCAGTTCTTGTCAGCATAATAATCCAGGTGCTCCGTGTAGTGGTTGCCTTGCAGGGTGTAGCTGCCGCCGCCCGCATCAAAATGGTTGGAAGAATCCTTCGGGGAGCTGATGTCGTGTTTTAAAAAGGCAAAGTGGCTGTTGTTGATGATTTTTATCATCCGCTGATTTTTGCTGTAATCAGTAACTGTGCTTTTGCCGTTGGTAATTGTAGTGCCCGATAGGAGCTGCCAGGTACCATTCAGCTGTACATCTGCAGAGGGCTGCCGTGTACAGGCGGTTAAACACAGTGCTGCTGCGGTTAACAGGGATAAATTATTTGCTTTCATGTTTAAGTTTTTACTAATGTAGTAATTTATAAAAGCAAACCAACAACTGCGTTAAATCAAAAGTAACGGAGCATGATTATGCCTGCCGCATAGATTTAACTTATTAAAAGGCTGTCTATAAGAATAAAAAAATCTTGTCAAACCCTGCTTAGTCATTTTGACCGCAGGGAAAAACCCTCTTTGCCAGGTAGGTGAGCCGCCTGCGGAGGGTTTCTCATTAGCGTTCGAAATAATAAGGTTTTTGTATTTAAACAGCTTATAAGATAACAGTTTATGTAATAGAAGTAAAATCACAGGCAGCACATCTGTAATGCAAGGATTCAGTCAATAAATTTATCTCAGCTGTTTAAAATAAAACAGGCCATAAATTCGCTCGCATTTATGGCCTGTTTTATTGAACCGGGCATCTGTGCGATTTGCCGGCTATGATAATTACTTCTTTTTGATTTGCTGCTGCTGTACCTGCTGCTGGCGCATCATTTCCTCTAATTTAGCCTGAAAACCTCCTGTCTTCTTTTTAGGGTCGGCAGGCTTCTTTTTGTTTTCCTCAATGCGCGCATGTATCTTTTTATCATCTACCAGCAACTTAATCAGATATTGCTGCGCGAAAGTGAGCATATTGGCTAAAAAGTAATAGTAGTTAAGCCCCGATGGGTAACTGTTCAGATAACTCAGGAACATGAACGGCGTTATGTAGCCTATATACTTCATTTGCCCGGTAGCGCCCGAAATCTGATTGTTAAAGTAGGTATAAATCAGGGTCGAGATCGTCATCAGCAAACACATCAGGCTCAGGTGATCGCCGATCAGCGGAATTTTGAAGCCGAAATTGATTACATTATCATAGGTAGATAAATCTTTCATCCACAAAAAGCTCTCGCCGCGCAGCTCGAACAAGCTTGGGAAGAAGCGCAGGAAAGCAATTACAATCGGCATTTGCAGTACCAGCGGCAGGCAGCCCCCCAGCGGGTTTACCCCCGCCTTTTTATACAGCTTCATGTATTCCTGCTGCAGCAGGGTAGGGTTATCTTCGCCAACCTTTGTTTTTATCTCGTCCATCTCCGGCTTCAGTACCCGCATCTTAGCCATAGAGAGGTAAGATTTATAGGTAAGCGGCGACAATACCAGTTTTAACAAAATGGTGAGCACCAGGATGATTAAGCCCATATTCCAGCCGAAGTGCTGCAAAAAGTTAAATACGGGTAATACGGCAAAGCGGTTAATATATTTTAACGGCCCCCAGCCTAAATCAATCTGCTTTTCCAGGTCATAGCCCTGCTGCTGCAATATTTTAAATTTGTTGGGGCCGAAATAGAATTCCATCGGGTAGGTGCCGCTGCTGTTGGCAATCAGCGTGAGGCCGGCGTTCATCTGCTTCACCTCTTTAGAGTCGGCATCCGTGGTTACGGCAACGCTTACCTTATCAAACCCCTGAGGCGCAATCAGCACGTTGGAGAAAAAGTGCTGCTTGAAGGAAATCCATTGTGTCTTCTGGTCGGCTACCTGCTTTTTATCGTCCTTGGTTACGCTGAGGTAATCAACCGTATTATCCATGTTCTTGAAATATACGGTAGAATACTGGCGCTCCTGGGTAATGTCCTTCTCCTGCTTGTGCAAACCGGCCGACCAGTCGAGGTTAATGGCCCTGGTATTGGCAATAACGCCATCCATACCGGTTAACTGTATAGTTAAGCCCAGCTTGTAACCGGTGTTGTTCAGCTTGTAAATGTAATCTATATACTGTGTGGGACTGTAGTTCAGCCGCATGGTCAGCATGGTGGTGCTGTCGGCCCCGGTACGGGCAACGCTTACATTTTTAAAATAAAGCTGGTCGGTATTAACCGGTTTGCCGTTGGCGGTAAAGTGTAGGCCAAACTGGTTCTGGTCGCCGCTGAACAGTACCAGCGGCCTTTTATCATAGGTTTTAAAGTTTTTCAGTTCAACGGCATACACCCGGCCCCCGCGGTTGCTCAGGGTAATGTGCACATCCTTGTTATCAAGCGTGGTAAAGGTGGTGGTACCGTAGGTGTTTGTGCCAAAAGGCAGCTTCAGCAAGGCAGAGTCAACCACGGCGGTTTTGGCTGTGGTATCGGCCCTGGGCAGTGCTGCCGCTGCTGCGCCGGGTTTCAGCAGGCCCGCCCGCTTAAGCGAATCCAGATGCTCCTGCTGGCGTGCCTTCTTCATCTCCTGCTCCGATGGCTTCATGAAATAGAAAGATCCGGCCAGTATCAGCAAAATCAGGAACAGCCCTGTGAAAGTATTTTTATCCATTATGTATCTATCAATCTATACGTTAGTTTTTGCGGGCATAGGCCAGCGAAGCGGCGACAAAGTTAACAAAAAGCGGGTGAGGTTTTGCAACCGTTGATTTTAATTCGGGATGAAATTGCGCGCCTATAAAAAAGGGATGGTTTTTCAGCTCCACAACTTCCACCAGGTGCGTTTCGGGGTTAATGCCGGAGGGCGTCATGCCGGCTGCCTCGTATTGCTGAATGTATTGGTTGTTAAACTCGTAGCGGTGCCGGTGGCGCTCAGATACATGCATACTGCCGTAAATAGCGGCCGCCCTGCTGCCCCGTTTTAAATCACAGGCATAAGCACCCAGGCGCATAGTGCCGCCCTTGGTGGTAATATCCTTCTGGTCCTCCATCATCCCGATGACCGGGTTTGGTGTGTCGGGGTTCATTTCGGTGCTGTTGGCATTCTTTAAGCCCAGCACGTGGCGGCCAAATTCAACCACGGCGCATTGCATACCCAGGCAAATGCCAAAAAACGGTATGTTATTTTCGCGCACGTAGCGGATGGCTTCAATTTTACCTTCAAACCCCCGCTGGCCGAAACCGGGCGCTACTAGTACGCCATGCAGCCCCTTGAGGCGCTCAACCGCATTGGCCGGCGTAAGCTGTTCGGAGTGAATGTAATCAACCCTCACCTTGCACTCGTTTTTTGCCCCTGCGTGAATGAAGGCTTCGGTAATAGATTTGTAGGCATCGGGCAGTTCCACATACTTGCCTACCAGCCCGATCCTGATCTCGGCCGTAGGGTTTTTGAGCCGGCCCAGAAAATCCTTCCAGCTTTCAAGGTCGGGATCGTTTTTAGACGGAAGTTTGAGCTTGGCCAGTACGGTTTTATCCAGCTGCTCCTTCAGCATCAGCAGCGGAACATCATAAATGGTGGAGGCATCAATGGATTCAATAACGGCATTAATGTTCACATTGCAAAACTGAGCCACCTTTTTGCGGATGTCGGTATTCAGGTGCTGCTCGGTGCGGCAAACCAGTATATCGGGCTGAATGCCGTATTCGAGCAGCATTTTTACCGAGTGCTGGGTAGGCTTGGTTTTTAATTCGCCGGCAGCAGCCAGGTAGGGCACCAGCGTCAGGTGAATTACCAGGGAGTTATTGCTTCCTGCTTCCCACCGGAACTGGCGCACGGCTTCCACAAAGGGCAGGGATTCAATATCGCCCACGGTGCCGCCAATCTCGGTAATCACAATGTCGTATTCGCCGTTCTCGCCCAGAATCTTGAAGTTGCGCTTAATTTCATCAGTAATATGGGGCACCACCTGTACGGTTTTGCCCAAAAAGGCGCCTTCGCGTTCCTTATTGATTACATTTTGATAGATGCGGCCGGTGGTAATGTTGTTGGCCTGTGATGTAGGGGAGTTGAGAAAACGCTCATAGTGACCTAAATCCAGATCTGTTTCAGCGCCGTCTTCAGTTACATAGCATTCGCCGTGTTCGTAGGGGTTAAGGGTACCAGGGTCGATGTTGATATAGGGATCAAACTTCTGAATGGTTACGCGATAGCCCCGCGCCTGTAATAATTTGGCCAGTGAGGCCGAAATAATACCCTTCCCTAACGACGAGGTAACGCCGCCCGTAACAAAAATATATTTAGTCATGTGATTTTTGAGCCATTTTGCCGGTGGTTTTATACCAGAGGCAATGGTGTGTGTACGGGATACAAAGATAAGAATATTCGGCAGGCCGCTGGGGTAAAAATTTAATTTAAATATTAAAGTTACGATGACAAAGGCAGATAATGGCAGGGCGGATTTATGCCTTTATGCAAAAGATGCTGAAATTACGATGTACTGTAAGCTCTCAAAACCTCATACGTACAATGCCTGTGATTTTAACCACAGACGGCAAGGTGTTGAAAGGCACAGTTAAATCCCCTCAATCCAGCCTGTATTATCATGATCATCATTTACCAGGTAAAAATTTTTGTAGGCAGCCAGAATATTAACCCGGCTGCCGGCGGCTAACAGCCGCTTGCTGGCCGCAATGGCATCAGGCGCATCATACAGGTGCCGGGCAATTTTTAATTCCTGCCTGCGCAGCGGGGTAGCTGCTGCGAGTTCATGGCTTTTTACATAGCCGGCGCGGCCATCGGGCAATGTAACCCTGTACCAGTTTTCGGTGGCCGCCTGTACGTTGAGCGCTGTGCTTAGGGGAAGAGCGCCGAGCGAGAACGCTTTTTCAGACGGCGAGCTGCGCAGCCTGGCGCCTTTGGCAACAGTACGGGCGGTAGCGTTCAGCAGGCCCTGTGCAGCGGTAACCGGCAGGGGCGCCTTAACGTCGCGGTTTACAAAGGGAAGCGGATCAACAGCTCCCTCATTAGTGTAAATACCGAAATGCAGGTGTGTAGGCGTGTTTTTGGCATTACCGGTATTATCAATCAGGCCCACGGTATCGCCGCTGCGAACGGTTTGCCCGTCGTGCACCAGCTGTACTTCGAGGTGGGCATAGTACAAGTTGTAATCGCGGCTGTCGGGGTGCAAAAATACTACCTTGCCGCCCAGCTTGTTTTCGGTTACCCGGCTGATGGTACCATCGGCAGCGGCCAAAGCAGGGGTGCCTTTAGGGGCAAATATATCAATGCCCTCATGGCTGCGGCCGCCCTCGTCGCGGCTGTCGCCCCAAAAGCTGCCGATACGGGGCCTGCCCGATGCCGATACCGGGAAGTCAAGCGAGGGCCCTGCTGTAATGGTAAGCGTGTACTCGCCGCCGCGCAGCAGTTCGGGCTGCAGTCGGATTAGGTAGGAACCGTTTTTGCCGATTTCATAATCAAGCCGCAAACCGGCCGTATCAGCATAAGCAACCGGTTTCGGCAGCGCGCCAGGCTGCTCCTGCAACAAATCCATATAAATATTGAAACTGGTTTCCGGCCTTCTGCTGAGCGAAATGTGCAGCTTTTGTCCGCGCCTGGCCTCAAAGCGCAGTACGGTGCTCTGCACTTTATCAGCCGCAAAATAACCCGTTTCCTTATAGGGGATGGTAATTGTTAAGGCTTTATTAATAGCCTGGCTGGCTGTTTGCAGCCAGGCGCTGCCCATGGCGGTACGGTCAAGCCCGGCATCCTTAATCCGCTGGCCATAGGCATCATGCGGAGACAGCTTTTTGAAAATGGCTAAGGGCGCCGTACGGCTGCAGGATAAGCAGAGCAACATGAGCCATAGGCCGGACGCGTATAAATTTTTTTTGTAAGAGATCATGTTTACAGGCCGCCTTAACAGGAGCAGTGGTTGTTAAACACTAAAAGATCAGCTTTGGTTTAATCTGGCTAAATCCTCCGGCGTATCCACCGCAAAGGTTTCCAGTTCTGTTTCAGCAATCTTAATACGATAGCCGTTTTCAATCCAGCGCAGCTGCTCCAGGCTTTCGGCTTTTTCCAGGTCGCCCACAGGCAGGCGGGTAATCTGCTGCAATACATCGGCCCGGTAGCCGTAAATACCAATATGCTTAAAATAAGTAAACTGCTGTAACCAGGTGCCGGCTTCATGGCCGCGGATGTAAGGCAGCGCCGCCCTTGAAAAATAGATGGCTTCAGCTTGCTTGCTGATAAGCACCTTGGGTGTATTTACATTGTGTAATTCCCCGGCAGTGAGTATCTTTTTTATCAGCGTGGCAATCTGGGTATCCGGTACGGTAAAACAGGCCGCTAATTTGGTAATCTGCTCCGGGTCAATGTAAGGCTCATCACCCTGAATATTGATAATAACTTCATATTCCGGATACAGGGCCGCTACCTCGGCGCAGCGGTCGGTTCCGCTCTGATGGCTGCTGTCGGTCATTACTGCCTGTCCGCCAAACTGCAGCACGTGGTTCAGGATGCGCTCATCATCGGTGGCTACCACCACTTCCTGCAGGCTGCTGCATTTTTTGGCCTGCTCATACACCCGCCTGATCATGCTTTTGCCGGCAATATCAACCAGGGGCTTGCCCGGGAAACGGGTAGAGGCATAACGGGCCGGGATGATACCTAAACCCCTCCCAACCCTCCCCAGGGGAGAGGGCTTTTGATCAGCCTTTTCCATAGAATGAAAATTATTATAAGTTTTAAATAAGATTTATAAAGCCCTCCAAGGAGTAGGGTTGGGAGGGGTTTAAAATAACCCGTTGATTTCGCGCTCAATTAAATCTATAATGGTAGCCATATCCTCGGTATTGTTGGCAAAGTCGAGCTTGTCCTTGTCTAATATCAGCAGTTTGCCCAGGTTATAACTGGCAATCCATTTTTTGTATTTATCGTTCAGTTTCGACAGGTAATCCAGCCGGATGCCGATTTCATACTCGCGGCCCCTGCGGTGAATGTTGTTGACCAGCGTAGGGATGGAGGCTTTCAGGTAAATCAATAAATCGGGCGGACGGATAAAGGATGTGATATTATCGAAAATACTCTTATAATTCTCAAAATCGCGGGCCGACATCAGTTCCATATCATACAGGTTTTCAGCAAAAATGTAAGCATCCTCATAAATGGTGCGGTCCTGGATGATGTTGCGGCTGCCCTGCTGTATTTCCGAAATCTGCCGGAAGCGGCTGTTCAGGAAATATATCTGCAGGTTAAAGCTCCAGCGCTTCATGTCGCTGTAAAAATCTTCAAGGTATGGGTTGTTATCCACCGCTTCGTATAAGGGCTCCCATCCGTAATTTTTCGCCAGCATCTCGGTTAACGTGGTTTTACCGGCGCCTATATTTCCAACAATGGCAATGTGCATCTGTGATAAAGTATTTTAGTTAATGGTCAATCATCAATGGTTCATGGATTTTTGAATTGCAAATTCAACTTTTTAATAAATATTCAAATTATGAGCTACGGACAACCAGCCATAAGCTTTTTAAAAATTCCTGAACCCGATAATTTCCCTGACCTCTTTGATGGTGCGGGCTGCGCTTTCGCGGGCTTTGGCGGCACCGTAACGGGCCACCTGGCGCAGCAGGGGCTGGTTCTGACTGATGTCGGCAATCCGCTCCCGGATGGGCGCCGTGGCCGTAATGATATCCTCCGCCAGCTGCTTCTTCAGGTCGCCGTAGCGGATCCGGCATTGATTATAAAGTTCGTCAAAATGGGCGTAGGTATCAGGCGCGGATACCACGTTCATCAGGTCGAACAGATTTTGTATCTCTGAGGGTTTCTCCTGGTTTTCTGCAGCAGGGCCGCTATCGGTTACCGCGCGCATTACCTTCTTACGGATTACCTCCGGCGTATCTGATAAATAGACGGCATTGGCCTCGCCCTCCGATTTTCCCATTTTACCTTTACCATCCAGGCCCGGAATTTTTACCAGGCTGTGGCTGAAGTTGAAGGCATAGGGTTCGGGAAAGTATTCATGGTTGTACAGCCGGTTAAAGCGGTTGCCAAACGTGCGCGACATTTCCAAGTGCTGCTCCTGATCCTTGCCCACAGGCACTTTGGTAGCCTTATGAATCAGAATATCGGCTGCCATGAGTACCGGATAGGTGAGCAGGCCGGCATTTACATTATCGGGCTGGGCGCGCACCTTATCCTTAAAGGAGGTGCTGCGCTCCAGTTCGCCCAGGTAAGCGTTCATATTCAAATACAGATACAGTTCGGCCACCTCCGGCACGTCCGACTGTATATAGATGGTAGCCCTCTCAGGGTCAATGCCTGCGGCCAGATATTCTACCAGTACCTGTTTTACATTGCCATGCAGATCAGCAGGGGTAGGGTGCGTGGTGAGCGAGTGCAGGTCGGCTATAAAAAAGTAACAGTTGTACTCCTGCTGCATTTTTACAAAGTTCTGTACCGCACCATAATAATTACCCAGATGCAGTTTACCGGTGGACCGGATGCCGCTGACAACAGTTTCCATAATGCGCGAAAGTAAGTATTTTTTATATTTTTGATGCCGATGAAGTTGATATTGAAAAAAGTGCACAGCCATTTTTACCGCTACAGCATTGCTTTTTTCTTCTACCTGTTCTGGCCGTTTCTATACTATTTTTCGCGCAGGCCGGAGCGTTACGGCACCATGAACGCCTTTCGTAAGATATGCGCCCTTTTAAGTTCCATCGTTTCGGGTATTATCTACCGGGTGAGGTTTGAGCAGCCCGTTGACTGGAGCCGTACCTATATTGTTTGCCCTAACCATACTTCCAACGTGGACATATCAGCCATGAGCCTCCTCATGAAAAATAATTTCTGCTTTATCGGCAAGGATGCCCTGATGGACAAGCCCGTAACCGGTCTTTTTTTCAGAAGCATTGATATACCGGTAAATCGGGAAAGCAAGATGTCGTCCTTCCGGGCGTTTAAAATGGCGGAGGAACGGCTCAGAAGCGGGCAGTCGGTAATCATCTTTCCGGAGGGCATGATACCGGATGACTATCCGCCGCAGCTGCATCAGTTCAAAAACGGCCCCTTTCGGCTGGCTATTGATCTTAAGATACCTATCATTCCCGTAACTTCGCCGGACACCTGGAAGGTGCTTTGGGATACCGGGCTGGAGCGTGGCAGCAGGCCTGGTATTTGCCATATATTCGTGCACAAGCCTGTGGAAACTGCCCACCTGCGCATTGAGGATGTAGACAACCTGCGGGATGAAGTGTTTACTATAATCAGCCAAAAATTTGAAAGTGCATGAAGATTGACCAAGATACCGTTAACAAAATTGCCCACCTGGCACGCCTGGAGGTAACCGGCCAAGAACGCGAGGAACTGATTGCCGATATGAATCAGATACTGAGCTTTATGGACAAGCTCAATGAGGTAGATACCTCCGGTGTTGAACCGCTTGTATACATGACCGATGAAGTGAATGTGCTGCGCGATGATACGGTAAAGCACCCGATTACGCATGAGGAGGCTTTACAGAATGCCCCCGCACACAACGCAGAATTCTTTTTAGTGCCCAAAGTGATTGTGAAGAAGTAATATACTGCTATGGTACAGACTGCGAGGCCTGTATTATAATATAAGTAGAGCTACAATTTGCCGCGCCTCACAAATCCGTAACTGGGCACCCGCTCGTTGGGTTTGGGCAGCCTTTGGTAAGCACGGTAGAACATATATTTTTTGCCATCATTCAGCCCTTTAAAGGTTTCGCCTATCTGCTGGTTGAGCTGGTCGCATTCTTTGGACAGGGCAGCGGTATCCTTAATATCCAGGCTGGTTTTGTAGGCAACCATCGGAAAATACCCCTCGTTCATACCCTGCGGAAAGATGCGGAACACCTGCGGTTTGGAGGGCAGGTTAATGGTTGCCGGAAATTTATACTGTTTATTCAGCGCAATTACCAGTTGGTTATCAAATGCCGCAAAATCCTTATCCCTCGTATAATGCCAGAAATTATTGGCGGGTTTACTCACCAATCCGCACAACACCATGTCATTGGCGGCATCGGTCAGGTAACCCTTGCCCAGGGCGGCCTGAGCCTGCTCATACCAGTTATAGGCATCCCTGCCCTGAATGGTAATGGTGCCGATTTGTAGAATGTTCAATTTCCACTCATTATCATACTTGCCGTATATGGTAATCAGGGCAACATTTTCAATTTTGCCCTCAAAATAGCCAACGGTTACAAACATATCAGTGTTAGTGCTTTGAAAGCTGATGCTGTAATCGTGGTTACCAGTGCCGGTGCTTACGGTGGCAGTGGCCCCTTCTGTAGCATTCTGTACATAAAACTGATGCTGTATTTTAAACCTGCCTGAGCCAAACCTTTTACCGGTTTGCGCCATGGCAGTCTGTAGGTTGGCAACGCCCTTCTGCATCAGGTTCTTGCTGAAAAGCGGCAGTACCTTAACGGGATCCATCGTGGCAAAGCCGGCAATCAGCTGCTGGTTCAAAATATTGATAGTGCCTGATATGACCGGCTGTATCTGGCCGTCCATGCTGGTTTTTGTCGGATGCCTGCTGCAGCCTGATGTTAACAGAATAATGCCTGTCAGAAATAGTAGATGCCTTTTCACAAATTTATATTGATTAAATACCAGCAGCGAAGATATGGCTATTTGCAGTAAGCATGTATATCGGTTTTAGCAAACAGCCCTATTGATAAGGCTGCATAGTTCCGCAATCGCAGGCGCTGCCGGCATCAGCAACTCCCAGTTTACTCAGAAAGAACTGATAATAACCTATGCGTTCCTTCATATTAACCTGATTGCCGCCGTGGTTGCATTCTACTTCGCCGTTCACAATATTAATGGTCATGCCAAAGCCGGGTGTGCGGTTTGCGGCCTTGTCAGCGGTGCTGGGTTGCCATTTGCCGGTCATCACATTGTGAGCCGAAGGCTTGTAAGTTTGCGGTGTCATCCAGAAATAAACAGCCGTTTCAAAGGCCAGCACCGGGTCGGTGTCTATAAGTTCCGGGTTTCTAAGCAGAATGCCTTTATCGCCCATAATACAGTCAGACGCGTAACCGTAGTTGCCATTATAACTAAGCTGCATAGGGCCCCGGCCATAATATTTTTGCCCGGCTACAGGCGGGTATGCATCGCTTGGTGCAATGTAAGGCAGGGTAGTGTTGTTTTCATGCAGCAGCATCAGCCCGTCATTATACCTGCCATTTTCGCCGTTGCGGGTTTCATGGGCAATGTGGGCAAAAAAGGCAGCCAGCTCCCTTTTATTGGTCTGGACATCCTTTTCAGCACAAAATAAACCATAATCAATTTCATAAGTACTATCGGGCTTCTGCCTGGCCCAGGCCTCATTCCAGTCCGGGTCCTGCCTGATGACGGCGCTTTTGCCTGTACTGCGATCGGTACGGGTGAATTGATAAACGGATACACTGCGCCTGATGATTTTGACCTTAACCTGCCCCAGCCGGTTAACCGCTTTCACAAATGCTGCGTAGCTGTAAAATTTGTTGCGCAGGGGAAAAAGCTCGTTGAACTGTTTTTCGCTGATGAGCGCACCGATGTTTGCTTTTTTTTCCTTAATTTGAACTACTGCCGACTGAGAAGGTACAGGCCGGCTGGTACATTTAAAACTTGCCAGGCAGCACAGCGTTAACAAAAGCAAAGTACAATTGATAGAGTGCAGAATTGATTTCATGACTGATATATTGACGGCTGAAGCGCCTGAATGTTTAAGCAGCAAATTTATAAGTTAACAGGTTTGCGTTAATAGCAGAACCAGTGATAATTATATACATGGATGAAGATATATACTAAAACAGGTGATAAAGGTTTTACCTCGCTCATCGGTGGTACCCGGGTGCCCAAGCATCACCTGCGCATTGAAAGTTACGGTACGGTGGATGAACTGAACTCGTACATCGGCCTGGTGCGCGACCAGGATTTAGAGGCGCACGATAAGGATTTGCTGAAAGAGGTGCAGGACCGCCTGTTTACCATCGGCTCATCATTAGCTGCCGACCCGGAAAAGGCCCGGATGGTAATACCTGATTTGCATATGGCCGACATTGAGCTGCTGGAGCAGGAAATGGACCGGATGAATACGCTGCTGCCCGAATTGCGTCACTTTATTTTGCCGGGCGGCAGCAATGCCGTATCTTTTTGCCATGTGGCCCGCTGCGTATGCCGCCGGGCTGAGCGCCTGTGCGTGCACCTGGCTGAGGAAAGCCCGGTGGACGATAAAGTTGTGGTTTATTTAAACAGGCTGAGTGATTATCTGTTCACCCTGGCAAGGCTGATTGGCCTGCAGCAGCAAGTACCCGAAAACCAGTGGCTGCCGCGCGTTTAAAAATTGATAAAATAATTTGATAATCAGCTTATAAATATTATACTTTTGCGAAAACTGAAAATAAACTGAACTTTAAATTTTAACATATATGTACTGGACACTTGAATTAGCCTCACACCTGGAAGATGCCCCATGGCCGGCCACTAAAGATGAACTGATTGATTATGCTATCCGCTCAGGCGCACCGGTTGAGGTGATTGAAAACCTGCAGGCGCTGGAAGATGATGGTGAGCCTTATGAAAACATTGAAGAGATATGGCCTGATTATCCTACCAAGGATGACTTTTTTTTCAATGAGGACGAATATTAAAGAATTCCTCAGATAAAAAAACCTTGCCGCGGCAAGGTTTTTTTATTTAGTGCCAACTTTTTGGAATGGTTTTGGTTGTGGTAGTACAAAAACATAAATTATTTCACTCAACTAACACAATTACTATGAGAGGCTTACTTTACATAATCGCCGTTATCCTGATTATTGGATGGGCATTGGGCGTATTCGTTTATTCTGCAACAGGTATTATCCATGTACTGCTGGTTATTGCCATTATAGCGCTTTTGCTGGGCATTATCAGAAGGGCCTAACCTTTTAAATAACAAAAGGTGATTAAATAGGAAAGCCGCTCTTAAACAGTGCGGCTTTTTTGGTTCAGCAGCATTTCGGCAACGGCCAGATCATCAGCATAGGTTATCTTGAAATTATGATAACTGCCCTCTACCAGGTTTATGGTATAACCGGCCTGTTCGGCCACGCTGGCATCATCGGTAAATGCTTCATTATGCGGCAGGTTATAAGCCTGCTTTAGTAACTCTGCATTAAACGTTTGCGGTGTTTGTACCAAATAAATTTCCTCGCGCAGCAGGCTTTCTGATTTTTTATTAACTAATCTGCGCACTGAGTCTCGGCTTTTTACGGCTGCCACTGCGTTGCCTGCAGCGGCAGCCTGCCGGTAACAGGCATCTATCAGTTGCGGCGTAACCAGCGGCCGCACAGCATCATGCACAGCCACAAGCGCATTGCCGTTTTGAATGGCATCTATGGCATTTTTCACAGAATGAAAGCGGGTAGCCCCCCCGCTGATGAGCAGATGCGGGTATGTAAAACGGTGCGCCAGGCACAATTCTTTCCAGTAATTATGGTAAGCACCGGGCAATACTACCAGAACCTGCGGTTGCCAGGCGCTTTGTAAAAAAGCATCCAGTGTATGCAATATTACGGGGCGGCCATTCAGCAGCAAAAACTGCTTGGGCGTTGCCGACTGCATCCGGGTGCCCGAACCGCCGGCTACAATAACAGCATAAGAGGTAAGGTGTAAATCGGCAGGCATAAGTATTAACTGCTGTAAATGTAATACAAGCAGGCATTAAATGAAAACGCCGCTCATTTTAAAAGCAGCGTTTTTAATCACAAAAAATCTGTAATAATTATTTCTTAGATAATCAGCATGGCATCCCCATAGCTATAAAAGCGGTATTTTTCCTTCACGGCAACCTCATAGGCATGCATTACATGCTCATAACCGCCAAAAGCGCTCACCATCATCAACAGGGTGGATTCTGGCGTATGGAAATTGGTAATCATGGAATTAGCGATACTGAAATCGTACGGCGGAAAGATAAACTTGCTGGTCCAGTCGTTAATTGCCTTCAGCGTTTTATTGGCAGACACGGCCGATTCAATGGTGCGCATAGAGGTAGTACCTACAGCGCAGATACGGCTTTTACGTTCAATGCCGCGGTTTACAATATCTGCCTGCTTCTGCTCAATGATAATCTGCTCCGAGTCCATTTTGTGCTTGGTCAGATCCTCTACCTCTACCTGGCGGAAAGTGCCCAGGCCCACATGCAGCGTAACCTCGGCAAAGTCCACGCCTTTTAATTCCAGGCGCTTCATCAGTTCGCGGCTAAAGTGCAGGCCGGCGGTAGGGGCGGCAACGGCGCCTTCGTTTTTGGCAAATATGGTTTGGTAGCGTTCCTTATCCTCAGCGGTAGCCTTGCGCTTAATATATTTCGGCAGCGGCGTTTCGCCCAGAATTTCTACATTGCGCCGAAATTCCTCATCAGTACCGTCAAACAAAAAGCGGATGGTACGGCCGCGTGAGGTCGTATTATCCACCACCTCGGCCACCAGCAGGTCATCATCGCCGAAATACAGCTTGTTGCCTACGCGTATCTTACGGGCCGGGTCAACCAGTACATCCCACAGGCGTAGCTCTTTATTAAGTTCGCGCAGTAAGAAAACTTCAATGGTGGCGCCTGTCTTCTCTTTGTTGCCGTACATACGGGCAGGGAAAACCTTGGTGTTGTTCAAAATCATCACATCTTTATCCTCAAAATAATCAAGCACATCTTTAAAGATTCTGTGCTCAATTTTACCCGAATCACGGTGCAGCACCATCATGCGCGATTCATCGCGGCTCTCGGAGGGGTTATGTGCAATTAATGATTCCGGCAGGTTAAACTTGAACTGAGATAATTTCATACTGATTCTATTGAATTTTCAGGGCGCAAAGATACAAATATTTCAGTATATTTTGCACGTTTTGCGTGCATCTGCTGCGCTTGCCTGTAGCAACAGCATTGCCCCGCCTAAAGTTTAAAAATTTATGGCTCCATACAAAATTGCGGCTGGCGCAAACAATAATCCGGCTCAACCTTTAACCCATAACTTTCTGCCGCAAATGGAAATTGGTTAGGTATAAATTTTTACATTTGCTGCATATAACTAATTATACAACATAATTTTTATGTCGGACACAGCACAATTGAAAATTGGCGACAAAACTTTGGATATGCCTGTGATTACAGGTACTGAGGACGAAAAGGCAATTGATATATCAAAACTCCGTGACCAGAGCGGTTATATTACACTGGATATTGGTTACAAGAATACAGGTGCCACCAAAAGCGCCATTACTTTTTTAGATGGTGAGAAAGGCATCCTGAAATACCGGGGTTACCCGATTGAGCAGCTGGCTGAGCAATCGAGCTTTGTGGAGGTAGCCTACCTGCTCATTTATGGCGAACTGCCCACCGGGCAGCAACTGCACGATTTTCAGTACCGCATCAGCCGCCATACGCTGGTGCATGAGGATATGAAAAAGTTTTTCGACGGCTTCCCTTCAAAATCACATCCGATGGGGCAATTGTCATCACTGATCGGTGCGCTTGCAGCTTTTGACCCGGACTCGCTGAGAACTGACCTGACCACGGAAGATATCAATGGCGAAATCATCAGCCTGCTGGCCAAGATGAGCACTATAGTTTCCTGGATCTATAAAAAGTCGTTAGGGCACCCGGTAATATACCCGCTTAATAAATATGATTATGTAACTAACTTCCTGCACATGACCTTCGGCCAGCGCACTGAAGATTATACGCCCGATCCGGTGGTGGTAAGTGCCATGAATACGCTGCTGATACTGCACGCCGACCATGAGCAAAACTGTTCTACCTCAACTGTACGTATTGTAGGTTCATCAGACGCTAATTTGTATGCTTCCATATCGGCAGGTATTTCAGCATTGTGGGGCCCGCTGCATGGCGGCGCCAACCAGGCCGTGATTGAGATGCTTGAAAAAATCAAGGCCGACGGCGGCGATACCGACAAATGGATAAATAAGGCTAAAGATAAAAATGATCCGTTCCGCCTGATGGGCTTTGGCCACCGGGTGTACAAAAACTTTGACCCGCGCGCCAAAATCATTAAGAAAGCCTGTGACGATATACTGGAAAAATTAGGAGTAAATGACGAGGTGCTGGAAATAGCCAAACGCTTGGAGGAAGTAGCCTTAAAGGACCCTTACTTTGCAGAGCGCAAACTTTATCCTAACGTTGATTTTTACTCGGGCATCATCTACCGTGCCTTAGGCTTCCCGACGGATATGTTTACCGTGCTTTTCGCCCTGGGCCGCCTGCCCGGCTGGATTGCCCAGTGGAAGGAAATGAAGGAAAATAAGGAGCCCATTGGCCGCCCCCGGCAAATTTATGTAGGCGCTGTAAACCGGGATTATCAGCCAATAGAAAGCAGGTAAATGCCAGATAGCAAACAGCAAAGGCCCCGGTATAACGGGGCCTTTGCTGTTTGCCGATGGGCGCAGGGGCGTAAATTATATGTATGCAGCAGGATAATCAGTTAAGTTTGTTTCAGGCACATAATAAGGCGAACAAATTAATTTGTTAAGTGAATAAAAAAACAGCGATTTGTGCATTTCTGCTTCTCAGCCAGTTTGCTATGCTGAAAGCACAGCCAAAGGTGCGGTTCTCAGTTCCTGCAGCATTAGCGGGGCCTGAAGTACTGAAACCGCTGTTTGTGGCCGGTGACTTTAACAACTGGAACCCGGCCGATACTGCCTGGCAAATGAAGGCCGGCAGTTCGGGTAATTATGATTTAGTGAAGGCGCTGCCCGCAGGCAGTTATTCCTTCAAACTTACACGCGGAAGCTGGGCCTCTGTTGAGTGCAGCGCTGCCGGCCGGCCGATTGATAACCGTACACTGGCAGTTATGCATGATACGGTTATCAGCCTGGCGCCCCGGGCCTGGCAGGACGCCTTCGCGCAACAGGCCAGGCAACATACGGCCGGACGGCAGGTAAGCGTGATGAGCGAAAAATTTAATATGCCGCAGCTAAACAGGCAGCGCCGTATATGGATTTACCTGCCGGCCGGCTATAAGCAAACTAAAAAACGTTATCCGGTTATTTACATGCATGATGGGCAAAACCTGTTTGATGCCTCCACCTCGGGTTTTGGCGAGTGGGGAGTAGATGAACTGATGGATAGTATGGCGCTGGCTAAACAAGCCATTGTTATAGGCATTGAACATGGGGGTGAAGACAGAATTACGGAGTATGACCCCTATGATTCAAAGTATGGCAAGGGCAGGGGCGATGACTATGCCGATTTTGTAGCGCAAACCCTGAAACCGTATGTTGACAGCCATTACCGGACCTTAAAGGATGCCAGGCATACCGCCGTTGCAGGCAGTTCCATGGGCGGTTTAATCTTTCTGTATATTGCGGTGAAGTACCCGTGTGTTTTTGGCAATGCCGGCATATTTTCGCCCTCCTTTTGGATTGCGCCCGATATGTATGCCTATGTGCAGCAGCACCCTCTCAGCCCGGCCTCCCGGTTTTATATGATATGCGGCGATGCCGAAAGCGACAGCATGGTTAATGATATGCAAAAAATGGCATCCTTGTTAAAAAGCAAACTACCGCCCGGCACCGCCTTGCCGGTAACTATTATAAAGGGCGCTAAGCACAATGAAGCGCAATGGCACAACGATTTCCCGGCATTTTACCGCTGGCTGCTCAGCCAATATTAAGTTATAATATTATCTGCTACGGCAGCAGGGCTTTGCCCTGAATATTTTATCAATAATAAATATTATGCAAAGCCGTAGAATTGGCTAATGATGATTTTAATAGGTGATTCCAGTAGAGTACTGTAAATAAACAACATATTAAAGAATTAAGAAGAGTATAAACGTAAATTCGTATAAAGCGAAAAGTTAAAATTTTGAAAATTTAAATCAAATAACAGGGTGTTTTTTTTGCTTTACAAGCAAATAGGCAGCAGGCTGAATTGATAAGCTATCGATTGTAAACCCGCTATCGGGTTTGTAACAAAAAAACCGCTTCGAGTAATAACTGAAGCGGTTTAAATTCACTTAGTGGAGCCGGAGGGATTCGAACCCTCGTCCAAACATGGTATAAGGTAAGCTTTCTACATGCTTAGCTTCTGTTTAATTGTAGGGAAGAGGAAGGCCAGTCGCTTGCCTGTACCGTCGTCCTTAGGTGCTTTATCTCGCCTGCTTGTCACACCTATAGCGGGCCAGTTTCATTTTTCGATGCCCCGGATGCCGATCCAATGAAACGGAAAACCGGCGGGACAAAAGCTATGCTAATTCTAAATTAGGCAGCTAAGGCGTAGTTATTTTCGCCATTTGTAAGTTTGAGCGTTCAGATTAAAGCGCTAATTCGCACAACGCGCTGCATGCTTACCTACTTATCTCCATCCTGTCAATTCCGGTCGACCCCATTTTATTGAGTTCACTATTACAAAACTGCAGATAGCTAATACAAAGGTACAAATTTTGAGCCAATATTCAGTAACAGCCGGTAATATCAATCCTTTATATATCAGTGCTGCCGGGGGCTAACCAGTTATGGTCACCTTAATACTGCGCGCTGCTAACCGCCACATGCGCGTTTGTTCTGCCCGGATATACCTGCAACGCCTGCGACAGACAAATCATGGCTTCATTTAAATCATTGCTGTTCAATACATAAGCCATCCGCACCTCGTTCAGGCCAGCGCCAGCGGTGCTGTAAAAGCCTGTGGCCGGCGCCATCATTACCGTAGCATTGCCATAGCTGAATTCTTCCAGCATCCACTGGCAAAACCGGTCGGCATTATCAATGGGCAGGCGGGCCACCACATAAAACGCCCCTCCGGGGTTGGGGCAAAAAACGCCTTCCATACAGTTGAGGGCATTAACCAGCAAATCCCGGCGATAAGTGTATTCCCGGTTAACCATATTAAAATATTCATCGGGCGTATCAACGGCGGCTTCTCCGGCAATCTGCTCCACCATACCGGGGCTTAAACGGGCCTGGGCAATTTTTAAAGCGGTGGCTATAACCGCCTTGTTTTTGGTGATCAGGCAGCCTAAGCGGGCGCCGCAGGCGCTGTACCGTTTGCTTACCGTATCCATTACAATCACATTTTCTTCCAAACCTGCCAGGTGCATGGGCGATATAAAGCTGCGGCCATCATAACAAAATTCCCGGTAGGCTTCATCGGCAAATAAATATAAATCATATTTAAGCACCAGCAGCTTCAGCGCCTCCATTTCCTCGGCAGAGTAAAGGTAGCCGGTTGGGTTATTAGGGTTGCAGATGATGATGGCCTTGGTTTTGCTGGTAATCAGTTTTTCAAATTCGCTGATGGGCGGCAGCGCAAAGCCGTTTTCAATATAGGAGAGGATAGGCTTTACCACTACATCGTTTTCGCAGGCAAAGCCGTTATAATTAGCATAAAAGGGTTCGGGGATAATTACTTCATCGCCCGGATTAAAGCATACCATCATACTCATCGTAATGGCTTCAGAGCCGCCGGTGGTTACAATAATGTTTTCGGGTGCGATGTTATAGTGCAGTTTGTTATAATAGGCTGTCAGCTTGCGGCGGTAGCTCAGGGTACCTTCGGCAGCAGTGTAGGCCCATACCTTAAAATCAATATTTTTGATGGCATCCAGCATGCCTTCGGGCGTTTCAATGTCGGGCTGGCCAATGTTGAGGTGATACACTTTTTTACCTTCGGCCTTGGCTATATCGGCAAACGGCGTTAGCTTACGTATGGGCGAAGCAGGCATCTGCTCACCTTTTAATGAAATTTTCGGCATGAAGCAAAATTAACAAAATCCGGTAAAAACAAAGAGAGATGCCGGTTTAAGGCATCTCTCTTGCAAATGTTTTATCGGCCTGCTGCTCAGCGGCTGCTGGCGGCTACCACTTCGCCAACAATATTCAGGTATTTGGTAGGCGTTTTGGCGTTGGAGGTTACTACAATCGTTTTGTTGAAAGGCGCTACCACCGCTGCGTTATAAGTAATCTTGATCGAACCTTTATCACCCTTTTTAACCGGCGATTTGGTATAATCGGCAATTGTGCAGCCGCAGGTCGGCTTAACATCCGATAATATGAGCGGCTCCTCGCCCACATTGGTAAACTCGAAAACGGTGGTAACCGGTTTACCCTGCGCTATTTTGCCAAAGTCGTGTTTTTCCTCGCTGAATTTAAACTCGGCTTTGTGGTCATCTTGTGCGGAGGCCCTGAAAGCAAAGCCCAAAACTACAGCACACAATATCATCAGCTTTTTCATGTTCTTTTTTTTATGTACAAATATAATTCAAAGTTTGTTATACGGAAATAATTGTTCGCAGGTTGCGCTGTAAAATTGCTGCTGATATACAAAATAGAATTTTATACATTTACCGCAAAAACAAAATAATATATGCCCGAAACAGCAACACGCACTACCATCCGTTTCGATGCGGCTGAGTTGAGTTTTGATGATTTCAAAAACATTGTAATTAATGATTACCGCATAGGCTTTGAAAGCAGGCAGGCCAGTATTCTGGGCCGGCGCGAAGTGCTGACGGGTAAGGCTAAGTTTGGTATTTTCGGCGATGGAAAGGAAGTGGCACAGCTGGCTATGGCCAAAGCTTTCCGGGCGGGCGACTGGCGGGCAGGCTACTACCGCGACCAAACCTTTATGTTTGCTACCGGCATGAGCAACCTGAAGGAGTTTTTTGCGCAGTTGTATGCCAATCCTGATATAGAGAAGGATCCCGCTTCGGCAGGGCGGCAAATGAACTGCCATTATGCAACCCGCTATGCCGGCGCCGATGGCAGCTGGAGCAACCAGGCCGAAAACATGAACTGCTCAGCCGATATATCAACCACCGGCGGCCACATGCCGCGCCTGCTGGGCCTGGCTTATGCATCAAAATTGTACCGCCGGAATCCTGATCTGGCCGGCAGGTCGCAATTTTCGGTTAACGGCAATGAAGTGGCTTTTGGCACTATAGGTAATGGTTCAACTTCCGAAGGGCTGTTTTTTGAAACGCTGAATGCTGCCGGGGTATTGCAGGTGCCGATGGCTATTTCCGTATGGGATGATGCTTATGCCATATCCGTACCAGCCAGCCTGCAAACTACCAAGGAGGATATATCAGAGGTACTGAAAGGCTTTCAGCGGGAGCCGGGTACTAACGGTTACGAAATTTATAAGGTACGCGGCTGGGATTATGTGGCGCTTTGCGAAACCTACCAGCGGGCAGTTGATTTGTGCCGCACCGGGCACGTGCCGGTGCTCATTCATGTTACGGAGATGACCCAGCCGCAGGGCCACTCTACCTCAGGCTCACATGAGCGTTACAAAAGTAAAGAGCGCTTGGCCTGGGAAGCGGAGTATGACTGTTTGCTGCAGATGCGCCGCTGGATGGTAAAATCGGCTATAGCAACGGAGGAAGATGTGGATGAAATTGAAGCAACTGCTAAAAAATATGTGCGCGACTGCCAGCGCGAGGCTTGGAATGATTTAGCTGCTGATATTAATACCGAACTTAAGGAAGCTGCACAATTAATTACCAATTTAGCGGCAACCGCACCGGCAGGCGCTGAACTGAAAGATATTGTTACCGCTTTGGAAAACTATCCTGATCCTGCGCGGCGCGAGGTGATCGCCGCTGCCCGTAAAGCGCTGCGCCTTACTGTAAAGGATGACAAGGCCGACCGCGAGCCCCTGATTACCTGGCTGAGCAGGCAGCAGGCGGATAACGATGAGCGCTTTAACTCCAGGTTGTTTACAGATACGCCGCAATCGCCCTTAAAGGTGGAAGCCATATCTGCGGTTTATGATGATACCAGCCGGATGCTGGACGGCAGGGAATTGCTAAATGCCTGTTTTGATATACATTTTGAGCGAAATAAGCTTCTGGTTGCCTTTGGCGAAGATGTGGGCGCTATCGGCGATGTAAACCAGGGGTTTGCCGGCTTGCAGGTAAAATACGGTGATTTGCGCATTACGGATACCGGCATCCGGGAGGCAACCATCATCGGGCAGGGAATGGGGCTGGCCATGCGCGGCCTCAGGCCGATAGCTGAAATTCAGTATTTAGATTACCTGCTGTACGCCATAACCGTTCTGAGCGATGATCTGGCCAGCCTGAGTTACCGTACCCGGGGCGGCCAGAAAGCGCCGCTCATTATCCGCACGCGCGGGCACCGGCTGGAGGGTATCTGGCATTCGGGCTCGCCTATGGGAGTTTTGCTAAGCACACTGCGCGGATTGCACATTTGCGTACCGCGCGATATGACCCAGGCCGCAGGCATGTATAACACCTTGCTGCAGGGCGATGAGCCCGCCATTGTGGTTGAATGCCTTAATGGCTACCGCCTGAAAGAAAAACTGCCGGCAAACGCGGCCGATTTTACCGTGCCTTTAGGTATTGCAGAGGTTATGAAGGAGGGCAGCGATATTACCGTGGTATCCTATGGCTCTACCTTGCGCCTGGTGCTGGAAGCTGCTGAAGAGCTGGCAAAAATGGACATTCACATAGAGGTGGTTGACCCGCAAACCCTGTATCCTTTTGACAGAAATAATATCTGCGGCGCCTCATTGCAAAAAACTAACAAGCTGCTTATCGTGGATGAGGATATTGCCGGGGGAGGATCAGCTTATATACTGCAAAAAGTGCTGGAGGCGCAAAAAGGGTATTATTATTTGGATGCCGAACCCCGCACCCTTTGCGCCCGTGAGCACCGCCCGCCCTACGGCTCTGATGGCGATTATTTCTGCAAGCCATCCGTGGATGATATTGTTGAAATTGCTTACCACATGATGCACGAGTCCAACCCGGCGAAATATCCGGCACTGTATTGATTGTGTGGAGATAATTGAATAAGCGGCCACTATTAATTCAATGGCGGCCGCTTATCTGCCGGCAGAAGAGGATTTCTCCCGGCGATTGAAAGGACAAATCAGGGTTTAATAAAACTACTTCATTATCCCTGAACAGTCTTTAAGAGCATTCAAGCCGTTAAGGAAGCAGCTTAATTTAATATCAGCGTTTGCTTTCTGTCCGGGCCTACAGATAAATACTTGATGGGCACCTGCAATTCCGTTTCCAGAAAGCTGATGTAGGCCTTTAGCTTTTCGGGTATATGGTCAAGGTCTGTAATGCCGGTAATATCCTCATGCCAGCCGTCAATCTCCTTCAGTACCGGCTCGGGCGTAATAGAGCAGATGTCATAGGGCATATAATCAATCACTTCGCCGTTGTAGTTGTAACGAGTGCAGGCATATATCTTTTCAAAGCCGCTTAACACGTCAGCCTTGGTCATTACCAGCTGAGTAACTCCGTTGAGCATAATGGCATATTTAAGGGCGGGCAAATCAATCCAGCCGGTACGGCGGGGCCGGCCGGTGGTAGCGCCGAATTCATGCCCTATGCGGCGCAGTTCCTCACCGGTTTCATTATCCAGTTCGGTAGGGAAGGGGCCGCCGCCTACACGGGTGCAGTATGCCTTAAAAATGCCGATAACGTCGCCTATTTGTCGCGGGGCAATGCCTAAACCGGTACAGGCCCCGGCGGCTGTGGTATTGGAAGAGGTTACAAAAGGGTAGGAACCGAAATCAATATCGAGCATGGCTCCCTGGGCGCCTTCGGCTAAAATGCTTTTGCCTTGCTTCAGGTAATCATTCACCACAAGCTCCGAGTCAATAACCGGAAACTGTTTAATATAGTCAAGCGCATCAAAAAAAGCCTGCTCGCGCTCACTGAAATCAATGACCTCGCCATACAGCGCCTGCAGCATTGATTTATGCTTATCAATCAATTTCTGATAGCGTTCTTTAAAATCAGGTAAGGTAATGTCGCCGATGCGCAGGCCGTTGCGCCCGGTTTTATCCATATAAGTGGGGCCGATACCCTTTAAGGTAGAACCTATCTTGCCTTCACCCATCTTTTTCTCAGAAGCTGCATCGAGCAGCTGATGCGTTGGCAGAATAAGATGCGCCCTTTTGGCAATCATTAAATTCCTGTTCGCCAGTAAGTCGTGGCCGGCATCCTTTAACTTATCCAGTTCCCTCTTTAGGGTGATAGGGTCAATCACCACACCGTTTCCGATGAGGTTCATGGTATTTTCAAAGAAAATGCCGGAAGGGATGGTATTGAGTACAAACTTCTTGCCGTCAAACTCCAGGGTATGCCCGGCGTTGGGGCCGCCCTGAAAGCGGGCTATCAGATTATAGGTTGAACTCAGTACATCAACAATTTTCCCTTTGCCCTCGTCGCCCCACTGAAGGCCCAGCAATACATCAACAGCCATGATAGTTTATGTAGTAATGATAATTATTTAAGGATGGCAAAGCTATAATTTTCTGTCACAGAAACCCGCTTTTAATTTTGTGCAATTACCATACAGATTGAGGGAATGGTGCCTGATTTCAAATTTGAGCAAATCGCCCATCATGCTCTGTATCTGCTGTATGCGGGGATCGCAAAACTCAACCACCCGGCCGCAGTCAATACAAATAATGTGATCGTGCTGCTTGTAACCGTATGATTTTTCGAACTGGGCCATGTTTTTGCCAAACTGGTGCTTGGTCACCAAATCGCAGGAAACCAGCAGTTCGAGCGTATTATAAACCGTAGCCCGGCTCACCCGGTATTTTTTGTTCTTCATGTGGATATACAGCGATTCCACATCAAAGTGATCGCTGCGCGAATAGATTTCCTCCAGTATGGCAAAGCGCTCCGGTGTTTTCCGCAAGCTTTTGTTTTCAAGGTAAGCCTCGAAAATTTTTTTCACCATACCGATAGTTTCCTGCTGGGACATATGATACTGTTAAAGCTCAAAGGTATTAATAAAATACAGAATCAAGAAGCAAGAGCGGAACGCCGGCATCTGCCATCCGCTCTCATTAAAATTACTGAGGCGGCCGCCCCCCTCACCTCATCTACGACGTTAGCGGACTTGCCGGGCTCAGCACCGAGTCAAAGCGGGTAACATCAGTTACGCCGCGCACCTGCTTCAGCTTCCTGATCAGGTTGTCGAGGTGCTCGGTATCATTCACATAAACCATAATGTTGCCTTCAAATATACCGTCGTCACTGTCAACGGTAATGGAGCGCATGTTTACTTTAAAGTCATTTGAAATAACTGTAGTTAACTTATTAATCAGCCCTACATCATCAATGCCGGTAATGCGCAGGCCGGTTAAAAAGGCCAGTTCATGCTGGTTGGTCCACCGGGCTTTCACAATCCGGTAACCATAATTAGCCATCAGTTTGGCCGCGTTGGGGCAGTTGGTACGATGGATTTTGATGCCTTCATTTACCGTGATAAAGCCAAACACATCATCGCCGGGTATAGGGTTGCAGCAGGTAGCCAGCTTGTAATCTATCTTCTGCATATCCTCGCCGATCAGCAGCATGTCGCTGTCTTTGGTTTTAATGCTGCGTATCAGGTTTTGTACCTGCTCCTGCTCAATGCGCTCCTGCGGCTTGTTTTCCACCATCTTTTCAGTAGCCTGGTATTCTTTCAAATCTTTCAGGTCAATCAGCCCTTTGGCTACATTGAAAAATAAATCCTGGGTGGATGATAGCTTGAAGTAGTAGCTCAGTTTCTGCAGGTTCTCGGAGTTGTACGTAATTTTTATCGATTTCAGCTTGCGCTCTAAAATCTCCTTGCCATCCTCTGCAATTTTACGCTTCTCCTCTTTTAAGGCCGATTTAATTTTGGCCTTAGCCTTGGCAGTAACCACAAAATTAAGCCAGTCCTCTTTGGGGCTTTGCTTGCTGGAAGTAATGATTTCAACCTGGTCGCCATTTTGCAGCTTGTGGCTTAAAGGCACCAGCTTATGGTTTACTTTGGCGCCTATACAACTGGCGCCAACATCAGAGTGTATTTCAAAAGCAAAATCGAGGGCGGTAGCGTTATAGGGTAACTGAATAAGCGCCCCTTTCGGCGTAAAGATAAAAATTTCATCGGCAAACAGGTTCATCTTGAAATCATCCAGAAATTCCAGCGCGTTCGACTCCGGGTTTTTCAGCATCTCACGTATTTTATGCACCCATTGATCCAGCCCGTTATCGCTGGATGACTCTTTGTACTTCCAGTGTGCGGCGAAACCCTTTTCAGCAATCTCATTCATGCGGGTACTGCGTATCTGCACCTCCACCCACTGGCCCCGCGGGCCCATTACCGTAGTATGCAGCGATTCATAACCGTTTACTTTGGGGGATGATACCCAATCGCGCAGCCGGTCGGGGTTGGGGCGGTATAAGTCGGTAATGATGGAGTAGGCCTTCCAGCAATCCGATTTCTCGTTTTCGGGCGTACTGTCTAAAATAATGCGGATGGCAAATAAATCATAAACCTCCTCAAACGGGATGGCCTTCTTCTTCATCTTGTTCCAGATGGAATGGATGGATTTCGGCCTGCCAAATACATCAGCGTGCAAATCCTGACTTTCCAGCGATTTGCTTACCGGCTTGATAAAATCAGCTATAAACTTCTCGCGCTCTGCCTTTTTCTCGTTCAGCTTATTTTTGATGAACTGGTAAGTTTCCCGCTCCATGTATTTCATGGACAGATCCTCCAGCTCCGATTTAATGGCATACAAGCCAAGCCGGTGAGCCAGCGGCGCGTACAGATACACAGTTTCAGAGGATAATTTCAGCTGCTTATCACGCGGCATAAATTCCATGGTGCGCATGTTGTGCAGGCGGTCGGCCAGCTTAATCAGTATCACAC
>CAXTAP010000020.1:0-15649 GCA_964241965.1 uncultured Mucilaginibacter sp.
CAGGTAATTTATTAAACTGTTAAGGCTGCCTTAACTAAAAAGGGAAGAATCTCCTTTTGGAAAGAAACAAAATTTTTGCGTACATCAGCATCGCTTACAGAGGTAAAGGCAAAACTGAACACAATGCTTTTGCTGCATTTAATTAAAAAGCGCAGGCGCTGCTGATAGCTGTCGTTTTTACGAACATCACCCAGTTTGGTAAATGAGGTTACCAGCAAATCCTCAAGTTCGTTAGATAAATTTTTCAAAAAGTCCTGCGAGTTGGCAGACTCCCTGATAAAATCCCATCCAATAAATTCATTGCAAACCGTGTAAGATAAACGGCTGGTTTTCATAATCAGGTTCGACAGGTGAGTTTCCTCATCCTGCTCAGGCCCGTTGTTGTAAATCAGTTCATCAACGCTCAGCCTGATGTAATCCATCAGCAGGGCATGTAAAATGTCCTCCTTGCTTTCAAAGTACTTATAAATGGTAGCTTTGGCTATTTTTGCCTTCCGGGCAATTTCGTTAACACTGGTTTTATGGTAACCGAACCTGCGGAATAAATCTTGCGCGGCCCGCTTAATAGCATCTTTAATTTTGTCGGTTTCCATGTATCAATTCGACACAAATATCTGAAAATTACTCACATATGCATTATAACTTTTGAGTGATTTAGTGGCCGGCGCTTTAGCCGGTGTACCATCAGACAGCAAAAATTTTGAACCGCTGCATGGGTCGGTTACAGTAACCGAATTACCATCAAGCGTTACGGCGCACCTGTTTTGAGGCTGGTAACTGCTGCAGCGGTCATAAGCCGCATAACTGCCGTTGGGCTCGTGGTAAATTACCAGCCCGGCCACGCCATAGCCGCTTACCAGTACTGCGCCGCCTACTGCGTTCAAGGCAGATAATCTTGGGTCGGTCAGCGGCGCCTGAAAATTAACGCTCACGTAGGGTACATTGCTGTTATCCTTAGCGCATGAAAACAGGAACAGCATACCTGAAAATATCCATACCGCCCTGATTTTCATATCAGCTCTGTTTTAAACTGTTTCAAAAAGTTAATGTCATTTTCCGAAAACAGGCGCAGATCACGTATTACATATTTCAGATTAGTAATACGCTCGATGCCCATGCCAAAGGCAAAACCGGTATATTTCGTGCTGTCGATGCCGCAGTTTTCCAGTACATTCGGGTCAACCATACCACAGCCTAATATCTCTACCCAGCCGGTGTACTTGCACATGTTGCAGCCGGATCCCTTACAGATGGTGCATGAAATATCCATTTCGGCCGAGGGCTCAGTAAACGGAAAATAGGAGGGTCGGAAACGTACTTTGGTACCTGCACCGTACAGCTCCTGCACAAAATGATACAAAGTCTGCTTCAGATCGGTAAATGACACATTTTCATCAATATACAGCCCCTCAACCTGATGAAAAAAACAGTGTGCACGGGCAGATATGGCTTCGTTACGGTAAACGCGGCCCGGCATAATGGCCCTGAATGGCGGCTTTCCGCTTTCCATCATGCGTACCTGTACTGATGAGGTATGTGTGCGGAGGGCAATATCATCATTACCGTGGTGCTTTTTAATAAAGAAGGTATCCTGCATATCGCGCGCAGGGTGCTCGGGCGGAAAATTCAGGGCGGAGAAATTGTGCCAGTCGTCCTCAATTTCGGGGCCTTCGGCCACGACGAAGCCAAGCCGCTTGAAAATGTCTATAATCTCATTGCGCACCAGCTGCAGCGGATGGCGGGAGCCGGTTAAAAAGCCTTCGCCGGGCAGAGTTAAATCCTGCTGTGTACTTCGGCCGGTACTTTGTGCATTAAAATGTTCCTTTAATTCCGCATATCTGGCTTCGGTAAGCTGCTTAAACTGATTAAGCACTTTACCTAAGGTGCGCTTTTCTTCGGCAGTAGTGCTTTTAAACTGCTCAAACAAGTCCTTAATCAATCCTTTGGTACCTAAGTATTTGATGCGGAAGTTTTCCAGTTCTTCGGCATTAGCCGGCGCAAATGCAGTTACCTCTGCGGTATATTGATCTATTTGGGTTTGCATTACAATATGTTTCTTAAAAATTCTTCAGCAGTGAGAACAGGGATTGCGGAATGTTGATAATCCCTGACGTTGCGGGTAATAATGAATGATGCATTGGTGCTCAGAGCCGCATAATATTGAACAGCATCTTCAAAATCAGCAAAATGAGAATTTATAGCTTGCTGAATAAGGTGGCGGTCTTCACTGATAATGTGCAATTTTGAAATTAATAATTGAATCGAATTTCTGGCTAATTTTTCACCATGAAATTTTTTAGCAAAATAATGAACATTCAACAAGCAGTGGACTGATGTACTGCATTGAAAATTATCAGAGTTATGAACATTGATAACCTCGGCAGATGCACCGAAATAGGGTTGCCGCTGCAAAATAACATCTAACAAACTATCAGAATCAATGAACAGCATACTCATAATCTGTACTTTTCCTCTAAATGCTTTTGATATTCATTTTTATGTTCAAAATCAGAGGTAGGTTCTTTTGACAGTATAAGCTCTTGTATCCATTCGGGAAACTCTTCGAGTTTATGCCTGATGGTCAAAGGTTTGTTTTTAAGTTCGTTATTCCGTTGTATATCAGCTAATGTATTCAAGTAAACCTCTAACAATTGGTTCAAATCGCGATGCTCACCTTCTGCATATTTTCGAGCTCCTTCAATTATTTCTGTTTGTATAGTTATTGTTAACTGGGTAGTTGCCATAACATGTATGTAATTTAAACCTGAATAAAAACACAAATATTATATCACCTTTAACTCTTTGCCCACTTTAACAAATGCAGCGATTGCCTTATCCAGATGATGCTGATCATGAGCAGCTGATATCTGTACACGGATGCGGGCTTTGCCTTGCGGCACTACAGGGTAGTAAAAGCCGATTACATAAATGCCTTCCTCCAGCATGAGCGAGGCAAACTGCTGAGCCAGTTTGGCATCATAAAGCATTACCGGTACAATGGGGTGCACGCCGGGTTTAATGTCAAAACCGGCTTCGGTCATTTTTTCGCGAAAATACCGGGTGTTGGTTTCCAGCTTGTCGCGCAGCTCCGTGGTTTCGCTGAGCATGTTCAATACCGCAATGGATGCGCCCGCTATAGACGGGGCCAGCGTATTAGAAAACAGATACGGGCGCGAACGCTGACGAAGCAGATCAATGATTTCTTTCCGGCCTGAAGTAAAGCCGCCTGATGCACCGCCCAGGGCCTTGCCCAGGGTACCGGTAATAATATCTACCCGCCCCATTACGCCATGATGTTCGTGCGTACCCCGCCCGGTTTTACCTAAAAAACCCGAACAATGGCACTCATCAATCATTACCAAGGCCTTGTACTGATCGGCCAGGTCACAGATTTTGTCTAACTGGGCAATGGTGCCATCCATAGAAAAAGCGCCGTCGGTAACAATGATACGGTGGCGCAGGTTTTGGGCGGCTTGCAGCTTTTCTTCAAGATCTGCCATGTTATCATGCCGGTAACGGAACCGCTGCGCTTTGCACAGGCGGATACCATCAATGATGGAAGCATGGTTCAGCTCATCAGAAATAATGGCATCCTGCTCATTGAACAGAGGCTCGAAAACCCCGCCATTGGCGTCAAAGGCAGCAGCATACAGTATGGTATCATCAGTTCCTAAAAATTCCGAAATCTTTTGTTCCAGTTCCTTGTGAATATCCTGAGTACCGCAGATAAAGCGTACTGATGACAGGCCATAGCCATGCGTATCAATAGCATCCTTAGCCGCCTCAATTACCTTAGGGTGCGATGACAGCCCCAGATAGTTGTTGGCGCAAAAGTTAATTACATCCTGGCCGCCCTGCACTTCAATATCGGCACCCTGCGGCGAAATAATTACTCTCTCTCTCTTATATAAACCGGCATTATCAATTTCAGCAAGCTCTTGCTGCAATACAGGTTTTAAGGTTTCATACATAATGTAAAATTTATACAAAAATAAGCAATAACCTCCGTTTTGCCCCTATTATAAGCGCCTTATAATTTAATTGCATGGTGAAACAAACATTTTGAAGTATAAATGTATATATACATAATCATTATGGCGAAATACTTACTTTTTATACTCACCTGTTTAGCGGCGGTGCAGGTTTCCGGTCAAACTTTCTTACTCTCGGGCAGGGTTACTGATAACCAAAACAAGCCTGTGCCTTTTGCTTCTGTTTATATCAGAAACACTACGTACGGCACTTCGGCTAATGAAAACGGCCAGTACCAGTTCAGGCTGCAGCCGGGCAATTACACGCTGGTGTACCGTTATGTGGGCTACGTTGAAAAAACGGAACGCATTACCATAAGCAACCACTCAACAGAACACAACGAACAGCTGCAGCTGGAAAACTTTCAGCTGCAGGCTGTTACCATCAACGGTGATACTACCAATCCGGGTACAAGAATCATCAGGCAGGTAATTGACCGGCGCCAGTATTACCTGGATCAGGTAAAGCAGTATTCGTGCGTAGTATATGTAAAGGGCGTGCAGCGTTTAATCAGCGTACCCAAAATTGTAAAAAGGAACAAGTTTGCGCGCAGATTCATTCGCCGCCTGCAGATTGATACCAGCGGCAAGGGTTTTCTTTACCAGTCGGAGTCTTTATCATCCTACAGCTATCAGGCACCCAATAAAACCAAGGAGGTAATGTTTTCCTCTAAAATAGCCGGCCAGAACAATGCCTTCAGCTATAATAAAGCATCCGATCTGCAGGTGAATTTTTATCAGAACCTGTTTCTGATTAACGGGGTAAGTGCAAGGGCGTTCATCTCACCGGTTGCTGATGATGCCTTAAAGCATTACAGTTACCGGCTGGTGGGTACCTCAGTTGAGAACGGGCGTACTATTTATAAAATTTTTGTAACTCCCATAAAGGAACATGACGCAGCTTACCGCGGCTTTGTTTACGTGGTGAAGGACGACTGGCGAATTTATAGCGTTGATTTGTACCTGACCAAGCAGGCCAACATTAATTTTGTTGATACTTTAAATATCAGCCAGCAATACATACCCGTTCGCGACAGTATCTGGATGCCGATTTCTCTGCAATATGATTTTAAAGGGAATGCACTGGGCATAAAGTTCAGAGGCTATTATTTGGGCGTATTCAATAATTATAATGTTACTCCTGATTTTAAGGCGAAATACTTCAATGGCGAAGTGTTGCGCATTGATACCAATGCCAATCAAAAATCAAATGCTTACTGGGACAGGACACGCCCGGTTCCGCTCACAGCATCCGAAGCGCTGGACTATCGCCGTAAAGACAGTGTTTTTCAAATCAGATCATCTCCTGCTTATATAGACTCGGTAGAAGGTGTCAGAAACAAATTCAATCCGCTCAAATATGCCGTTTTTGGCTATCAGTATTTCAATCAGGAAAAGCGTTCTTCTTTTTATGTTTATCCCATTTATCAAACTGTATTTTATAACTCTGTGCAGGGCTGGGGGCTCAATCCAAAAATCACTTATCTTAAGGGGTTTGATGATCGCCGCAACTTTAGTATTACCCCTGCACTGCGCTATGGATTTTCAGATAAAAAATTTGATGCTAACATAGCCGGTACTTACAACTACGATCCGGACCATAAGGGTTACTGGTTTGTACGTGCCGGAAGCGATGTGCTTGATTTGAGTAACGTAGGCACCCGCACCACCGCTTTCAATACCGTAAGCAGCTTGCTTTATGGCAATAACTTCGTGAAGTATTACCGCTCACAGTTTGGCCTGGTTGGCTGGCAGCGCGAAATAGCCAATGGCATTGTTTGGTATGTTGGTTTAACTTATGCTAATCGCCAGCAGTTAGTCAATACCTCTTTCAACCACATCTTTACAGACGGGCACCGCTATACCGCCAACAGTTCGCTGGGCGCCGATACTGCCGGCAACAATAAAGTGGGTGCAAACGCATCTTATACCGAGCGTAATGTGTTCCCCAAAAACCAGGCGCTTACTTTTAAAACATCATTAAACATTACCTTTGACCAGCAATACGAAACCCGGCCCGATGGCAAGTACTATGAGCGGTCGAAGCTGCCTGTTGTTCAGGTTACCTATCGCAAGGGCATCAATAATGTACTGGGTTCCGACGTAAATTACGATTTTGCTTCAGTGGACATCTACCAGAACCGGCTTGATTTTGGTTTGGCCGGTTATTCTGCTTTCAAGATTACCCTGGGCAGTTTCCTTAATAATAAATCGTTATATTTTATGGATTATAACCACTTCCTGGGTAATCAGGGAACGGTGTTTAACCCGGATATTGGCAATTTCCACTTCCTGCCGTTCTATGCTTATAGTGCCAATCATACATTTCTTGAAGCGCATTATGAACATAACTTTGCAGGCTACCTGTTAGGCAACGTGCCTTATTTACGAAGGCTTAAATTAGAGTCAATTGCAGGGATAAACTATTTGAATGAAAATAATACGCCCATTACAAACGACCCTTATTTTGTAAATAACAATGTGCATAATTATGCCGAAGCTTATATTGGCCTTAAACGCTTCTTCTTCAGGGTGGACTATGGCTTGGCTTTCAGGGCCGGCAGTAAGGCGATGCAGGGTTTCCGCATCTTCTATGGTATCAGATAGCAGCGCTCCTAAAAATGCAGGTTTTTAAAACCTGTATTTTTTGTATCTTTGGCATTCATTTAACGCTGTTTGCAGCAGTATCAATGCTTTATGTCATATCAAACATTACTCTATTACTGCTATTCCACAATAGCTGATGCGGAGCAGTTTGCCGCAAATCACCTTAAATTTTGTAAAGGGTTAAACCTCGTAGGCCGTATTATTGTGGCTGATGAGGGCCTGAATGGTACAGTATCCGGTACGGTTGAAAGTTGCCGCGCTTATATGGATGCCATTTATACCGATGGCCGCTTTAACAGTACCGAATTTAAGATTGATGAGGTGGAGGAACCCTCATTTGTAAAGATGCACGTGCGCTATAAATCTGAAATTGTACATTCGGGGCTGCGTAACCCGCAGATGATTAATCCGCAGGTACAAACCGGCAAGCATCTTGAACCTTCGGAGTTTATGAGAATGAAGGATGATGAAGATGTTGTTATATTGGATGTGCGTTCTAATTACGAGCATTCGGTAGGCCGTTTCAAGAATGCGATAACCCTGGATATTGAAAATTTCAGAGACTTTCCATCTAAAATAAATGAACTGGCTCAATACAAGGATAAGAAGATTCTAACATATTGTACGGGCGGCATCAAGTGCGAAAAGGCATCGGCCCTGCTATTGCATGAAGGCTTTAAAGATGTTTACCAGTTGCATGGGGGCATCATTAAATATGGCAAAGAGGCTGGTGGCCGGGACTTTGAAGGCAAATGCTATGTGTTTGATAACCGCTTAACCGTTGAGGTAAATCAGGTAAATCCGGTAACAGTTGCCACCTGCTATAATTGCGGTGCAACTACCGACAAAATGATTAACTGCGCCAACCCCGAATGTAACGAGCACTTTACTCAGTGCGATACCTGCGGGCAGCAGATGGATGGCTGCTGCAGCGAGGCTTGCCAGGCACACCCGCGCAAAAGGCTTTACGATGGAACCGGATATTATGTAAAGGTGCCGCAGCCAGTGAACAAAGCAAAGGCCATAAACGCTGCATTGACTGAGTAAGCCAACCTGCATTTATTATTTACAAAGCCTGCCAGTGGCAGGCTTTTATTGTTTTATGGCTGCCAGCGTTGAAATAAGCGTTTCAAAGCGTAAAAAATACCTGCTAAAAATCCGCCTTTTATAAATTATTGAATAGCTTTGATTTTTGACCGATTATAACCATGAATTTTAAAAAGATAATTGCATCAGCATCCGTAATTATGCTGGTTGCAGGTGCTGCGGCACAGCCCAAAAAACCAGTATCAAAAATGGATCAGTTTATCACAAGCCTGATCAGCAAAATGACGCTGGACGAAAAAATAGGTCAGCTGGTACAATACACCAGTGATATGGCAGTTACCGGGCCAACGGTAAACAGCAAGTACAAGGAGGACATACAGCATGGTATGGTAGGCTCCATATTTAACGCATATACACCGGCTTTTACACGCCAGCTGCAGGAAATGGCCATCAAGGGCAGCCGTTTACACATCCCGCTGCTGTTTGGTTACGATGTAATACACGGGCATAAAACTATTTTTCCTGTCCCGCTGGGCGAAAGTTCAAGCTGGGATATGGCGCTGATGCAAAAAAGCGCTTCCGTAGCAGCAGCCGAAGCCTCGGCCGATGGTTTGCACTGGACATTTGCTCCTATGGTTGATATAGCCCGCGACCCGCGCTGGGGGCGGGTAGTGGAAGGCGCCGGCGAGGACACCTGGCTGGGCAGCCGGATTGCTAAAGCCCGCGTTACAGGTTTCCAGGGCAGCAGTTATGATGCCGGTACTACCATTATGGCTTGTGTAAAGCATTTTGCTGCCTACGGCGCTGTAACAGCAGGGCGCGATTACAATACAGTGGATATGAGCCGCCGCCAGCTGCTGGAAACTTACATGCCGCCCTACAAGGCCGGTATTGATGCCGGGGCAGGCTCCGTCATGACTTCATTTAACGAGATTGATGGTTCACCGGCAACTGCCAACAGCTGGCTGGTTAGTGATTTGCTGAAAAAGCAATGGAATTTTAAAGGTTTCGTAGTAACGGATTATACTGCAGTTAGTGAAATGCTCAATCATGGCAATGTAGCCAACCTGAAGGAGGCCGCAGAGGCTGCCGTAAATGCCGGTATAGATATGGATATGCAAAGCGGCGCTTTTCAGGCAAATTTGAAGCAATCTGTAGCACAGGGCAAGGTAAGCGTAAAAACTATTGATGAGGCTGCCCGGAGGGTGCTGGAGGCTAAATATAAACTGGGTTTGTTTACCAACCCCTATAAGTTTTGTAATGAGGAACGCGCCAAAACCGAAATTATGAGTGACGCTAACTTAGCGGCCGCACGCGATGCCGAGCGTAAATCTATCGTACTGCTCAAAAATTATCAGCAGGTACTGCCGTTAAAGAAAGTGGGCACCATTGCGCTGATAGGCCCGCTGGGCGACTCAAAGCGTGATATGATAGGTACCTGGAGCGCAGCAGGCGACTGGCAAAAATCAGTTACTGTGCTGGAAGGTATGAAGAATATTGCCGGCACCAGTGCAAACATTATTTATGCCAAGGGCGCCAACATTACGGATAACCCCGACTTACTGCGCCAGCTTAATGAACAGGGCGGTAACATCAGCAGTGATAATGCCGATGAATTATTGAAAGAGGCTATGAACACTGCTAAAAAAGCGGATGTAATTGTAATGGCCGTCGGCGAATCGCAGGGAATGACAGGCGAAGCTGCCAGCCGTACCGATATCAGCATACCGGAGAGCCAGAAGCGCCTGATGCGCGAAATTTATACTCTGGGCAAACCGGTAGTATTGGTGCTGATGAATGGCCGTCCGCTTACCTTAGAGTGGGAGGATGCCCACTTCCCGGCACTGCTGGAAACCTGGTTTGGCGGCACGCAGGCAGGTAATGCCATAGCTGATGTATTGTTTGGCAATTATAACCCGGCAGGTAAACTAACCATAACCTTTCCGCGCAATGTAGGGCAAATACCTGTTTATTACAGCGCTAAAAATACCGGCCGACCCGCCGACCCGCAGAATAAATATTCATCCAAATATCTGGATTCGCCTAATGACCCCCTGTACCCGTTCGGTTATGGCCTGAGCTATACTTCGTTCACCTACTCTCAGCCGCATGTTGATAAAAAAATGATGAAAACTGCTGATAAGCTGAATGTAACCGTTACGGTAACCAACAATGGTAATTATGATGGTGAAGAGGTAGTGCAGCTATACATCCGCGACATGGTAGGTTCGGTAACCCGTCCGGTGAAGCAGTTGAGAGGCTTCCAGAAAGTGCTTTTGCGCAAAGGCGAATCAAGGGATATACATTTTACACTGACTAACGAGGATTTGAAGTTTTACGACATTAACATGAAATATGTCAGTGAGCCAGGCGATTTTAAGGTGTTCACCGGTCCCAACTCCAGAGATACCCAGGAAACGGACTTTAAACTGGTTTTATAAATGAAGCGGATATTTTGCCTTGCCGGAATGCTGAGCCTGATGCTTACGTTTACTGTTATAGTAAACGGGCAGCCTAAGCAGGCTTATGATAAAGGTGTTTATATTAATAAAGGCGATACGCTGCCTTACCGTATACTGTTTCCGCTTAATTTTAATCCGGCTCAGAAATATCCGCTGGTACTGATGCTGCATGGCGCAGGCGAGCGGGGTAACGATAATGAAGCACAGCTTACCTGGGGCGCCGACTTATTTTTGAAGGACAGCATCCGGAATCAGTACCGCGCCATTGTTGTATTTCCGCAATGCCCGAAGGACAGTTACTGGTCAAACGTTAAGATTGACACAACCGGCGGTAAGCGGACGTTTCGTTTTCAGCAGGGCGGTCGGCCAACCAGAGCAATGAGCAATCTGCTCGGCCTGATTGATCAGTTACTGCAAAAGCCTTATGTGAACCAACGCCAGGTGTATGCCGGCGGCCTCTCTATGGGCGGCATGGGTACTTTTGAATTATTGCGGCGCAAGCCCAAAATTTTTGCAGCAGCATTTACCATTTGCGGCGGAGATAATACAGAGAATGCAAAAATATATGCCAGAAAAGTTCCGTTGTGGATATTTCATGGCGGAAAAGACAGCGTAGTGCCGGTTGAGCACTCGGAGGTAATGGTGCAGGCAATAAAGGATGCCGGCGGCAGCCCTAAGTTTACCTTGTACCCCGATGATGACCACAATAGCTGGAGCGATGCATTTGCCGAACCGGCATTTTTATACTGGCTCTTCTTGCATCACAAATCCTGAAGCCGGGTACGGCTTAGTCTTCGGGTAATTCGGGCTTTATGTTCCTGGGCACGAAGCGTGGTTTGTAGGCAGGTTTAGGTAGGTCTTTGTTTAATGCGGGCGTTTCCGTGTCGGCAGTCTTGTTTTTGTTTTCAGGCTTTATTCCCTCTGCCGGTGCCGGTTCATTTACCTCGCCTGGGGTATCAGCAGTAACGGCAGGCTTAGTTATGCCGGGCTTAAACCGGGGTTTAAATGCCGGTTTAGGCGCTGTATCATTATTGCCAGGGGCAGGTAAATCCGTAACGACTTCTGTTGGATGCTTATCAACAGGTGCTGCCGAATTACTTTGGGTTTGTTCTATGATTTCTGTTGATGGCGGAGGTGCTGGTGCTTTAAAGCGGGGCTTAAATGCCGGCCGGGGCTGTGCCGGGACTATGACAGGTTCTTCGGCCAGGCTTTCAGTTATCGTTTGTTCGGCAACCTGGTTTTCCTGCTGAATTTTAACCGCTTTCACCTCCGGCGGAAGCGGATACAAACGGCGCAGTTTATTGAACCAGTACTTCTTGGTATGGTCGAAACTCTTTTCGCCCATCAGTTCATAGTGTTTTTCAAATTCAGCAAACAGAGCCGGTTCTGCTGATTGCAGCAGTATCAGATTAATTTTCTTCTTTTTGAAAAACTCCTCAAACGTCATTTTGGCTGTTAAGTATAAAGATTAAGCAGTGACATTCAGCGGCAATAACAAATGTATTTGCATAAAGCTGCCTGACTGAAAATGCTATTATTCAAAACAATACATACACTTTACACCGGAATTTCAATTCCCAAATCAGGCCACTTGATACCGTAGGCTGTAGTGATCCAGTTGCTGCGTTCCTGTTCGTTAGCCTGCTGCAGGCGGGGGTAGAACGTCAGCGGGAAGGCCTGCTGCTTGCCATCCGGTTTCTCTACATAAAGCATATCGCCTTCAACGGATACTTTGAGGCTTTGCGGCTGTTTGCGGGAAGTGAATATAGCCATAATTGGGATATTGATTTGATGTTAAACTAATAGCATAATTGCAAAGGATGGTTTATTCTGCCATGTTATGATAAACCGCCTGTACATCATCATCTTCTTCCAGGCGGTCAATGAGTTTCAATACATCCGTTGCTGCTTCTTCCGATACATCAGTGGTAGATTGGGCTACACGCTCCAGTTTGGCTGATTTTACTTCAATACCTGCCTCCTCCAAAGCCTTTTGCATCTTACCAAAATCCTCATAGGCGGTATGCAGTACGGCTTCATCATGGCCCTGCTCGTCTGTTTCAACAAACAGTTCCTCCAGGCCGGCATCAATCAGTTCAAATTCCAGTTCTTCCAGATCACGCTCGGCCGGTTCAAAGCGGAATACGGCCTTGCGGGAGAAAACAAAATCGAGCGAACCGGTTTTGCCTAAGGTGCCGCCCACTTTGGTAAAGTAGCTGCGCACGTTGGCTACGGTACGATTGGTATTATCGGTAGCGGTTTCCACCAGAACGGCAACGCCATGCGGAGCATAACCTTCATATACTAACTCTTCGTAATCTTTCTCCTCCTTGCTCGATGCCCGCTTGATAGCGGCCTCCACGCGGTCTTTCGGCATGTTTACCGCCTTGGCATTCTGCATGGCGGTACGCAGGCGCGAATTGGTTTCCGGGTGAGCGCCGCCGTCCTTTACAGCCATTACAATTTCCTTACCTAAACGGGTAAATTGCACGGCCATTTTGGCCCAGCGCTTAAATTTTCTTTCTTTCCGGAATTCAAATGCTCTTCCCATAGTGTTTTAGCGGATTTCACTGATTTGTTTTTGTAATCACAATAGTATGCAGATAATTACACTGATTGATAGCAGTGAATAATGTTTATAATTAATATTACAAATTTACAGTATTCCTCAAGTTTTCAAGCATATCAACAGTCATGCGGTTCAAATCAAATTCCGGCTGCCAGTGCCAGTCATACCGGGCCTGGCTATCATCAACAGACTGCGGCCAGCTATCGGCAATTGCCTGGCGAGGATCGCCATTGCTGTAGCTGATCTTAAAATCGGGCAAATGCTGCTGAATAGCCCCGGCCAGCTGCGCCGGCGTAAAGCTGATGCCTGCCAGATTATAACTTGAACGTATGCTGATATTTTCGGCCGGGGCATCCATCAGTTGCAGGGTGGCCCGTATGGCATCATCCATGTACATCATCGGCAATGCTGTATCAGCAGCCAGAAAGCTTTCGTAGGTATCACTCTTCAAAGCCTCATGAAAAATATGAATGGCATAATCAGTAGTGCCGCCGCCGGGCGCTGCCTTCCAGCTGATGAGGCCCGGGTAACGGATGCTGCGCACATCCAGGCCATGTTTGGCATAATAATATTCGCACCAGCGCTCGCCGGCCAGTTTGCTGATGCCGTAAACGGTATTAGGGTCCATGATGCAATACTGCGGCGTATGATGCTTGGGCGAGTTCGGCCCGAAAACAGCAATAGAGCTGGGCCAGAAAACCTTTTTTATTTTAAACTCAACCGCCATATCCAGCACCTGCAGCAGGCTGACCATGTTTAAATCCCAGGCCATCCGGGGCTTTTGTTCACCTATTGCCGATAAGATAGCAGCCAGCAGATATATCTGTGCGGGCTGATGCTCACTGAATATTTGCCGGAGCCTGTCATGGTCTAAAACGTTTAGCTGCTCAAAGGGGCCGGTGCCTGCCAGCAGTTCAACAGGCGGGTTAATATCAGAGGCGATAACCTGCTCACTGCCAAACCGGTTCCTTAAAGCTATTACCAGTTCGGTACCGATTTGCCCGTTTGCACCAATTACTAAAATTTTGTTGCTCATTACAGGGTATTATGCGGCAAAGGTAAAAAAATGCAGCAAAAGAGAGTAAAGCGCCGGGCAACAAGAGCCGGCAGTTAATTAACATCTATATAATGCAATTGTCCGAAGTTTTTATAACGACATTTTTACATAGATTAAACTTTATACAGGATACTTATTGAGGTGCTTTAGGTAGTATTGCTTATCACATATTCAATCTATTCATTACCATGAAAAACAAATTGCCATCCTGGAACAGGCATGTTCTCCGGGGTTTGCTATGCTCCGTAATCATTGTTTCATTTTTCACTAATAGTTGCCGTAAGGATAACAAAGGAGAGCCGGAGACGGCCTTGCCTGCCGGTGTTGCGCAGGCCAAAAGCTGGTATGAAAGCGTTTACCCTGTTATTGCAGAAAGCGCCAAGGGCCGTAATTTTTCAAAGCAAAGCAAAAATGCCTCTGCTGATTACAGCCAGTTTATAAAGGCCGACTGGAAGCACGGTAATCAATACAACAGGTTAAACAAAGATGTAATTGAATTGCCTGTTGACCCGGCACATCAAATTAATTCTGCCCTCAGAGATATTGCCAACAATAGCCTGTTTGCTGTAAAGGAATACAGCCGCAGCTCTTATCTGATTATGAGGGAAGGTAAGGATTACCAGGCTTACATCATGACAATTGTAGCCGATCCTGCTTACCTCAGGGGCGATACCGGCAAGCTGGCCCATAACACCTACCGCAGGCACGATGCTGATTTTGGCGGCCTTGTATTATATTTTACCCCCCCCCAGGGCAAATATCTGGCGGGATACCGTTATCAGAATGGGCAGCTTGTTATGCCGCCAAAGGCTGGCAGCGCCAAAAACCTTTCATTAAACAGGCACGCCGCAACAGTGTTTGAAAATGCAGCACCCAACTGCCTCGACTGGTACTTAGATACCTACGTGGACGGCGAACTGATTAGCGCCGTTTACCTTTATACTATTTGTTACGGCAGCAGCCCTGGCAGCGGCGGCGGAGGCGGCTCAGACCCCGGTTCGCCTCCGCCGCCGGATCCTTGTACCGGCACCCCGCCTAATGAGGCCTATAATAATAAAGCCAGGGTTTTTGTATATCAGCCCCAACCTGCGCCTAACCCCGGCGATGGTGGTTTCCCTCCCCCGCCGCCTGCCAACCCAACGCCGCCCTGCGCTGTCGGCGGAGGAGGTACAACGCCCGATTTTGGGGAGGATGATCCTAACCAGTGCCTGAACTGCCGCGTTGCCGATAACAATTTTGATGATCTGTTAAACTATGCGGAAAGCGCCGGCCTGAATATTGGCGACCCTTACAATGCCACGGTAACGGTTGGCGGAATTACCTACACGGGGCAGATTACACAAATTTATAATGCGCAGGGGTAGGTGGCGGCCAATTATTTTAGCCCTGATGCCAGCGCAGGACCTTTTCAAACCGGTATTGAATATGCCATTGGCAATAGCGGGAACGCGGGCAATACGCCTGCGCAAAACAATTATAATGGCCTGGTTTTCGGCGAGCCGGCCTATTACCTGCCTCCGGTTACCTATACCCAGCCTACCGGCGGCGGAGGCAGCGCCATAACGCCCACCCAGCGCCAGGCGCTGGAGGCGGCCGACAATAACCGCATTATAAACCTGCTGCAGCAGGAGGACGCGCGGGATGATGCCGCGCCCAGCCCCTGCCACGGCACCAACCGCAGCGGCAACGTAGCCTGGAACGGCGTGCTGGAGCACTGGCTGATACAGGTGGACTATATGGCTGCCAACCCCGGCGCCTACAAGGAATACTACGTGCCTGGCTCCAGCAGCCAGCAAAACGGCAGGCCCGGCTACGCCGATATTGCCAATACCAGCACCAGCGAAATGTTTGAGATTAAACCGGATAACCAAAGTGG
>CAXTAP010000020.1:15749-36849 GCA_964241965.1 uncultured Mucilaginibacter sp.
TTGCCAATACCAGCACCAGCGAAATGTTTGAGATTAAACCGGATAACCAAAGTGGTCAAGCAGCAGGCATTAATGAAATCCAAATTTATGTAAATCAGGCCAATGCGCTTTGCCCGGCAGGCAATGGCATCCCCTGGCATGGGGGCACAAATTATACTACTCGTTATCTTCTTGACCCAAGAAATCCAGACAACGTAATTTTGAGTCGTTTGTACAGTAATGGAGTAATAGTTTATAATAGTGAGTCTCGCAATGGCACACCTGCACCCAGCCCCGTAGTGCTGCCGCAAAATCTGGCCGATAAGCTGAAGGCGCTGCTGCAGCAGATAGCGCAGAACCCGGCTAATATGCAGCAGCAGATACTGGCGTTTTTGCGCCAGAACCCTAAAATTATACCCTACCTGAAGGGGGCGGCCGCAGCAGTGGTAATTGGTACCATTGTAGAGGATATTGTTACCGAAGGGGTGGGTATTACCGACGACTGGGAAAGCTTTTTAGTGGCCAGAACTATCTGGCGCATCTCTAACGAAATTGTACTTTACTGATATTAGCATAAATAAACTTTATCGGAGCATGAACACATTATTTTGTGATTTGCAAACTACTGTTAATTGGTTTAGAAAATTCTATCAAACAACCATTTCTTATGAATTTGTAGCTTGCGCTGATCAGCAGCTTACCCCGCTCTTTGAGCAGCTTACGGGCCTGAAGATCAATAAGCAGATATCTATATCTTGGGCGCATGAGTGGGAGTTCTTTCTTACAACCGGCCCGATCTCTAAAGTGCCTTTTTACATCTATGTGAACCACAACTGGAACCCAGTAACGGTGACCTGGCAGTCCCGCTCGGGGCGGGTGTACCGGCTGGCCGATACGGATATTGACTGCCAGGACGTGGCGTTTGGCCTGGAGGGGCTGGATGCGGCCCTGCTGCACCGGCAGCTCTACCCCGGCTACCGCTTTCCCTTCAAGCTGAAGGATTTAAGCTACGAGCTGACCGTTAACCGCCTGAACGTGGACTGCACCCTGACGCTGCACCTGCGGCCTGAGCACGCGGCGGAGGCCGGGAGGGCCGCCTCGCTGGTGGACGACTTTCTGCATGGCTTCAACCAGGCCTCCGAGCGGCGGGGCCGCAGGCCGGGGCTGGTGCATAACTGGAAGTGGGCCGTTGCCGGAGGCGGCAGCTGCATCACCTTTGAGCTGGACCTGGGCTCGGCCGGCCCCAACCTGTTTAAAAAGCTGCTGCCCTTCCTGTCAAAGGCAGATATATTCAATGCCGTTACTGTAAATTAGAACAAGATTGATTGTAAGTTATTATTTGAATTATGCCAACTTTATTTTATGACCCAAAACTGATTATTTACGATTTTCAGAAAAGATACCAAATAACTATGTCGCTGGAGTTTGCAGCCTGTGCCGATAAGCAGCTTACTCCGCTCTTTGAGCAGCTTACGGGCCTGAAGATCAATAAGCAGATTTCCGTTTCAACTTTTTCTGAATTTAATTTTTCTCTCAATATTGGAATCATCTCAAAATTTCCACTATTCATCTATGTGAACCACAACTGGAACCCAGTAACGGTGACCTGGCAGTCCCGCTCGGGGCGGGTGTACCGGCTGGCCGATACGGATATTGACTGCCAGGACGTGGCGTTTGGCCTGGAGGGGCTGGATGCGGCCCTGCTGCACCGGCAGCTCTACCCCGGCTACCGCTTTCCCTTCAAGCTGAAGGATTTAAGCTACGAGCTGACCGTTAACCGCCTGAACGTGGACTGCACCCTGACGCTGCACCTGCGGCCTGAGCACGCGGCGGAGGCCGGGAGGGCCGCCTCGCTGGTGGACGACTTTCTGCATGGCTTCAACCAGGCCTCCGAGCGGCGGGGCCGCAGGCCGGGGCTGGTGCATAACTGGAAGTGGGCCGTTGCCGGAGGCGGCAGCTGCATCACCTTTGAGCTGGACCTGGGCTCGGCCGGCCCCAACCTGTTTAAAAAGCTGCTGCCCTTCCTGTCAGGATTGAATTTTTTTAATAAAACTGTAATAGAGTGAAGTAACAAAAAACAGTATAAGCTACACTTCAAATTCTGCGAATTTCGTTTCAGGCCGGTTTCATACAAATTACTTACTTTTGATATTCATTAAAATTAAACAGCAAATGAAAGTCGCAGTTGTGGGTGCCACCGGCTTGGTAGGCACTAAAATGTTGCAGGTTCTGGCCGAACGCAACTTTCCGGTAACAGAGATTATTCCTGTTGCTTCTCCGAAAAGTATCGGTAAGGAAATCACTTTTAAGGATAAGCAGTACAAAGTAGTTTCGGTTGAGGATGCGATTAAGCAGAAGCCGGATATTGCCCTGTTTTCGGCCGGCGGCAGCGCTTCGCTGGAGCAGGCCCCGATGTTTGCTGCGGCAGGCATTACGGTAATTGATAATTCGTCGGCCTGGCGCATGGATCCCGCCAAAAAACTGGTAGTGCCTGAGGTTAATGCAGACGTACTTACCGCTGATGACAAGATTATTGCCAATCCCAATTGTTCCACCATACAAATGGTAGTGGCGCTGAAGCCCCTGCATGATCGTTATCAAATCAAGCGGATTGTAGTGTCCACCTATCAGTCGGTAACCGGAACAGGAGTGAAGGCTGTAAACCAGCTGATGGATGAGCGTAAGGGAATTGACGGCCCCAAGGCATACCCTTATAAAATCGACTTAAATGTGCTGCCGCATATTGATGTCTTTCAGGAAAACGGTTATACCAAGGAGGAGATGAAGATGATACTGGAAACCCGTAAAATCATGGGCGATGACAGCCTCCGTATTACATCAACCACCGTTCGCGTACCCGTAATAGGCGGCCACTCTGAGGCCCTAAACGTTGAGTTTGAGCAGGATTTTGATCTGGCTGAAGTTCGCGAACTGCTGAGCAAGGCACCGGGTGTAGTTGTAACCGATGATGTAGCCAGTCTTAAATATCCCATGCCGCTGGATGCGCATGACAAGGATGAAGTTTTTGTAGGCCGCCTGCGCCGGGATGAAAGTCAGCCCAATACGTTGAATGCCTGGATTGTATCAGACAATCTGCGTAAGGGTGCTGCCACCAATGCCATACAGATTGCGGAATATCTGGCAGCCAAAAATTTGATCGGGCAGGCGGTGGAAGCGTAAATATTAATTAAATTTTATAAGTAAGTTTGATTATGAATGAAATATTCTTTTTAGTAGAAGAAGCTTTAGAAGGAGGCTATATAGCTAAAGCAATCGGGGAAAGTATTTTTACTGAGGGTGAAACAATGGATGAACTCAAAACCAATAGTCGTGAGGCCGTTCAATGCCACTTTGAGCCAGAAAACCTTCCTAAAATTATACGTTTGCATTCAGTGAAAGAGGAAGTAATTTCAGTGTAGATAATATTTGGAGTTGTGAAACTGCGTGCTTATGCTTGCCTGCCTTTTAGTTAGGCCCTTACAACCACATAATAGCACTGTAATAGGTTCGGATTGCAAATTCAATTAAAATCGATTCGAACATCATTTTCACAGTTATGAGAATTCCAAGAGATGTATCTGCTCAGGATTTAATAAAAGTACTATCAGTTTTCGGTTACCGGGTAACAAGGCAGAAAGGTAGCCATATCAGATTAACAAGGCTATCTGAACAAGGTGACCAACATATTACGATACCCAATCATAATCCCTTGAAGTTGGAAACGTTAGCTTCTGTCATAGGCGTGGCAGCATTTCAATTAAATATCAGTCGCGAAGAGTTATTGAATAAATTATAATTTACCGCCATGATCTCCTTTGCACACCGTGTTTTTATGGAAGTGGCGGCCAATCTGAGTTTTTCAAAGGCGGCCCAAACGCTCTTTGTTACACAGCCGGCTATCAGCAAGCATATTAAGGCGTTGGAAGACCAATACCGGGTACCTTTGTTTGAACGTAAAGGCAATAGCATTTTATTGACGGCAGCCGGAAAAAAACTAAATGAATATCTGCTGCAGGCCATCGAAATTGAGCGCCGGGCCGAATATGATTTGTCATTATTAAGCAGTTCGGCACAGGCATCCGGCCATTTGCGGCTTGGAGCCAGCACTACCATCGCCTTATACATCCTGCCATCCCTTCTCTCAGGCTTTCAGCAAAAAAATGCCAGTGTTGATATTCAGCTGGTTAACCGTAATTCCGAATATATACTAAATGCCCTGCTCACGCATGAGGTTGACTTGGGCATTATCGAGGTAGACAATAAGCTAACCACAGTATCATACCGGCCATTTATGACGGACGAGGTAATACCGGTATGTTCGGCCAAGAGTCCGCTGGCAGGTAAGTCACTAAGCTTAAAACAACTGGCCAAAACACCGGTTGCCTTGCGCGAGCGAGGGTCGGGTACATTGAATGCCCTGTTTAAGGCCCTGGCCGTTCAGCACATTAAGCCGGCTGATTTGATAGTGAAGATCAGGCTGGGCGGTACGGAGGCGCTGAAGAACTTTATACTGGCCGATCAGTGCCTCGGTTTTTTACCGGAGCCATCTATAGTACGTGAACTGGCCGAAGGCGACCTGGTAAAGGTGCCCGTTGAAGGATTAAAGATAGTGCGTAATTTTTATTTCATCCGCCGTAAGGGAACAGAGGATTACGGCCTGACGCATGACTTTACAGAGTATGCACTCAGTTATGCCGGCGCATAGCAGCAACCCTAATGAGAGCGCCGCCTGTAAGCAGGCTTGTGAAACGCTTTTGCCACAAAGGCAAACATAATTGCACTAAGCAGCCCGGCTATCATGGACTCTGCAACTACTTCATAAAAGGGCGCTTTTAACCAAAAAACATTTACAAAGGCATCCAGGCCAAGCGCTACCATAATAAATGTTGAAGTTTGAAAGAATATTTTCATTGAAATAGTAATAAGTAACTGATATAAGGGAGGTTACCCTGCATTTAACAATTACTACGATACATCAGCCGCAAAAGTTATAAGCCCGTTATTTAAACAAAATCAGCAGCTTTAATAAACTTTAGCCGGCTGCCTTCAAAAGGCCTTATATTTGTGCATGCCACAACAAAAAGCCTTAATTATTGGTGCAGGTATTGCCGGTATTGCTGCAGCTATAAGGCTGGCGGTTAAAGGGTATAAGGTTGAAATTTTTGAGGCTAACAGCTACCCCGGCGGTAAGCTGAGCGAGTTTGAACAGCAGGGTTACCGCTTTGATGCCGGGCCAAGTTTGTTTACAATGCCGCAATATGTAAACGAGTTGTTTGAACTGGCCGGTAAAAATGCGGCTGATGAGTTTCGTTACCAGAAACTGGAGATCATTTGTAAATATTTTTATCCCGATGGCGCCCGCCTGACGGCTTACGCCGATGCTGACCGGTTTGCTGAGGAGGCAGAAGATGTTTTGCAGGCACCTGCTGCCGGCATCAGAACTTATTTGAAAAAAAGCCGGAAAATTTACCAGATTACCAACCCGGTTTTTTTAGAGCAGTCGCTGCACCGGCTGAAAACCTTTACCGGCAGTGCTATGGCTAAGTCGGTTACAGGCTTGCCCAAAATTGATGCCCTGCGCACTATGCATAAGGCCAATACTTCGCTATTTAAAAACAAGCGTATGGTGCAGTTTTTTAACCGGTACGCTACCTATAATGGCTCCAATCCGTACCGGGCGCCCGCCACGCTCAATGTAATTCCGCACCTGGAGCAGCATTATGGCGCTTATTTCCCTGATAAAGGCATGTACAGCATAACTGCAAGCCTGGTTAAATTAGCGGAGAGTTTAAATGTTAAATTTAATTACAGCCAGCCTGTACAGCAGATTATTACAGCGGGTAAAAAGGCAACAGCCTTACTGGTAAACCAGGAGTATATTGCCGGAGATATAATTATTTCCAACATGGATGTATGGTTTACTTATCGCAAATTGCTGAGCCTGCGGCCCGAACTGTTTCCTGAAAAAATACTGAACCAGGAACGAAGCAGTTCGGCGCTTATTTTTTACTGGGGCATCAGCCGCCGGTTTGCTGAGCTGGACCTGCATAACATCTTTTTCAGCAATAATTATGAGGCTGAGTTTAACAGCATCTGGAACGGCAAAACCATCAGTGCTGACCCTACCGTATATCTCAATATCAGCTCAAAGTACAAACCCGATGATGCACCCGCCGGGCACGAAAACTGGTTTGTAATGATTAATGTGCCTGCCAATACCGGCCAGGATTGGGATCAACTGATCTCACAAGCCCGTGAAGATATTATCCGCAAGCTGTCTCATGAATTAAAAACAGATATTGCCCCGCTGATTACCTGTGAAAGCATATTAGACCCGCGCAGCATTGAAAGCCGCACTTCCTCTTATCAGGGGTCACTGTATGGTACCAGTTCCAACAGCCGGTTTGCCGCCTTTTTGAGGCACGCCAACAGGTCATCCAAACTTTATAACCTTTATTTCTGCGGCGGCAGCGTACATCCCGGCGGCGGCATACCATTAGCTTTGTTATCAGCAAAGATTGTAAGTGATTGGGTGGGGGAATAGCCAGGAAGCCGGAAAGTCCGCAAGTCAGAGAGTAAAGAAGTTAATAGAAATTCATGCGAACTTTATTAAGATTATCTTTCCTCACTTGCGGACTTTCCGACTATTCCGGCTATTCCGACTTTCTTCCCCCCTCTGCATTTTCAAACAAAAACCTTAATATTGCCTGTCATGGGATTTTTACAATTGCCGGGGTTGGGGCAGGTTCACTATCACGAATACGGAAGCGGCAGTAAGCCGCTGCTGGCGTTTCATGGTTACGGCATGACCGGCAGGCAATTTCATGTGCTTGAAAAATCCATTCTGCAGGAGTACCGGGTGTATGGGTTTGACCACTTTTTTCATGGAGAGAGCAGTTTAGCCGGCTGGAGTGAGCAGCAAATTATTGCCGGTATGCCTAAGGCCATGATTAAGCTTTACCTGCAGGAATGGTTTAGTGTACATGGCGTCCAGCGAGTCAGCATAATGGGCTACTCCATTGGTGCCAGCATAGCCCTGTTGCTGGTTGAAGAGTTTGCAGCATATATTGATGAACTTATTTTAATGGCGCCCGATGGCTTAACCGTTTACCAGGGTTTTAATTTTTTAACTCATCATACCGCCGGTAAAATGCTTTTCGGCAGGGTAACTAAAAGCAGCTGGCTGGCCCCTGCCATATTAAAAATTCTGAAGATCATTGGTTTTATTGATGATGGCTTATACCGCATTGCTTACCATGAAATAGATACCCGGCAAAAACGGCTGGATGTATATTATACCCTGAATTTGATGAAGCGGCTGCGGCCCGATGTTAACAGGGTTGCGGAGCTGATTAACCAATACCAGATAAAGTGCCGCCTGATTTTTGGTAGGCAGGATCTGCTTTTTCCGCTTAAAATGGCTCAGCCTTTTATCAGCCTGCTCAATCATCCCGAAGTGCATGAGGTAGGCTTGGGGCACTGGCTGGTAACCCCCGAACTGGATGAGTGCCTTATAACACAGCAGCTATGATAGTGCAGCAACGAAGCGTTACAGCAACTAAAATGTTTGCGCCCTATGTAAATTACCGCATACGCAGGGCCTTTAAGTCGTTTGTTTACAATACCATCAGTATTAAACCAAAACACTCTATACTGCTGTTGGGTAATCATTTCAGCTGGTGGGACGGTTTCCTGGCCGGCAAGCTGACTAACGACTATCTGAAACATAATTTTCACATCATGATGCAGGAAGATCATCTGCAGAAAAGGATGTTGTTGAAGTATGTGGGCGGGTTTTCCATTAACAGAAAATCGAAAGAGATTATCCGGTCGTTAAATTATGCAGCCGGATTGCTGGATCATCCTGATAATCTGGTTTGCGTGTTTCCACAGGGCGAACTGGTATCCAATCATACAGAAAATATTACCATTGAGCGCGGAATCAGTCATATCATTAAGAAGATAAAGGGCGATTGCCAGATCATCTATTACACAGCACTGATTGATTATTTTGAAAGCCTTAAGCCATCGGTATATCTGCATTTGGCAGATTGCGGTACTAATCATAATTTTAATGAAGAGCGTTTGAAACAGCAGATCAATACTCACCACCGGCAGGCTCTTAAAAATCAATTAAATGCAGCGCATTAAGTGTTTTCCATGCCGCTGATTTGTAATTTGCGGCCGCCATTATGATCTATCCAAAAAATAATAAACTCATTCACTGGTTTTTTCACCATTATATCGGTTATATCATCAGGCGTAATTTCAAGAATTTTAATTTTAACAGGGTCAATGTCAGTTCTGAAAAGTCTGTACTGCTGCTGGCCAATCACTTTGGCTGGTGGGATGGTTTTATTTTATACTGGCTAAACTACCTGACCTTCAAAAAGCGTTTCCATATTATGATTCTGGAAGATACGGTGCGCAGTGTTTTCTTTTTGAAATACATGGGAGCTTTTTCAATTGTTAAAGGTTCGCGGGAAACGGTTAGCTCTTTACAATATGCCTCCTCCTTACTGAATGATCCCCGAAACCTGGTGCTGATCTTTCCGCAAGGTAAACTGTATTCAAACTTCACAAGCAAGGTGATTTTTGAAAGGGGGCTGATCAAGGTAACACAGCCGGCTGCCGGCAGATTTGACTGCCTGATGGCCGCTACATTTATAGAAAACTTTCAGCATAAAAAACCTTCGGTTTATATGTATCTGAAAAAAAGCGATGATGAGTTCAGCACGGCCGATGAATTGCAAGGTATTTATCAGCAACATTATGATTGGGCAAAACTGCAACAAACAAAAATCGTTTTATAGGCGTGATTATCATCCTCTCTGTTACCTTTTTTTTTATAGTGCTGCGGTTTGCTGTAACAGTATTTAACTTCGTATCTGACCCTAAACTGCGCCGGGTAAGCAAAAATCAAAATGACCTGGTATCCATCCTGATTCCGGCCCGTAATGAGGAACATAACATTCTGAACCTGCTCAGTTCCATACAGCAGCAGGAGTATCAGCATTATGAAGTTATTATAATGGATGATGATTCTGCCGACGATACTTACGAAATCTGTTCCCGTTTTTCAGCGCAGTACCCGCAGTTCAGGGTAATGAAAGGCAAGCCGCTTCCTGATGGCTGGCTGGGAAAAAACTTTGCCTGTCACCAGTTAGCCCGCGAGGCAAAGGGCAGGTATCTGCTGTATCTCGATGCTGATGAAAAAGTAAGCAGGGCATTGATAAACAGTGCAGTATATCGTATTAAGGCTAACCGGCTGGCCCTGCTGAGTTTATTCACCAACCAGGAGATGCGTACCTTTGGCGAACGGCTTACAGTGCCATTGATGCACTATTTACTCTTAAACCTGTTGCCTGTACGCCTTATCTACCTGTCAGAAAATTATGCCTTTGCGGCGGCAAGCGGGCAGTTTATGCTTTTTGATGCTGCCGTTTACCGGCAGGAACAGTGGCACCTGCAAGCTAAAGACAAAATTGTTGAGGATGTGGAAATTATGAAGCAGGTGAAGGCGGCCGGATATAAGGGTGAGGGGCTGCTGGCCAACGGCCTGATCAGCTGCCGTATGTACACCGGCTATCAAGAGGCTGTGCAGGGTTTCAGCAAGAATTTTTTAGCGGCCTTTAATTATAGCGTGCCTGGTTTCCTTCTTTACCTGCTGGTATTAATCGGCGGCCCGCTTGTGGTGCTCAGCACTCTGAACCTTCAGCTGATTGTATTTATGTGCGGGCTGATTTTGCTGCCGCGTATCATGATTTCCCTGTTATCCGGCCAGAATGTAATTACCAGTTTGGTATTGCATCCGCTGCAAATGCTCAGCCTGGTAATTATCGGGTGCCTGGCCGTGCAGAATTATCTTACTAAAAGCACTATGTGGAAAGGGCGCCGTGTAGCATGAGCCGTACTGCCATTACTGTTATCGTTATCATTCTATTTCATGTGGTGGGCTTAACCGGTTTTTTTATAGCTCCGGTACGCCCCTTGTTTCTGCACATTGTACCATTCCATATTCTATTGATGTTTGGTATGATCATTTACAGTTATGGCCGGGCCGACTCCCGGTTACTGCTTTTTGTGCTGACAATTTATATAATTGGCTATAGCGGCGAATGGATAGGGGTGCACAAAAACTGGATTTTCGGCGATTACACCTATGGTAAAACCCTGGGCGTAAAGTTGGGCGATATACCTGTTGTGATGGGGCTTAACTGGTTTTTGCTGATATATGCTGCTGCCGTTTTAATGCAGCGAAGCCGGATAAGGTATATAGCCGTACGTGTAATGCTGGGCGCCCTGATATTAGTGGCGCTTGATGTACTCATTGAGCCCGTTGCCATGCGGTTTGACTATTGGCAGTGGACTGATTTAGCTGTGCCGCTTAATAATTATATTGGCTGGTTTGCTATCAGCGCAGTATCGCTGCTGCTGTTTGAGGGGTTTAAATTTAAAAAACAAAGTATTGCTGCACCGGTGTTATTAATTACGCAGTTTTTCTTTTTCGGATTGCTGCACTTCATTTAAGCTGATGCTGGTTGTTGCTGTTTTTTAGCGTAAATTTGTATTATGGGCGATTATAAATTGCAGGTTACTATTGATCAGGATTCGGGCTTTTGCTTTGGCGTGGTATATGCCATTGATATGGCCGAAGAAATCCTGGCCGAAGACGGCTATCTTTACTGCCTGGGCGATATTGTGCATAACGATGAAGAAGTGGAGCGGCTTAAGGCAAAAGGTTTGCGCATTATCGAGCATGAAGAGCTTAAAACACTGCATAATGAAAAGGTATTGATCCGTGCTCATGGCGAAGCGCCGGAAACATACCGCATTGCCATCAATAATAACATTACCCTGATAGATGCTTCCTGCCCGGTGGTACTAAAGCTCCAGAATCGCATTAAAACCTCCCATGATGCTAAAGAGAACATATTTATATTTGGCAAGCACGGCCATGCCGAGGTAATCGGTTTGCAGGGGCAAACCAACAATGAGGGTGTGGTTTTTCAGGATATTGCCGAACTGGAAGGAGCGGAGCTGCCTCAGCAGATTACGCTCTACAGCCAGACGACCAAAAGCACCGCCAAATTTTATGAGATTAAAAACCAGCTGGTAGAGCGCGGTTATGAGGTTAAGGCCAATGATACCATTTGCCGCCAGGTTTCAAATCGTGATAAGGAGCTTCCTAAGTTTGTAAGTCAGTTTAATAAGATCGTTTTTGTATCCGGTAAAAAATCATCCAACGGCAAAGTGCTGTATGAAGTTTGTAAAAAGTATAACCCCGAAACCTATTTTATATCCTCCTGTGATGAACTAAGCCCTGCCATGTTTTCCCCTGATGATAAGGTGGGGATATGCGGCGCTACATCAACCCCTATGTGGCTTATGCTGGAGGTAAAGGCATGCCTCGAAAACTATTAATCCATACACTGATGCGGCAACAGGTTTCAAATACAGGCGTATGGATAGCCCTGATGGTTATCGGGTGCTGGCTAACCTCTACCTGTATGTTAATGCACTGGCAGGTGCAATGGAGTAACCCCCTGCTGTATTTTTTTGTGTTGCTGCAAATGCACCTGTACACCGGCCTGTTCATTACCGCGCACGATGCCATGCACGGTACCATATCGCCCAACAGTGCAGTAAACAATGCTTTCGGCATCACCAGTACCTTTCTTTTTGCCGCCTTTTGGTACCCCCGGCTTTATACCAAGCATCACAAACATCACAGCCATGTACATTCGGAAGAAGATCCGGATTATCATCATGGTAATTTTATTACCTGGTATTTTACTTTTATCCGTAATTACCTGTCGGTATGGCAGGTTATATTTATGGCGGCGTTGTTTAACTTGTTAAAATTGTGGGTGCCGCAAGCCAACCTGATTCTGTTTTGGGTGGTGCCCTCCCTGTTAAGTACCCTGCAATTGTTTTACTTCGGCACTTATCAGCCCCATAAAGGCGAGCATGATAACCGGTTTCATTCCCGTACACAGCGAAAAAACCATATCGCTGCCTTCTTTTCCTGTTATTTTTTCGGCTATCATTATGAACACCATGCCTCGCCGGGCACACCCTGGTGGCAGCTTTGGCGCACGAAGTAAAGATAGCGGCAGGGAATAAGCATAACCATCAGCCGGCGGCAAATGAAACATTGAAGCCTAAAATCATATAGCCATCATGTATAGCCATTGAAATGTCAATCCTCATTTCCTGCCTCCTGATTATTGGCTTTCATCTCGTTTATCCGGCTGTTTCTGCTAATTTTGCATACTTAATATATGGGAAAAAAAGGAGTTCTACTGGTAAATTTAGGTACGCCGGACAGCCCGCAAACGGCAGATGTGCGCCGCTACCTTGACGAGTTTTTGATGGATGGCCGTGTAATTGATGTTAACCCGGTACTTCGCACGTTTTTGGTTAAAGGAATCATCGTACCGTTCAGGGCGCCAAAATCAGCCAAACTTTATAAGGAGATATGGTCGGATAAGGGTTCGCCTTTATTGCATTACAGTGTGCTACAGCAAAAACTGCTGCAGGACAGTCTGGGTGAAGATTATATGGTGGAACTGGCTATGCGTTATCAACAACCGAGCATTGAGGATGCTTTGCAGCGCCTTAAAGATGCCCTGGTAGATAGCATTAAGGTAATTGCCCTTTTTCCGCAATACGCTTCGGCCAGTACCGGTTCGGTTTATGATAAGGTAATGGAGTTGGTAAGGCAGTGGCCAACGATACCTAATATTTCCTTTATCAACTCATTTCATGATAATGAGATGATGATTGAAACCTTTGCCAATAACGGCCGGCAGTACAACCCGGAAAGCTATGATCATATTTTATTCAGCTTCCATGGTTTGCCGCAGCGCCAGCTCATCAAATCCGACCATACCCACAATTACTGTTTAAAGGTAAATGATTGCTGCAACACTTTAACTGATGTTAATAAATTCTGTTATTCCGCGCAATCGCACCATACAGCAAAGCTGATTGCCGGGAAGCTGAATATCCCGAAGGAGAAATATACCATATGTTTTCAGTCCCGCTTAGGAAACGACCCCTGGGTGCAGCCTTACACCAGCGAAATTGTAGCTAAGCTGGCTGCTGAAGGTAAAAAGCGTATCCTGGTGTTTTGCCCGGCTTTTGTGGCCGATTGCCTGGAAACAGTTTATGAGGTAACCGAAGAATATGGTACTGAGTTTAAGAAATTAGGCGGCGAAACCATGCAGCTGGTAGAAAGCCTCAACGATTCTCCGCTGTGGATTGAAGCGCTGGAAAAAATGGTGATGGAAGGATAGTTCATCCATTGGCTCAATGTTAAAAGGTAATATAGTGTACGTTCTATAAGTCTTTTTCAATAAATTTCATAATCAATGCCGTTGCGCCGGTACGCTCCTGTACATAAAGGCCGGCACGCTGGCCTGCCTGCGTGCGAAACTGCCCGTCCGTTATCAGCTTCATGCCGATCTGGTTCAGTTCGGCTTTATTACTGACAGTAAAGCCCGCCTGCCGGGCAAGCAGATACCGGGCTTCATTGAATTTTTCATATTTAGGGCCAAAAATAACCGGAATACTAAAGGCAGCAGCTTCGAGTGTATTATGGATACCTGCCTCAAAACCACCGCCTATGTAGGCAATATCGGCATACTGATATAAGGCCGATAACATGCCGATGTTATCAATAATTAAAATCCGGTAATCAGCAACCGGCTTTTGTGTACTGCTCAGGGCCGAGTACTTCACCGTTTGTTCAGCAGGCAGCAGGCTTATCAGTTTATTAATTTTATCTTGCGTAATCTCATGGGGTGCAAACAGAAATTTCCAGTCGGGGTACTGATGCAGCAGTGTAATCAGCAATTCTTCATCTTCGGGCCAGGTGCTGCCGCCTATGAAAAGCGGCTGCCCGTGTTTAAATTCATGTATTACAGGTAACGCTTTAGGATGGGCGGCATTATCCCGTACCCTGTCAAACCGGGTATCGCCGCTTACCTGTACGTGGTTTATGCCGATGGTTGCCAGTAATCGTCCGGATGCCTCGTCCTGCACAAATAACTGCGTTATCCAGCTAAGCATCCGGCGGTGCAGGCTGCCATACCATCTGAAAAATATCTGGCCGGGCCTGAAAATGCCCGAAATTAAGTAAAGCGGTATTTGGCGCTTATCCAACTCATTGAAATAAAAATACCAGTATTCGTACTTGGTGAAAACCGCAAGCCGGGGTTGTATAGCTTCAATAAAATGTTTGGCATTGGCGGCTGTATCAAGGGGCAGGTAATATACTGCATCAGCCAGCGGCGTATTCTTCCTGACTTCGTAACCCGATGGCGAAAAAAAGGTAATTACTATTTTACTGCCCGGCTGCCGGCTTCGCACAGCTTCTAAAACAGGCCGGCCCTGCTCAAATTCGCCCAAAGAGGCGAAATGAAACCAGATGCTTCCTTCAGGAACAGGTGTAACTTTTAAATGCTCGCGTCCGTTTAGCCACCGTCTGGCTTTAATGCTGAAGAATGAAGCTGTAAAGATCAGAAGATAATAAAGTCTGATCCCGGCCTTGTATAATAATAAGAGCATTTAGTATTGAAATTATTATCTTCGTCGGGCATAAAATTACTAACAATAATATAGAAATCACTCCTTATGAAAATTGCTGTTGTTGGAACAGGTTATGTTGGTTTAGTTACCGGTACATGTTTGGCAGAAACAGGTAATCAGGTTATCTGTGTAGATATTAATGAGCAGAAAGTGCAGATGATGCAGCAGGGCCAGCTCCCCATTTATGAGCCGGGCCTTGATTTGCTTTTTCAGCGAAACATCAGCCAGGATCGCTTACATTTTACCACAAAGCTGACAGATGCCATTGCCGAAGCCAGGATAATCTTCCTGGCCCTGCCAACGCCGCCGGGCGGAGATGGTGCAGCCGATTTAAGCTATGTGCTGGGCGCTGCACAGGATATTGCCAGAATCATTACAGATTACAAGGTGATTGTAACCAAATCAACCGTGCCGGTGGGTACTGCCGATAAGGTACGGGCGGCTATGGCAGCACATACCCAGGTAGAGTATGCCGTAGTTTCAAATCCTGAGTTTTTACGCGAAGGCGTAGCGGTTGATGATTTCATGAAGCCCGACCGCGTGGTGGTAGGAACCACAGATGAGCGCGCGCGCAAGCTGATGGCCGAACTGTATGCCCCCTATGTTCGCCAGGGCAATCCGGTAATCTTTATGGACGAGCGCTCATCGGAGCTTACTAAATATGCAGCCAATTCCTTTCTGGCTACCAAAATTTCATTCATGAACGAAATTGCCAACATGTGCGAGCTGGTGGAGGCGGATGTGGACATGGTGCGCCGGGGTATCGGCGCTGATGAGCGTATCGGCAGGCGCTTCCTGTTTGCCGGCATCGGCTATGGCGGCAGCTGTTTCCCGAAGGACGTACAGGCGCTGGCCAAATCAGCCGAGGAGCAGCAATATGACTTCAAAATTCTGAATTCGGTAATGGAGGTGAATGAAATTCAGAAAACCGTTTTGGTAGAAAAGGTAAAGAAATATTATGGCGGCGATATTAAAGGCAAGCACTTTGCCATGTGGGGTTTGGCCTTTAAACCCGAAACAGATGATATCCGCGAAGCGCCTGCCCTTTACATTATAGATGAATTGACGGCTGCAGGGGCAACGGTAACCGCATTTGACCCGGAAGCCATGCCAAATATTAAAAAACTGGTGGGTGATAAAATCAGTTATGCCGATAACCAGTATGATGCCCTGCAAAATGCAGATGCACTATTGATAGTTACCGAATGGTCTGTGTTCAGGACGCCTGATTTTGACCAGGTAACCAGTATTTTGAAAAATAAGGTGATTTTTGATGGCCGCAACTTATACGATTTGCAAAAAATGATTGATTGCGGCTTTTATTATAACAGTATAGGCAGAAAGGTGGTTAGTTAAGCATGGAACGTAAACGTATATTAATTACCGGCGCTGCCGGCTTTCTGGGCTCGCACCTCTGCGACAGGTTCATTAAGGAAGATTACCATGTTATTGGTATGGATAACCTGATTACCGGCGACCTGCGCAATATTGAGCATTTGTTTAAACTGGAAAACTTTGAGTTTTATAACCACGATGTTTCCAAATATGTGCACGTACCGGGCAGGCTGGATTACATCCTGCACTTTGCCTCACCGGCCAGCCCGATTGATTACCTGAAAATTCCGATACAGACCCTGAAAGTGGGTTCATTAGGTACGCATAATCTGCTGGGTTTGGCTTTGGCCAAGCGTTCAAGGATACTGGTAGCGTCCACCTCCGAAATATATGGCGACCCTAACATTAACCCGCAGCCCGAGGAGTACTGGGGTAATGTAAACCCGGTTGGCCCCAGGGGTGTATATGATGAAGCCAAGCGTTTTCAGGAAGCTATTACTATGGCTTATCATACTTTTCATGGTCTGGAAACACGCATCATCCGCATTTTTAATACTTATGGTCCGCGCATGCGCCTGAACGACGGGCGTGTACTGCCGGCCTTTATTGGTCAGGCCCTGCGCGGTGAACCGTTAACCATGTTTGGCGATGGTTCACAAACCCGTGCTTTTTGCTATGTGGATGATTTGATAGAAGGCATTTACCGTTTACTGCTGAGTGATTATGCTCAGCCGATGAACATTGGCAACCCTGATGAAATCACTATCCGTGAGTTTGGCGAGGAAATTATTAAACTTACCGGAACCGACCAGCAATTAATTAGCTTACCTTTGCCGACGGATGACCCTAAACAGCGCCGCCCGGATATTACCAAGGCTAAAGCTATACTGGGCTGGGAACCCAAGGTACCCAGAAGTGAGGGCCTGAAAATCACCTATGATTACTTTAAATCATTGCCTGAAAAGGAAATTCAACACAAAGACTTTGCATATTATAACAAACATTAATGGCTAAAATATTAGTAACCGGTGGTTTAGGCTTTATTGGTTCACATACAGTAGTTGAACTGGTAAATGCAGGTTATGAACCCGTTATTGTTGACGATTTATCAAATTCCAATATTAAAATACTGGAGCAGATAACCAAAATTATAGGTAAACGGCCCATATTTCATGAGCTCGATTTATGTGATGAGGCCGCCGTAAGGCACCTGGTTACTGCCGAGCCTGATGTTACCGGTATTATCCATTTTGCGGCATTTAAGGCTGTAGGGGAGTCGGTTGATTTTCCGCTGAAATATTACCGCAACAATTTTTACTCGCTGCTCAATCTGCTCAATACCTATTATGCCAGGCCGGTAAACTTTGTATTTTCATCAAGCTGTACCGTTTATGGCCAGCCCGACCATCTGCCGGTGAATGAGGATGCGCCGATTAAGGCGGCCCAGTCGCCTTATGGCAATACCAAGCAAATTGCAGAGGAAATTCTGAAGGACATGATCGCTTCCGGCGGGTCAAAATACAAGGTGATTTCCCTGCGTTACTTTAACCCGGTAGGCGCTCATGAATCTGCCCTGATCGGAGAGCTGCCGATCGGCGTTCCGCAGAACCTGGTGCCCTTTATCACCCAGACGGCTATCGGTAAACGCGAAAAGGTTACCGTATTCGGTACCGATTATAGCACGCCTGACGGCAGCTGTATTCGTGATTATATCCATGTGGTTGACCTGGCCAGGGCACATGTGGCAGCCCTAAGGCTGATGGAGCAGGAAAATTACACAGGTTACGATGTATTCAATATTGGTACCGGTAACGGCACCTCGGTACTGGAGATCATCAACGCCTTTGAACGCTCAACCGGCGTAAAGCTACCCTATACGCTGGGGCCGCGCCGTGCAGGCGATGTAGAGCAGGTTTGGGGCGATGTAACCAAATCAAAACAAATACTGCATTGGAATGCCGAACTGGGCATTGATGCCATGATGGCTTCTGCCTGGGCCTGGGAAAAATTTATAGCACAAAATCCTTTATAGTTATAAAGGTTCAGTTTAAATGAAAAAGATTATCATCACCGGCGGTGCCGGTTTCATAGGTTCGCACGTAGTGCGCCGCTTTGTAAAAAATTATCCCGATTATGAAATTGTCAATCTGGATAAGCTGACCTACGCCGGTAACCTGGCCAACCTGAAGGATATTGAAGATGCGCCCAATTACCGCTTTGTAAAGGGCGATATTGTTGACGCTGCGTTCATAGACAGCCTTTTCGCCGCTGAACAGCCGGATGCAGTAATTCACTTAGCGGCCGAATCGCACGTGGACCGTTCCATTGTTAATCCGCTGGAATTTGTGATGACCAACGTGATCGGCACCGTAAACCTGCTTAATGCAGCGCGTTACCACTGGAAGGATGATTACGCAGATCATCGTTTCTACCATGTATCCACCGATGAAGTTTACGGTACTTTAGGAGAGGATGGCATGTTTACAGAGGAAACAGGCTATGATCCGCATTCGCCTTACTCGGCATCTAAGGCAAGCTCCGACCATTTTGTGAGGGCTTATCAGGATACTTATGGTATGAATACCGTAATATCCAATTGCTCTAACAACTATGGCTCATACCACTTTCCTGAAAAACTGATACCGCTGGCTATTCGCAACATTACCCAGAATAAGCCCGTGCCGGTTTATGGTAAGGGCGAAAACGTGCGCGACTGGCTTTGGGTAGAGGACCATGCGCGTGCCATCGACGTGATTTTTCATAATGCTGAAGCCGGCAAAACCTACAATATAGGCGGGCACAACGAATGGAAAAATATTGATTTAATTCAATTGCTTTGCCGTATATTAGATACTAAACTGGACCGTAAGGCAGGTGAATCGGCGAAGCTGATTACTTATGTAACCGACCGCGCCGGGCATGATTTGCGTTACGCCATTGATGCCTCAAAACTTAAGGATGAATTAGGCTGGACACCCAGCATAACGTTTGAAGAGGGATTGGAAAAAACTGTTGACTGGTATTTAGCCAATGAAGAATGGCTGAATGATGTTACTTCGGGCCATTACCAGCAATACTATGAGGAGCAGTACACAAACCGTTAAGCATGTTTGGCTTATTTAAGAAAAAGCAACCCAAAAAAGAAATTACCTTTAACTACGAGTCTCTGGCAGTTGACATGCATTCTCATGTATTGCCGGGAATTGATGATGGCGCCCAAACGCCCGAAGATTCTGTTTTCTTGATAAAGAAGATGATGGATGTGGGCATCAAAAAAATTATTGCCACGCCTCATATCATGGCTGATTATTACCGCAATGATGCTACAAGCATTAACAATGCGTTGGCTGTGTTGAAGGAGGAGCTGAAAAGGCAGCAGATTAACATTCAAATTGAGGCGGCCGCCGAGCACTATTTTGACGAAACCTTTGAAGCCCGCATTGACCGTGACGAACTGATGCTGATAGGCGGCAAATATGTTTTGTTTGAATTCTCTTTTATCAATAAGCCGCCAACGGCTATCTCCGTTATTCAAAAAATTAAGGATAAGGGCTTTGTGCCTGTTTTGGCTCACCCGGAACGCTATAATTACATAACGATTGAAGAGCTGAAAAACATTCACGACTGGGGCTGTCTTTTCCAATTAAATATCATATCCCTGACCGGCTACTATGGCAAGCCAACCAAACAGATGGCCGAACTGCTGATTGACCAGCAGCTGATTGATTTTACTTCCAGCGATATGCATCATCCCCGCCATGCAGCTGCTTTTCATGATGCTTTGCGTACTGACTATGCCGAGAAACTGATTCTTGGCTATCCTCTGCAAAACAAGCTGCTGTTATAATCAGGATTTACAAATAATGGCTGCCGGCCATTTGCAGCAAAAGCAAGCATTAACCCCTGCTAACGGCGCCTTATCTTGTGTACTCCTTCTCCGTCAGATCATAATACGGACCGAACATATGGTGGGTAAAAATTTTGCCCGGCTTATCTGGATACTGGTTTCTATAAGCGCTGTCGGGCATCAGGATGATCTCGGTACCGGCATGGGTGTACAGGTTATCAGGCGCATAAGCAGGCTCCTGCAACTGCGGCAGCTCTTTCTTAATAAATTTGTAAACCATGTGCCCCAGATATTTTTCATTGTTTTTCTGCGCTTTAACAGGCGGATTTTTCAGTTGATTATAAACGTGCCTGATGTAAAGTTTTATAAAAAACGACTGCTTTCTGGTAATCTGGCTTACGTCGCCAAAAGGGTTCGGATCATTAAAATCTCTGAATGTTTGTATCGAAAACGGGGTTTCAGGCACCCAGTCGGCTGCATTGATCACAGCTATACCCCAGCCGCCGCGCGTCAGATAATCATAGTCATACGCATAATACGTATTGCCTGGCTTGGGCGGGGCGCTGCAATAGGTCTTGATAGCGATATTGGCAGGAATAATGTTTTGCTGCTGTAAAGTTCTCAGATGCGAACGCAGCAAATATGCAATGGCTCCGCCCTGGCTATGGCCCATGATAATAAAATTCCTGACCCCTTGTTTACAGAGCAGGTTTATTTTTTGTACTACCGTTGCCGATATATCTGCCATGCCCAGCAGCCAGCCGATGTGTACGCTGGCCCGCGGGTCATCGGCCAAATGATAATTAAAGGTGTTGTTATCGCTGATGTGCAGTGTGCCGCTGGCAGGAACCATAGCTGCATAAAAGTTTTCGAGCCAGCTCACATTATCCGCCGTGCTGCCCCTGATGCTGATTACCGCCGTATGATGGTCGTTGCTCTCCCATAACTCCCAGCGGTTTTTCAGCGGCCCTGCCGGTGAGCGGTAGGTACGTTGGTAGTACACGGGCTGCGGAATATGCTCTCCTTTAATTACAGTATCTATCTGCAGCCTTGATATGCGCAGCAGCTCCAGATATTCCTGAACGTCGAAGTTGGGTTTGAGTTGTGCATGGGCGGTAGCTGTCAGCAGAAAGCAGGTAAGAATGAAACTGCACTTTAATCGGTTGTAAAACATCTGCTTACCAACAGTATTCAAATCTGTTTTGTTTAAGCGCAGATACAGGATTAATTTACAAATGCTGATTAAATAAAAAAGCCGGCTAAGTACCGGCCTGTATAATATATATATTACAAACTTTTATACTGAAAAAGAAGTACCGCAGCCGCAGGTGCTGGCAGCGTTGG
>CAXTAP010000020.1:36949-40672 GCA_964241965.1 uncultured Mucilaginibacter sp.
ACAAACTTTTATACTGAAAAAGAAGTACCGCAGCCGCAGGTGCTGGCAGCGTTGGGGTTATTGAAGGTAAAACCGCGGGCATTCAACCCATCCTGAAAATCAATTTGCATACCGGCCAGGTACAGGCCATGCGCCTTGTGCATATATACCTTTACTCCGTTAATATAATAAATCTGGTCGCCGTCTTTCTGCTGGTCGAAGCCTAAAATATAGTTCATGCCGGCACAGCCGCCACCTTCAACTCCCACACGCAGGCCAAATTCATCATTCAGCTCTTGCTGGTCCTTTAATTTTATAATCTCTTTAACAGCACCTTCGGTAAATGTTACGGGCGCTAAGGCGGTTTCAACAACAGTACTCATGTTAATTTCTATTTAGCTGTACAAATATAAGTTAAAATACACATTTTTGTTGTCGCCTGCCTCATTATGACCTTTGATTAACAAGAAAAATTATGCTGTTATATCCCTTTTTGTTTGATATTTTAAAATATACCATTGCCGGTACCGGCGTGGTTTGGGTTGCCTTTTATCTGGTAAAACCTTATCTGGATCGTACCGAAAGGATACAGGTATTGGAGCTTAAAAAGGCAGCCGGCAGCCAGCTGTTACCTTTGCGCCTGCAGGCTTATGAGCGCATTATCCTGTTGATTGAGCGCATCAATCCGGCTGCTATGCTGATCAGGCTTAATGCGCCTGCCTATAATGCAGCCGAACTGCATACCATCATCATTAACGAAGTGCGCGAGGAATTTCAGCATAATATTACACAGCAGATTTATGTAACCAGCCGCGCCTGGGGTGTAGTAAAGCGGGTGAAGGATGATACAGTAAACCTGGTAAACAATGTAGTAAGGGCTTTGCCGCCTGATGCCTCCGGGCTGGACCTGGGAAAGATTGTCTTGAGCCAGTTGGGCCAGCTGGAGGACAATCCCTATGATATTGCTGCCGGCGTGGTAAAAAAGGACTTGGAAGATTTATTTTAAACCCGCATGGCAGATAAAAAAATAAGCACCGCTTCGGGTATTGAAATCAGAGAGGTTTATACCGAACCCTCTGCTATGCATGAACTCCCGGGTGAGTTTCCTTTTACCCGGGGCATTCAGAAAGATATGTACCGGGGCAAGCCCTGGACCATGCGCCAGTATGCCGGTTTTTCTACAGCTGAGGAATCAAATAAGCGGTACCATTACCTGCTGCAGCAGGGCACCATGGGTTTATCAGTAGCTTTTGACCTGCCGACTCAAATCGGTTATGACTCTGACCATGAACTGGCCGAAGGCGAGGTTGGCAAGGTGGGCGTAGCCATTGATTCGCTGCAGGATATGGAGGTGCTGTTTAATGGCATAGCACTGGAAAAAATTACCACCTCCATGACTATTAATGCCACGGCATCCATTTTATTGGCTATGTATATCGCTTTGGCTAAAAAGCAGGGGGCTGATCTGAAGCAGATTTCAGGCACTATACAAAACGATATTTTAAAAGAGTACGCAGCACGGGGCACCTACATTTATCCGCCCGTACCTTCCATGCGGATTATTACCGATATTTTTGAATACTGTAGCAGGGAGCTGCCTAAATGGAATACGATATCCATTTCCGGCTATCACATCCGCGAGGCAGGCTCAACCGCCGTACAGGAGCTGGCCTTTACGCTGGCCAATGGCAAAGCCTACCTGAAAGCGGCTATTGACAAGGGTTTGGAGGTGAACATCTTTGCCAAACGCCTGTCATTCTTCTTTAACTGCCATAATAATTTTTTTGAGGAGATAGCCAAGTTCAGGGCGGCGCGGCGTATGTGGGCACATATTACGCAGAGCCTGGGCGCTACGGATGCAGCCGCTCAAAAACTGCGCTTTCATACTCAAACCGGCGGTTCCACATTAACCGCCCAGCAGCCCCTGAATAACATTGTAAGGGTGGGCAACCAGGCCTTGGCGGCGGTGCTGGGCGGCACCCAGTCGCTGCACACTAACGGGTACGATGAGGCCCTGTCGCTGCCTACGGAAGCCGCTGCCAAAGTAGCCCTGCGAACCCAGCAGATTATTGCTTTTGAAAGCGGCGTTACCCATACGGTTGACCCTCTGGCAGGCTCCTACTTTATAGAAGAACTGACTGATGAAATTGAGGCAGCAGCACAGCTTTATATAGATAGGATAGATGCCATGGGCGGCTCGGTAAAAGCCATTGAGCAGGATTACATGCAGCAGGAAATAGCGCGCTCGGCTTATGAGTACCAAACGGCTATTGAAAACAATACACAGGTGCTGGTTGGCGTAAACCGCTTTACAGAACCCGAGCAGCAGAAAACCGATTTGTTCCGTGTGGACGATTCTATACGCTTGCAGCAGACGGAAAAACTAAGGTTACTAAGGCTGAACCGTGATGCTGAAAAAGTTCAAAGCGCTGTTAATCAATTATATAATGCAGCAAAAAGCGATGACAACCTGATGCCTTACATCCTGAAGGCTGTTGAGCAATATGCTACGCTGGGCGAAATAGCCGATGTTTTACGCAGTGTTTTCGGCGAGTATTAAAAGTGTATGTTAAATTAATGCTGCTATACAGTTAAGCAATTGCAGCCATGTTGCCTAACACTTCATTTAAAAATTATTACATCGCGTATATACAGGCACTTATGTGTTTGTGTTAAAAGTTATCCACAAAATGGCTTGAGTATTGTTGCCTCTTTCTTAATTAAAGCAGATAATGAAAGTCTGTTTTTTTTAACAAAGGCAATATCACATGGGGCAGTATTTATACCAAACTAAGCAGTGCCGATGCGAAGATTCAGGCGAAAAATTGATAGAATTTTATTCTGGATTATCAATAGGGATAGTGAAATATATATCCACAAAAAGTTCTGAAAAAATTTTTTTATTAACTTTTTTTCCGAATATTCGATATTCCGTAGCCAGCCCAATCAATGTTGCGCCAGGGGTTATAAATCAACAAATTATCACATCACGATATGGAAAAAACTTGTACTAACATTTGGAATAGCTGCCTGCAGATAATAAAGGACAACATCCCGGCCCAAAGTTTTAAAACCTGGTTCGACCCGATTAAGGCTTTACGCCTGGATGGCGCTGTACTGACCATACAGGTGCCCAGCCTGTTCTTTTATGAGTGGCTGGAGGAACATTACGTGGGCCTGCTGCGTAAAACCATCAAAAATCAGTTAGGTGATGAAGGCCGGCTGGAGTACAACATCGTGGTAGAGCAGTCATCATCAAGCAAGCCGTACACAACCAACATGCCGTCTAACGGCAATGGCGCAGAGGCAAAAAATCAAACCATGCCCATGCCGATATCCTTAAACAAGGATATTAAAAACCCGTTCGTGATACCGGGTTTAAAGAAACTGCATGTTGATCCGCAACTGAACCAGAATTATACTTTTGAGAACTTTATAGAAGGCGATTGTAACCGCCTGGCCCGCTCGGCCGGTTATGCCGTGGCAGCCAAACCAGGCGGTACTTCTTTTAACCCGCTCATGATTTACGGTTCGGTAGGTTTAGGCAAAACCCATCTTGCTCAGGCTATTGGTAACGAAATCAAGCGTACCCTCCCTGATAAGCTGGTGCTGTATGTAAGCTGCGAAAAGTTTACCCAGCAATTTGTGGATGCCCTGAAGCATAATAATATTAATGACTTTGTAAACTTTTACCAGGCCATAGATGTGCTCATTATGGATGATGTGCACAACTTTGCCGGCAAG
>CAXTAP010000021.1:0-20666 GCA_964241965.1 uncultured Mucilaginibacter sp.
TGGAATCAGTTTCATCAAACTGATTTAATTCTTGGCTGTCTGCATCCAGCACCCCGGCAACTTCCAGGCCTTTGTACAAGGGCAGTACAATTTCTGATCTGGACAGGGAACTGCAGGCAATATGGCCGGGAAAGGCATCAACGTCGGGCACAATCAGGGGTTGTTCATTTTGCCATGCAGCGCCGCATACGCCCCGGCCTTTAGCAATGCGGGTGCAGGCCACCGGACCCTGAAAGGGGCCTAATACCAGTTCGCTGCCTTTTACCAGATAAAAGCCAACCCACAGCCATTTAAACTGCTCTTTCAGCGCAGCGCAAATGTTGGCTAAATTAGCCACCAGGTCATCCTCGCCATGCAGCAGCGCCTCAAGCTGCGGAATTAGCGACTGATATTGCGCTGCTTTATCCTGAGACTGTAAAATGGTTAAATCTTCTGCCATAACTGCAAATGTAATCAGGCTTTACTACCGGTTGATAACGATAATCTCATAAATAATCTTTTATTTCGCTTTATTAATGATTGTAAGCTTAACCATTGTGCGCTACCGCAAAGCCTTTATTCCGTTTGCCCTGCTGGCTATGGCTATACATCGCCTTCCGCTATGGTTAAACCAAAGCTGTACCTTCTGGAAGCTGTTGGGCTGCGGCCGCAAAGGCAGTTTTGACCTGACGCCCGACTGGCAGCAATGGGGTTTACTGGCGGTATGGAAGGATCGCCGGGCATTTGAAGAATTCGACCAGCATTCATGGATAACCCGCTGGTGGAATTGGTTTACAAACGAGAAGTGGACGATTTTGTGCGAGCCCCTGCAAAGCCACGGTGCCTGGGACGGGCAGCAGCCCTTTGGCACAGCTGAGAAAGCCGACTATACAGGGCCGGTAGCTGTACTTACGCGTGCTACCATCAGGATGAGCAGATTAAAGGCTTTCTGGTCAAATGTTGATGAGGCAGCAGAGCCGCTGGCCGGAGCGCACGGTTATGTAACTTCGGTAGGTATTGGCGAAGCGCCGGTTTTCAGGCAGGCCACATTTTCGGTGTGGCAAACGCTGGAGGATGTTAAGGCTTTTGCGTATCGGTCACGCAACCATGCGGAAGTCATTAAAAAAACGAGGAAAGACGGCTGGTACAGTGAGGAACTATTCGCCCGTTTTAAAGTAATAACCGCCTGGGGAACGCTGCATAACATTGACCCATTGAAAGGATTATTAACACAAAACCAACTATGAGAATTATTGCAGAACTGCCTCATCCCGAATTCAAAATATCCATCCTGAATATGAACAATAAATTTATTGTAAAAATTGAGCAGGGTAACCTGGAGCAGATTTTTAAGGTTGCAGAAATGGATTTAACAGATGGCGTAAACAGTGTTTTTGAAATTTTAGATGAAGAATTTTTAAAAACTGTAGCCGTACGCTTTACCGAAATGCGCAGGAGCTTTAAGGAAACTTATAACCGCTATAATTTTTAACAACGCTGCACAGGCAACAAATCACAATACCAAAACCCCAAAGTATCCTGAACATTTGCAGTGTGCACGGCATCAGTTGCCTGCGGGGCTTTGTAAGATTTGAAAATAATTTGACCTTTAGCAACAGAAACAGGCTTGCCAAATATCGGCCCGGCATAAGTGAAGGTATGAAATTCCCCGTTCTCGCCGCACACATCAATACCCGGAGGGAGCCGGTTTATCAATTTCCCAGTTACTTCTTTCCCGACAAAGTATTTCAAATGCGCCTGTGTACAAACGATAATGGTTTTAAATTTCAAACCTAAAAACTCGTTAATTACATCATGCGTATTTCTTAGCCAAAGCGGGTAAATACCGGTTAAGCCGGCTTCGGCTAAACGGTTATCCCGATAGTTCTTTAAATTCTGCAGAAATATATCGCCATACCCAGCATGGGTAATGCCCTGGCGTTTAAAATTCAGATAATGCTCATGCATAAGCTGGTCATAGGTTTCCATGTCCGGCATTTCGGGCAACCGGATTTGTACCAATGGTATTCCGATACTTGCAGCCTGCGCTAAAAGCAGCTCTTCGCGTACCCCGTGCATGGAAATACGATTGGCCCCGTCATTCATAGTTGTTACCAGGAAGCAAACCTCATAAACCGGGTCCTGCAACAAGTAATACAGCGCCAGACTGCTGTCCTTACCGCCGCTCCAATTGAAGAAACATTTAATTTTTTGCTTAAGCATACTTAGCCGGTAATTAACCGATTTACAAACCGGGCAACACCAACAGAGGCCTTTTCCTGAATTTTAATCATATGGCGCTGTTGAACTACTTCCGGAATATGAGGGTCAATGATATAAACCGGCACGTTATCGGCTATATAATTAAGCAAGCTTGCTGCCGGATATACTGCGAGCGAAGTGCCGATGATGACGAATATATCAGCTTGTTCACACAGTTCAATTGCCTGCTCCATCATGGGCACAGGTTCGCCGAACCAAACCACGTGCGCCCTTAGCTGCGAGCCCAATTCGCATAAATCGCCTTTCCTGATTTCTGAACCGGCAAGCGGATAAGTTAAGTCTGGATTGATGCTGCTTTGCGATCTGGTAATGATGCCATGCAAGTGCAACACATGTGCAGAACCTGCCCGTTCATGCAGGTCATCAATGTTTTGCGTAATAATGTTTACCTGATATTTGCCCTGCAGCTCGGCGAGCGCCAGGTGCGCTGCGTTAGGCTGCGCCGCTAAAACATCCCTGCGGCGCATATTATAAAAATCCTGCACCATATCGGGGTTGCGCTTCCAGGCTTCGGGGGTAGCTACATCCTCTATGTTATAACCCTCCCACAAACCGTCCGAGTCTCTGAAAGTTCTTAAACCGCTCTCGGCGCTGATACCGGCTCCGGTTAACACTACAATGTTCTTCATTTTCACTGCCATAAAAAAAGCGGTGATTGATCACCGCTTTCCAATCAATATCATCCTGCAAAATTAAACCGCCATCTCTTTTTTATAAGCTGATGCCCTGCTCCTGCTTTTAAGCCACTCAAACCCGCCAAATAATACTGCGCCGAAAAAAGCATCGGCAAAAAGCATGTTTCTTTCAAAAGGCAGGGCCATAATCAGCGATTCAGCATAACCCGCAAGGCCTTTAGCATACAGGCTGCTGTTTAACCAGGGTTCAATATCAGTGATCAGCCAATGTAATGTTACCGCCGCTAAAGATGCCAGCAATACACTGGTAATGTTAACTTTTTTGAGCAGGCCGCCGATAAATACCATACCAATGAAACTAAGGTAAACAGGTATAGAGTAGCTGTGCCAGAAAGTAATCTTGGCCGTCCACAAATAGTTAATAAAAATATCGGTAACAAAAATAGTCAGCACCGATGCCAGGCAGGCCTTCCACTTGTCGGCAAAGTAAGTTCCTCCAAACAGAGCTAATGCACCCATAGGTGTAAAGTTACTGAATACGGGTATTTCGAAACTTACAAAGCGCATGGCCGCTGTTGATACAATAGCCGCAAACATGAACAGCAGCAATGCCGTAATGCGCAGATTTACTTTTTGCATAAAATGTATTTGAATAAGACTGTAAATTTACAAATTATCAGCTTCAATAAAAATTAGCCTTTAATATAGATAAGCAATACCACCGGGGCTGATTCCAGCTGGCAGCGTGTATTCTTTTTTACCTGTTTTATCAAAAGCGGTAACCGAACCGTTGGATGCATAATCTGCGGCATCGGTTACAAAGACCTCACCCGTTGTATCATCAACTGATACATAGAACGGTGTTTTTATCACTGTTCCGTCTGTAATGAAATTGGCCTGTGTTACAGCCTGGGTTTTGGTATCGAGCACCTTAACTGCTCCGGTTGAGGTAATGCAGTAGAGGTTGCTGCCCTGAATGAACAACGAGCCGCCATCAAATGCTGCTGATGATTTAATCGCATCTGTAGCGCTGCTGATAATCGTTAAACTCTCCGGATTGGCAGATGTGTAGTCGCCTGAGGAATGCACATAGATATTTCCGTTGCTGTCGGCAACCACACCGTTAGGGTTTACAGGCACGGTTATGGTTTTGGTAACGGTTAATGAAGTTAAATCAATAACAGATACTGTTTTATCATAATTGGGGTAACTTAAACCGCCGGAATTGGCCACATACAGTTTACCGTTTGATACTGCCAATTGCTCAGGGTTGCGGCCAACAGTGATATACTGGCTTATTGTTAAGGCGGCCGTATCCAGAACTGCAACCGTACCATCGTATGAACTGATGAACGCTTTGTTTTTATAAAAAGCTACATAACGCGGCTCACGGGCTGTGCCGTTACTTTGACCGTTGCTGGTCAGGTAAATCTGTTTAATCGACTTGCCGGTTCTGGGATCTATAACTTCAAGGGTGCTTGAGGTATTCATTACCACATACATTTTAGAACCGTAAATTTCAATATCGTTACCCACGCCGCCCAAAGTTCGGCCGTTTACCGCAGAAAACTGGTCGGAAACCAGTGCCTTGGTGGTATAATCATAATAAGTCAGGGTGCTGTTAGATGAACCGAAATTACCCTGGTTTATAATGTATATACCTTTACGCTGTGCTGCCGGCTGACTGGCAGGCGGGCTGTTTTTATCCTTCCGGCATGATGCCAGTACTGACAGCAGGGCTGCCGCAATAATCAGGTAGTTGTTTTTCAAGTGTTTCATGTAATGATATATTAAATAGTTAATTGTATGGCTAATCTTACTGAAGCGCCCGGCATCGGGAAGCCATGTATCACTTCATAGCGCTTATTGAACAGGTTGTTAACCTCTGCCGAGATGCTGGCGGGCATTTTGCTGAGCCGCAAACTGTAATTGACGGAGGCATCACTCACAGAGTATGGCGGAAGATAAAAATCCGTAATATTCTGGTTCAGGTAATAACGGTGCGATGAGGTTAACTGATTATAATACAGGCCCAGGCTTTTATAACTTATCCCGGCGTTTATGGATATGGTTTGCACCGGCGTGTAAGGAATCTGATTATTATATACCTGCGAGGCCGGGTCGGTAACGTTCAGCGCCTGCTGATAAGTATAGCTGGCAGATACGCTATATTTAAAGTTATTAATAACCGCAGTCTGTGCTTTTAAAGTAGCGTCAATGCCCCTGATATCAACTTTGCCATAATTAACGATGGACCATATAAAGGCATTTTGCGAGGGAATGGCCACAATTTTATCCTTTATATGATTGTAATATAAATCTGCGGTTATGGCTATAAAATCAATAAACCCATTAAACGGCCTGGTGTAAGTGCTGCCTAAATCAAACTGATTGGCGTACTCCGGTTTTACATCACGCCGCCCCAGTTCTGAATAATACAAATCGTTAAATGTAGGATTACGGAATATATCTTTATAAAAAGCCCTGAGCAGGAAATTGCTGTTTCCAAAAGGTTTCCATGAGGCATCCAAGGCAGGCGAATAGATGTTTTTAGCAGGCGATGCTGCTCCGGCCTTTACATCATCGTTAACATAAGTATGTAATAGATCACCTTGGAAAAGCCATCTCCCGAAAGTGATTTTAGTTGCAAACGCATTGAGCAGAGTTAGCCTTGTAGGGTAAGCATAATTATAGGCGTTTGCAGATAAACCGGTATAGGAAATATCGGTAGTTAACAATACAGCCCAGTTGGCTGTTACCTGCTTACCAAACGCTGCCGATTGATAAATTTCATGCTGCCTGTAAAACTGCTCTAATTTATGCTGCTCATTTAAGAACTGCGGGTCAACATAGCGCTCATAATTGCTGCTGAATTTGGTATTGAGCAGCAATTGCAAGCCATTTTCCCAGATACGCTTATAGGCAGCCTGTGTAAAAAAGTCACTGTTCCATAAACGCTGCGAACCGACCGGCGTATAAGGAATAACTACGCCGGGCAGGCCCTGATCGGAGGCATGCTGATTGAAACGGATGCTGAATTTATTACTGTCGCTCTTCACCCAGTATAAAGCAGCGTCAGTTTGAATGGCTTTAATATCAGCATTAAGGCGGATAGCCATAGTATCAGCGCCGGTTCCGGTTACTTTGTATTTATATCGTCCGCTGGCCGTTTCCAAATCTGTATTCAGATTGATCGACCACCGTTCACTCAGGCGTTGCTGCCACTGCAGGTAAGGATTGATCAGGCCAAAGGAGCCGCCCTTGATGCCGGCAGTTAGCTGGTAAGGCTTTTGAAAGGTTAAATCAGGATGAACAGGCACGATTGATAATATGCTTGCGGAGGCAAATGCACGTGCCGGTTGTAAAAGGCCTGGCGGCTGACTGTTATATAGTGCAATTTGCTGTATATTCTGCAGATTGATGCGGCCTAAGTCAATCTGTCCGTTTTGCGTATCGTTGAGCTGTACGCCGTCATAAAAAACAGCAGTATGCTCGGCCCCCAGGCTGCGTACAGAGATGGTTTTTAATCCGCCGATGCCCCCGTAGTCCCTGATGTTGACACCTGCAAAGTTGCGGGCAACATCTGCAGCGGTAAAGGCGCTGTATTTTTTAAATTCACCGGCGCCGGTTTGCTGAACCGGAACAGCCGTTTGCTGTATTTGCTGAGCCGCCTTAATAGTGACCTGCTTCAACGTTTTTGAAGTATCACGCTGCGCATAAGCAGCACCGGGGCACAGCCACATTGCAAACACAACAACACAACCCGGTTTTACCAGGCAGAAGGAACGGCCGTTAATAAGTGCTGGTTTCTTCATGAGTTGTAAGCAGCAACTCACAGCTTAATGCATAGCAAAGATCATCAGAAATGAAGACACACTGATCCAATGGGAAGTCATATCCAAGCTTCAATCCGCGAAAGCTGTGAATGTTATCGTGCCATGGCAGGTCTTCTGGCTCGTTCTCTTCCGCACTGCCTTCCCAAACGCTTATTCATCGTTCAGTGGCTTTTAGAATGGGTTTCAGTTACAGAACTTACAGCTGCGGGACAGCTCCGGATTTGCACCGGATTCCCTTTTAATCCTGACACACAGTCAGGAACCAAAATGCAGGGCAAAAGTACAATAAGGTTTATCAATTGCAATAGCTGCTGCCGAAATAGTTTGGATTGATACAAACTACCTGTAATTGGATGTGTTTAATACCTACATCAATTATTATGTTATGGCAAATTCAGAGCTAAGCGAAATAAAGGACACTTTATTGCTTCACACCGATACCCCGGAAAACGGGCCGATTAATTTAGAATGGCCGGAACGATATATCTCTATCGCTGCCGGCGCCAGATTGGCTATATCCGGCGTAAGCCATATTTTTAAAAGTCCGCTGAGCAGTATTCTCAAACTGGGCGCCGGCGGCTACCTGCTCAATCGAGGTATAACCGGCCACTGCGAACTATATTCAAAAATGGGGAAGAACAGCACCGATCCGGTGAATGTTAATATCCGCTCTTCGTTTGTGGTGGACAGGCCGCGCGAGGAAATATATAAATTTTGGAGAAAGCTGGACAACCTGCCCTTATTTATGCAGCACCTGGAAACCGTTGAGGTGATTGATGAAAAGCGCTCACACTGGGTGTTGAAGCTGCCTACCAACGTTGCCAAAGTAAGCTGGGATGCTGAAATAGTTAAGGATGAAGTGAACGAGATGATTGGCTGGAGTTCGGTAGAGGGATCAATGATAGATAATGCCGGTAAGGTAAGATTTAAGGATGCACCCGAAGGCGGAACAACCGTTGATGTAGTTATTACCTACCAGCCGCCGGCAGGCGGTTTAGGTTTGGGGTTGGCCAATGTATTAAACCCGCTGTTTAAAAACATAGTTGATAACGATGTACGCAACTTTAAACAGTACATGGATATCCACGATAATCCCTATCAGTTTTCAGACAGCAGTACCGGTTCAGGAACAAATGAAGATCATCACGTTTTGTAATATTGAAAGCTTATAAAAGTAAAAAGCCATTCTGATGCAGAATGGCTTTTTAATTTTATCTAAACGGCTGCTTATTTTACCGCGTCAATGATGGCTTTGAAAGCATCAGCATGGTTCATTGCCAAATCGGCCAGTACCTTGCGGTTTAACCCGATTTGCTTTGATGCCAGCTTACCCATTAACTGTGAGTAAGAAATACCATGCTGGCGTGCGCCTGCATTGATACGCTGAATCCATAAAGCCCTGAATTCCCTTTTCTTTGTTTTACGGTCGCGGTATGCATACTGCAAACCCTTTTCAACTGTGTTTTTAGCAACGGTATAAACCTTGCTGCGTGAGCCATAATAACCTTTGGCAAGGCTCATCACTTTTTTTCTCCGTCTTCTCGACGCTACTGCATTTACCGAACGTGGCATGTGTTGTGTTTTTTGGTAGTGAGTGCCTGCTTAGGGTCTTTAATTACTCTAATACCTGGTTAAAAATTAATTACTTACCGATACAAAGCATACGCTTTACATTACCCATGTCCGCATCAGATACTAAGCTGGTGTGGCCCAGGGCACGCTTACGCTTGGTTGACATCTTGGTTAAGATGTGGCTTTTGTATGCGTTTTTTCTGGCAATTTTACCGGTTCCAGTAAGCTTAAAGCGCTTTTTAGCACTGGAATTGGTTTTCATTTTTGGCATAACTATTATTTGGATGTGCAGATTTCAAATGTGCTGATGTGCAGATAACTACACTTCATTGATTTTATACTGCGGATTAAAATGCTTTTTCAAAAAACAGCACAAACCTCATTTGCACATTTGCGCACTTGAAATTTGCACATTGTTGGTACTACTTCTTCGCCGCCTTCGGGCCGACAATCAAAAACATACGCTTGCCTTCAAGTTTAGGCAATTGCTCCACTTTGCCTACTTCCTCCAGAGCCTGCGCAAATTTGAGCAATAAAATTTCTCCCTGTTCCTTGTAAACAATAGCGCGCCCTTTGAAGTGCACGTATGATCTCACCTTTTCGCCGGCTTCCAAAAACTTGATGGCATGTTTGAGTTTAAACTCAAAATCATGATCATCAGTATTCGGGCCGAAGCGTATTTCCTTTATAATTGTTTGCTTGGCATTGCTCTTTATCTCCTTCAGCTTTTTCTTTTGCTCGTAAATAAATTTATTGTAATCAATTACCTTACAAACGGGCGGATTTGCATTCGGAGATATTTCTACCAGGTCCAATTCCTGCTGTTCAGCTAAAGCCAGTGCATCCTTTAATGAATATACACCCTGCTCAACATTATCGCCAACCAGGCGTACCTCCTGTGCACGTATAAATTGGTTAATATTGTGTTCAGCCTCCTTTTTTTTAAATGGAGGGCGCGGACCCCTGCTAAAATTCGGTTTATTTAATGCCAAGTTAAACTGTTGTTTCTTTAATTATCTGTTGTTTAAAATCCTCAATGGTAAGGCTTCCCAAATCACCATGCCCGTGTTTGCGCACGGCAATAGTGCCTTCAGCAGCCTCTTTTTCGCCTACAATTAACATGTAAGGTATCTTTTTGATTTCAGCATCCCTTATTTTCCTGCCTATCTTTTCGTCTCTGAAATCAATTAGCCCGCGAATATCGGAATTATTTAATGTTTCTGAAAGTTTTTTTGCATAATCTTCATACTTTTCAGATATAGGCAATATCACATATTGCTCAGGCGATAACCAAAGCGGAAAGTTGCCTGCACAATGCTCAATCAAAACAGCTACAAAACGCTCCAATGAACCAAAGGGCGCACGGTGAATCATAACCGGGCGGTGCTTCTGGTTATCGCTGCCATTATACTCAAGCTCAAAGCGTTCGGGTAGGTTATAGTCAACCTGTATAGTGCCCAGCTGCCATTTGCGCCCCAGGGCGTCCTTTACCATAAAATCGAGCTTAGGGCCATAAAAGGCGGCTTCGCCCAATTCTATTACGGTTGGCAGGCCCTTTTCAGCAGCGGCCTCAATAATGGCTGTTTCTGCCAGCGCCCAGTTCTCATCAGAGCCAATGTATTTAGCCTTATTATCCGGGTCGCGCAGGGATACCTGCGCAGTGTAGTTCTGAAAGCCCAGCGCCGAAAAAACGTACAGCACCAGGTCAATCACCTTTTTAAATTCATCCTTTACCTGGTCGGGCCGGCAGAACAGGTGAGCATCATCCTGTGTAAAACCCCTTACACGGGTTAAACCATGCAGCTCGCCGCTTTGCTCGTAACGGTAAACCGTTCCAAATTCCGCATAACGTACCGGCAAATCCTTGTACGAGCGCGGCTTGGTTTTATAAATCTCGCAGTGATGCGGGCAGTTCATGGGCTTCAGGAAAAACTCCTCCCCTTCCTGCGGCGTTTTAATCGGCTGAAAACTATCCTTGCCATACTTTTCATAATGGCCGGAGGTAACATATAAATTTTTATGCCCTATATGCGGCGTAATCACCTGCTCGTAGCCTGCCTTAACCTGCGCGCGCTGCATAAAGTTAACCAGCCGCTCACGCAGGGCAGTGCCCTTGGGCAGCCATAACGGCAAACCCATGCCCACCTTTTCCGAGAAAGCAAACAACTCCAGCTCTTTACCCAGCTTGCGGTGGTCGCGCTTCTTGGCTTCCTCAATCATTTTCAGGTATTCGACCAGTTCGCTTTGTTTGGGGTACGTAACGCCGTAGATACGGGTAAGCTGTTTGCGGGTTTCATCACCGCGCCAGTAGGCGCCGGCAGTATTCATCAGCTTAACTGCCTTTATAAAGCCGGTATTGGGTATGTGCGGGCCGCGGCATAGATCAGTAAAATCTCCCTGGCTGTAAAATGTTATAGAGCCGTCGGGCAAATCCTTGATCAGGTCCAGTTTATACTCATCACCTTTATCAGTAAAGTAATCGATAGCATCAGCCTTGGTTACCGGCTTGCGGATATACTCCTGCCGGGCTTTGGCCAGCTCGAGCATTTTGTCCTCTATCTGTTTAAAATCGTCGGAAGAAAACTCGCGGTCGCCGAAATCAACATCATAATAAAAACCTGTTTCTATAGCCGGGCCGATACCAAACTTAGTACCCGGGTACAGCGCTTCCAAAGCCTCAGCCATCAAGTGGGCTGATGAATGCCAGAACGTGGCCTTACCGGCATTATCATTCCAGGTGAGCAGCTTTACGCCGGCATCCTGCTCAATAGGCCGGCTGGCATCCCAAACCTGCCCGTCAACCTCGGCGGCCAGAACGTTCCGGGCCAGGCCCTCAGAAATAGATTGTGCAATCTGAAGGGAGGATATACCCTTATCATACTGACGGATGGAACCGTCGGGCAATGTGATATTAATCATTTACAACTATGATTTATTGTTCGTTGATATAAATATAATAAAAAAGCATCACTTAAAGACTGCTTAAAAACAAAAAACTTTGTCATTTCGAACGATAGTGAGAAATCTTCTGTAAACGGCCGACTCTGCAAGCGAATTACCTGCCTGGCGAAGAGGATTTCTCTCTGTCGTTCGAAATGACAAATCAGGGTGTAATAAAATTATTTAACCATTTCTAAACAACTTCTTACCAAAGTGATTTTAAACATGCGGCAAAAATAGAATAATAAGCGGGTTAAAAAACAGCCTGCATAAACCAAGAGGCTCATGTTTTAAATATTGCCCCAGCCGTTGGACAGAACATCAGCGATATGAATGGTTTTCAGCGGTAGCTGATTTTTGTCGATGTAATCCTGCAGGTGCATGAGGCAGGAGGCATCTGTAGAAATAATGTAATCGGCGCCGGCATCAATGGCGTTGTGCACTTTCTGCTGAGCCATCGCACTTGATATGCCATCAAACTTAACAGCAAAAGTGCCCCCGAAACCGCAGCAGGTTTCATTAGCTTTCAGCGGAACCATTTCCAGCCCTAACACTTTAGACAGCAGCTGCCGCGGCTCATTCTTAATGCGGCATTCGCGCAGTGCGCTGCAGCTGTCATGATATACCGCCCGGCCTTCCAGCTCTGCGCCAAAATAATCAAACTGCAGAATATTGACTAAAAAATCGGATAGCTCATAAATATTTCCCTGTATGGCTCTGCACTTGTTGTGTGAGGTAGTATTGGTAAACAAATCATTGTAATAGTTTTTTACCATACCGGTGCAGGAGGCCGACGGCGTTACAATAATATCCTCTTCGCTGAAATCATTTAAAAACTTGCTGCCTACCTGCTTGGCATCATCCCAGAAACCGGCATTAAACGCAGGCTGGCCGCAGCATGTTTGCCCGGGGTTGAACTGCACCTGGCATCCGGCCTTTTCGAGCACCTTCATGGTGCTGTAGGCCGTACCCGGAAACAGCTGGTCAATAAAGCAGGGCACAAATAATTCAACCTTCATTAGGCTTCTACAATGTTTAGCGCTGCAAGTTTATCATTTTTTCTTTCAGCAGCGAGCAGGGAAATCAATAAAAGCAAACCGGTTACAAAAAATACATCCAGCAGAATAATGGAGTTGCGCATATTACCGGTCAGCGCCTCAATGAAACCAAAGGTGAATAAACCGATTACTATGGACAGCTTTTCCGTAACATCATAAAAGCTGAAATAGGAAGCCGTATCGGGAATATTCAGGGGAATATATTTAGAGTAGGTGGAGCGGGACAATGACTGTATGCCACCCATAACCACCCCGACTACCGTTGCCAGCACATAAAACTGACTGGCCTGTGTAATAAAGTAAGCTCCGATGCAAACCATAGTCCATACAAGCACAATGCCGATCAGTACAGCAACATTACCGAACCTGCCCGAAAGTTTTGAAGTGGCCGTTGCTCCAACCACAGCCACCAGTTGTATAATCAACACTATAATAATCAGGCTTTCTTCGCCCATGTGCAGCTCTTTGGCGCCAAAGTTTGCAGCTACCAGCATTACCGTCTGCACGCCTACCGAATAAGCAAAAAAGGCTGGCAGGTAACGCTTCAGCAAGGGCATCCGGCGTACTTTGTTCCATACCTTGGTAAGCTCCTTAAAGCCGCCGGTAAGTACATTATAATTATGCGATTCGGCATTCGGCGTTCCCTTCGGAAGCACCTTAAAAGGAATCAGGGCAAAGCCGATCCACCAGAAGCCCACCAGCAGGAATGATAAGCGGGCCGGAAAGCTGTCATCCGTAATATGAAACCACTGCGGCTCCAGCACAAACATAAAGCAGATAATCTGCAGAATAACACTGCCGATATAACCGTAAATAAATCCCTTGGCGCTTACGGCATCCTGCTGATCGAGCGTTGCGATTTGCGGCAGGTAGGAATTATAAAACACAAAACCTCCGCTGTAACCGATAGCCGCAATGCCAAAACAAATCATGCCGGTTTCTATAGGCGCACCGGGTTTTAAAAAATATAGTCCGCAGCAGGCAATACTGCCAATGATGGTAAACATTTGCAGGTATGCCTTTTTATTGCCCCGGTAATCAGCAATGGAAGTTAGTATGGGCAGCATCAATACAACCAGCAGATAGGAGAATGATAGCACATAATTGGAAAGCGCCGTATTTACAAACCGGTGCCCGAAAAACGTTACCTTATCGCCATGCGCTTTGGTGGTAGTTATGGCCGTATAATAGGCCGGAAAGATGGTGGAGGTAATAACCAGGTTATAAGAAGAGTTTGCCCAGTCGAACATCGACCAGGCCCAAATCATTTTTTTGTTATTTTTCTGTTCCATGGGCTTGCTAAAAGTAGGTAATTTTTGGAAGTTGTAAAATATCTGACGCTGAAATTAATCCGTACTATGGATACCGGCAGGCTTGCGCTGTGAACAAGATTATCGCTACATTCGGGGCTGTATAATTATTGCATGATGCCTGAACCCCTTACCCATACCGTACAAAACAAATTAGGTTTCTGGACGAGCACCTCGCTGGTAGTTGGCAACATGATTGGCGCCGGTATATTTGTATTGCCCGCTGCACTGGCTTCTTTTGGCAGCATCAGCTTGTTAGGCTGGGTATTTTCGGCATTGGGCATGTTTTTCTTAGCACGGGTATTCAGCCACCTGAGCCGGCTGCTGCCGCACGTAACCGGCGGACCGTATGCCTACACCCGCAACGGGTTTGGCGACTTTGCCGGGTTTTTGGTGGCCTGGAGCTATGCCATTGCGCTGTCCTGCGCCAATGCAGCCATCGTAATTTCGTGGGTAAGTGCACTGAGCGCTTTTTTTCCGGCACTGGCCGTTAGCCCGGCGGCGGCCGTGCTTACGGGCCTGTGCACCATCTGGCTGCTTACCTGGATCAATACCCGGGGCATCATTATATCGGGCAGGATGCAGTTGGTAACTACCATCCTGAAAGTATTGCCCTTACTGGTTGTTGGCATAGGCGGTTTGTTTTTTATTAAGGCCGCAAACTTTCACCCGTTTAACAGCAGCGGCAAGTCGGATTTTTCGGCTGTTACGGCTACGGCAGCGTTTACGGTATTTGCCCTGGTGGGTATTGAAAGCGCCGCCATACCTGCGGGCAGCGTACTCAGGCCGGAAAAAACCATTCCGCGGGCTACTTTGACGGGATTATTCATTGCCGTGATTATTTATATATTGGGCAGCATCAGTATGATGGGCATGATACCGGCACCGCAGCTTGAAAAATCTGTTACGCCTTACGCAGATGCCGCCGTGCTGATTTATGGCAGCCAAGCCCGCTACTGGGTAAGCGCCGGTATTGCCATTGCGGCATTTGGCGCTCTGAACGGCTGGATACTGATACAGGGCCAGGTGCCTTACGCCATCGCCAGAGACAACCTCTTCCCTGCGGTTTTTGCCAGGACGAATAAAAGACAGGTGCCTTACATAGGGATGATTATCAACAGTATCTTGGTTTCCTTATTCATGACCATGAATTACACCAGGGGCCTGGTAGAGCAATATAAGTTTTTGCTGGGGCTGGCTGTATTTATGGTATTTATCCCATATTTATTCTCATCCCTCTCCTACCTGATGGTACGCATGAAACGGGAGAACAAAACAGCCGGATTAGCCGGTGCTGTATTGCTTTCCTTAGCTGCCTTTTGCTATTCCCTCTGGGCCATTGCCGGCACCGGCGCAAACTCGGTTTACTGGGGTTTCATTGGGCTGATGATGAGCGTGCCGGTTTATGTATGGATCAGGTACAGCCATCATGCTGAGTAATACATAAGTTAAATATTCTCAACAACGCCATATCCAAAATGGGTAAATATCCGTAAAAGCAATTTAACAATTTATAAATTCCGAACACAACTAATCCTTACATCATGAAGAAAAATCTGATTTTAATTATTCTATGCTTTGCTTCGATGTCTGTTTTTGCCCAAAAACAAATTTACGAAAGTCCTAAAATGAAGCAGGTCATAGCGCAGCACAAAACGGTAGCTATTTTGCCGTTTACCGTTCACATTTCGTACAAAAGACCCCCTAAAGGTTTTGATGCGGCTTCCAACCGGCAGCAGGAACTGGAAACAGGCAAAAAGGTACAATCAAGCATGTACACTTATCTATTGCGTAAATCTTCAGATTATTCGGTTTCTTTCCAGGACCCTGAAAGGACTAATGTTATCCTGGCCCGAACCAAGCTTATTGACAGTTTGGACCTGCACACTAAAGATGAAGTTGCCAAAGCGCTGGGAGTAGATGCGGTTATATTTGGCACTTATGATCAGGAAACCACACGCTCGGAGGCAGGAGCCATTGTGACTACACTTGCCTTTGGTTTTGGGGGTAAAACAGGTGATGGGGTGCTAACGATACAAATAGCGAATGGTGCAGATGGTGAATTGCTATGGCGCTATACCAAAAAGATGAGCGCCAATTTATGGAACTCATCTGATGATGTTATGGAAAGTCAGATGCGGAAGTTAGCACGAAATTTTCCTTACAGCAAGTAAGCAAGCGCCTACACTCCGTATTTTAAAAGCTGCCTTTAGGCAACTTTTTTTATCGAGAGACTTTTGATATTAGTAAAAGAGCTTAAAAGTCGAAATGTTATCCTTGAAATTTAACTTTTAGTTAACCTTAAGGCTGCCGATGTGTTTGTAGAAACTATGTGTTGTATGCAACGTCAAAGTTGTTGTTTTCTATTTATTGAGGCATTCAATTCACAAAATTAAATCTATTTAATAGTTTTATAAAATTTTTTTCTTTATAATTTAAAAAATAAACTTTTATATAATGTATATGTTGTAAGTAGTAATACTATCATAATAGAATTATTTAGTGACAAACTAACAAGTTGTTAATTTAATTACGAAATCAACATGAAAGAGGAACAACTTAAAGAGCTGGTTAAACAAGGTTTTGCAGCCATGAAGGCAGGAAGCGCTGTAGCCGCTGATGCCACAGACGAAATCCAGAACGATGCAAAGAACGACGAGCTTAAAAGCGCATTGGAGGAAGGGAATAAGCAGTCGAAAATTTGGGCTGAAAGAATAGAGCGCGGTTTGACTGAAGCAGGAGGAAACGAGGAACAGGAAAACGAAATTTTAAAAGCTCATTATGAAGTCAGCAAAAAAATAAGGCAGCAGGCACCCGATGATTATAGCCGCGATTTAGGCATTATAGCGAGCGGACAACTGGCGCTGCATTATTGGATAGCTGCTTTTGGCACACAGTTGAGTTATGCTTCAAAAGCCGGCCTTAGCCAAGCTCAGCAAGAGATGCAGGCGTGTTTGGATGAAGCAAAGCAAGCTGATGAAAAATATACGCAGATTGCAAAGAATATTCTGGCATCTCAATAACCGCTCACTATCACATCTACTGATTTACAATCAGTAACATTAATTCACAGAACCAATAAAGTTCAAAATTAAAAAAGGACTGCCTCTAAAACAGGCAGTCCTTTCAGGATTTAAGCAATCCGGCTGTTGTGCGGAAGAAGGGACTCGAACCCCCACGCCTTGCGGCGCCAGATCCTAAGTCTGGTGCGGCTACCAATTACGCCACTTCCGCATCGTTAGGATTTTTACAGTGGGCAAAGATAACTTTTATTGCGGAATACAAAAATCCAAAGTCAAATTTCCTGCTCACAGGCTTGTCCTTAATGCCTTAAAATAACCCGGCGCATACTGCAGCCTGCTTCCGTACCACGAAAACATTTCGCCGTTCACCAGCAAAATCTCAGCATCGGGCAGTATTTGCTGCAATTCGTCCTTATGCTTTTGCCGAAACGGATAGGGCTCTGAAGAAAGTAATATCACCTGCGGGTTCATTTCAGCCAGCTGCCCGGCATCAATAACCGGATACATGTCCTCCTGTAAAAGATTGCGGAAACCGCAGCGTTCCATCATATCGTTAATAAAGGTGTTCTTCCCGGCAGCCATGTAGGGTTTGCGCCAGATCAGGTAAATTGCACTGCTTAACTGCGCTTCAGGCTGCAAAGCGGCAAACTGCTGCCGGATTACAGAGCTTAGATTATGGGCTTCCTGCCGGCGACCAACTATTTCGCCAATACTGTTTATCATAACCAGGGCCTGCTGCAAGGTACTGATGTCACTTATCCATACCAGGTAATAGGGCATCAATAATTCAATGGAGGCCCGGTCATTTTCTTCTTTGTTGGCTATAATTAAATCCGGCTTCAGCCCGTGAATTAAATCTATCTTCAATTGCTTGGTGCCTCCTACTTTTGGAACAAACTTAGTTAAGTCAGCCGGATGAACGCAGAATTTAGTGATGCCCGCAATCTCGTCCCGCAGTCCCAAATCGAACAGCAGTTCAGTTTGCGAGGGCACCAGAGAAATGATTCTCGTTGGGAGACAGGGCAGGGAAACCTGCCTTCCCAGCTGATTCTGAACGGTTATCCCATCGCCGAACATTTCTATTGGCTGTTTAGCAGCTGAACCAATGAAATCTGCATCGTAACGCTCCCCTTTGTTGCCCAAGCAATTACTTGAAGCTGCTGATTACTTACTGTAATCGTGGCCCCAGTTTTTCAGTGAGTAATTCCAATTGGTTTTAGAGTCATCACCGGCCGGCTTTTGGGCCAAGTGCCGCTTAATGTAGCTTACCACTTTTTGCATGTGCTTGTAATCGTCCGGCTTTAAGTCGGCCTCTTTGGTATGCAATATGTCCACTATCTTTTCGCCGGATTTATGACCGATGGATTCGCCGTCGCCGCTATCCCAGCCTACTGATTTTGATTCATCGGTTTTCAGCCATTTTTCCAGTGCGGCCGGCGTCATGTTAACCAGTTTTTTAAACTCTTGGTAAATCTTCTTTTCTTCGGTGGTATCTAATTTAGTGCTCATAAAATTGAGGTTATCGGTTTGTTTAACACCTGCGGCCGCTTTATGGTTTCACAAAATTATTCGTTATAAATCTGGTACACACCCGTTACTCTGCGCTCCTGCTCTAAGCCTACCAGTATAGTGCTCACTTTCCTCTCTATCATTAAGTGTTCGGCGGCAGCTACAAATTCGTTTTCATCAATCATGATAGGGTTTCGGGTCATCATGTCGGCAATATGCAGATTGGCGGTATCGCTGTTTTTAAGCAGTGCGCGCCGCAAATCACCATCGGTAATTACGCCCTGCACATTGTTGCCATTGCCCACAATGACCAGCCCCAGCCTGCCTTCCGACATGCACAGCAGCAATTCTGTAAATGAGGCCGATGTTTGAATAAACGGCAGCGCCTCGGTACGCATTATATCCTTTACCCTGGTAAGCAGCTTGCGGCCCAGGCTGCCGCCGGGATGAAAACGTGCAAAATCTTCAGACTGAAAATTACGGGCCGTCATTAATGCAACGGCCAGGGCGTCTCCCATCACCAGCATGGCGGTAGTAGATGAGGTGGGCGACAATTCGAGCGGACAAGCTTCATTGGTGACAAACACATTCAGATGAAAATCCGCATTTTTAGCGATGGTTGACTTTTCATTTCCGCTGATACTGATCAGCAGGTTGCCGTTGTGCTTTAAAAAAGGTATAAGCCGCAGCACCTCGTCCGTTTCCCCCGAATAAGAAATCAGGATAACGGCATCATCAGTACCCACCATTCCCAGATCGCCGTGAAAGGCCTCACCCGGATGCAGGAAAAAGCTGGGCGTGCCGGTACTTGATAACGTTGCTGCAATCTTTTTCCCGATAATGCCCGATTTACCTATGCCGGTAATCACTACCTTGCCCTTAACCTGTATAAGGGCATCAGTAACCTGTGTAAACGTATCGTTAATTGAAGCAGCTACCTGCTTTAATGACTCAATCTCCACATCAAAAACCCGCTTGGCAATAGCTTTCATTTGCACCGGGGCTTAATCAAGTAACGATTGAATGATGCCTTCCAGATCGTGCAGCTTTACCTGGTTGGGGCCATCGCTCAGGGCGTGGTCCGGGTCGGGGTGCACTTCCATGAAGTAGCCGGTGGCGCCAAAGGCTCTGGCGGCAAGCGCCATCATGGGCACAAAGGTACGATCGCCGCCGGTAGTGCCGTTAGCTGATCCGGGGCGCTGCACCGAGTGCGTGCAATCCATACAAACGGGGTAACCTATTTTTTTCATATCGTAAATATTTCTGAAATCAACCGTCAGGTTATTGTACCCGAAGGAGTTTCCCCTCTCGGTTAATATCACCTGGCTATTGCCTGAGTCGGCTATTTTTTGAGCCGGATAATACATATCATGCCCCGATAGGAACTGCGCCTTTTTAATGTTTACTATTTTTCCGGTTTCGGCAGCCGCAGCCAGCAAATCAGTTTGCCGGCACAGAAAAGCGGGTATCTGTAAAATATCGGCCACCTCAGCCACTGGTGCAGCCTGGTAACTTTCGTGAATATCTGTGGTCAGCGGCAGCTGGAAGCGCTCTTTGACCCGGCTCAGCATTTCGAGCCCGGCTTGCATGCCCGGCCCGCGGTAGGATTTAATGGATGTACGGTTAGCCTTATCAAATGATGATTTAAAGATAACAGGCACCTGGTACTTTTGCTGCATTTCAGCAGCCTTTTCGGCCACGGTATATAGCAAATCCTGATTTTCGATAACGCAAGGGCCCAGTATAAAGAACGGCTTTTGCCGCATTTGCTCAAACAGCATCATGTATAGTTGTGTTTAGTGAGCACAAAGATGATAATATTTTTTTCACTTGCGGGTGCCTATCATTGCAGCACTGTAAGCAGCAAGCTGAAACAACCTGTGTAGATTTACCTGATATGATCAATTTTTTTGAGTTTTATAATATACCTGAATCTTTCCATGTAGATCAGGCTGCCCTGAAAAAGCAGTTCTATGCCTATAGCAAGCAGTACCATCCTGACTTTTTTGCCGGTGAGAGCGAGGAGAAGCAAAACGAAATACTGGAGCTGTCCACCATTAATAATAAGGCTTACCACACCCTGTCGAACCCGGTAAAGCTGCTTGAGTATATTTTAAGCGGGCACGAATTGCTGAATGAGGGCGCCAAACCGCAGCTGCCTGCTGATTTTTTGATGGAGATGATGGACCTTAATGAGCGGCTGATGGAAGTTGATGATGCCGAACAGCTGGGCCTGATTACCGGCGAAGTGCTGGATATAGAAAGCGGTTTAAATACTGAATTGAAAAATTTAACGGCTGATTATGACCAGCTTGACCATAAAGCCAGGGAGAGCCGCCTGAATGAAATTGCAGATATTTACTACAGGCAAAAATATTTGTTGCGAATCAGGGAGAGTTTAAATACATTTGCGTCCCGCTTCTGACGGAAACGGATGCCCAGATGGCGGAATCGGTAGACGCGCTGGTCTCAAACACCTGTGGCTGCAAGGCCGTGCCGGTTCGACCCCGGCTCTGGGTAC
>CAXTAP010000021.1:20766-40113 GCA_964241965.1 uncultured Mucilaginibacter sp.
GTCTCAAACACCTGTGGCTGCAAGGCCGTGCCGGTTCGACCCCGGCTCTGGGTACAATTCATGATAAGTAGCCAATTTTATTGGCTACTTTTTTTATGGGTATATTTATTACTTATATTGTGAATGATTAGAATTATTGTCGTTATATATAATTTTACTTTAAAAAACTTATTAAAAAATGGAGTTTTCAATCACTTCAAGGTTGAATAAAAAAGACTATATCAAAGTTATGTTTATTGGCCTTTATAGAAAACCGTACTATATAATAGCCGCCATCTTAGGATTATTTCTTGTAACAATTTCAACACTTAGTTATTTTAATGGAATAAACTTCAATATCTATTCACCTTATACAGATGCTTTTTTAGGTTTATTTTTATTAGTATCTCCATCGCTAACCGTATTGTTAGCTATAAGTCAAATTAAATCAAATCCAAGTTTTCTGAACGACGTAACTTACACTTTTAATGATGTAGGTATGGCGGTTCACGGATTGACCTTTAAAAGTGAGTTCGTATGGGAGCATATTATTAAACAAAAAGAAATTGGCAAATTTTTAATTTTATATCATACAAAAAAATTCGGAAATTTCATTGATAAATCAAAACTATCCTTAGAGGAATTGGCTTTTGTAAAGTCAAAAGTATTAAAGAAATAATTTGAGATAGGCTTATTCATTTTGTAATGGTTAGATAATTCAAATTGGCCTCGATTATCAAGCAGAGTGGCAAACATTTAAGGCACCAAAAATTTGGTTCGTTAAAGTGTAGATTTCGTATGCAAAATTTAATGAAAACCGCTTAAAATATAACTTTAAGCGGTTTTCTACTTTTCAGGTAAAAATGAGTATCAACCCAAACAGCATCATTCAAGCTTAGAGATTATCAATTGAACGAAGCTCTGAAAGTCAGGGGCGACTGCCTGGTTTTGGTTTTGAACAGTTTACTGAACGACTGCAAATGCTCAAAGCCCAGCTGGTAGGCTATTTCACTTACAGACAGGTTGGTGGTGGATAACTTTTCCTTAGCCCGCTCTATCAGCTTTTCATGGATGTGCTGCTGGGCGCTTTGCCCGGTGAGCGCTTTAAGCACGCTGCTCAGATATTTTGGCGACAGGTTGAGAGACTGAGCCAGATAACCCACCGTAGGCAAACCTTTCGAAATCAATTCATCATCGCCGAAATAATGATTTAACAGTTCCTCCAAACGTTCCAGTATCTGGTGGTTGGCTTTCTCCCGGGTAATAAACTGGCGATGATAAAACCGGTCGGCATAATTCAACATCGCCTCCAGGTGCGAGGCAATAATGCTCTTGCTGAACTTATCAATGTTGGAATGGCACTCCAGATCAATGCTACGAATGAGGTTGTCCATAACTGCCTCTTCCCGTTCAGACAAAAACAGGGATTCATGTAAGGAGTAATCCCAGAAATCATACCGTTTTATGGTTTTGGCTAACGGCGTACTCCACAAAAAATCAGGATGGATAAGCACTACCCACCCCGATTGTTCTATTTGCTTTTTTTTGTTGACCAAACCGATGGTGATGACCTGATTGGGTGCCGAAAATGATAACACCCCTTCATTAAAATCAAACGGCTGCTGACCGTAATGCACCTTAACATTAGAAGTTCTTTTTACGGCAATGGTATAAAAGTCAAATACCAAACCTACCGGCTCATCAATATGTAGATGCTTCACAATTCCGGCATCAATCACGCTGATCAGCGGATGCTGCGGTGCAGGCAGTTCCCTGAAGCGGTGAAATTCACTTATTGTTTTAAAATGCTTCACTGCCATCAATTACTCCTTTACAATTTCCAGTATCAGTTTGCCGCGTACATGCCAGGTTTCACTCTCACGATGCGCTTCCGCTACCTGCTCCAGCGGAAATATCCTGCTGATTTCAACCTTTACCTTACCCTCATCTATGAGCTGCGCTATTTCCTGCAGCCAGTCGGCCCGCATTTGTACGTAGTCAAGCTCTCCCTTTGCTTTTTTTGCGGCCAGCGCCTGTGTTACCTCATCGCTAAAGGGAGAATCAATAGTAGCTACCGATAAAATACCGCCCTCCTTCAGTACCTGAACAGAACGCAGCCGCTCACTATTTTCGCGCTGCGGCGAAGCATCAAACACTACATCAATATCATGCAACACATCTTCGAACCGCTGGGTTTTGTAATCAATCACTTCATCGGCACCCAGCTGCTTTACATACTCAACGTTTGCCGTGGAGGCAACGCCGATAACGTAAGCGCTTTTCGCTTTGGCAAATTGCACCGCAAAACTGCCAACGCCGCCGGATGCACCATGGATTAATATACGCTGCCCGGTCTGGAGCTTACCGCATTCAAATATTCCGGTCCAGGCAGTAAGGCCGGCCAGCGGCACACCGGCAGCCTCATTAAAACTAAAAGCTTGAGGTTTCAATGCAAACTGGCTGGCCTTGGCCGGGCAATATTCGGCATAGCTGCCCTGCTCACCCGGAAAGTTCGGCAAACCATACACGGCATCCCCTATCTTAAATCCGGTTACTTCGCTGCCCAGATCTTCTACCACACCTGCCGCATCACAGCCCAGCGTCATGGGCAGCTTCAGCATGGGCCTTAATACATCATTTCCGCCCTGGCGGATGATACAATCAACAGGATTTACGCCGCTGGCATATACTTTCACCAGAATTTCATCAGGTGCGGGCACAGGGCGGGCTATTTCTTCCAGTTTCATTACTTCCGGTCCGCCAAACTTATTGATTCTTATTGCTTTCATGGTTATGTTTTTTATTGATGTAAAGGTAGTGACCGGCCTGATGCCGCATTTAGCCGGAATACGCTTTAGCTTAGCCAAAGTTCCGCCCATAGGGATAAATCAGGCGGCAGCACAATCGCTGCAGTCTGAATATTGCTTTATCAGGCAGGTGTTCACGTTCACGGAGGCGTGAACACCCGTGAACGTTCATGAACGTTCATGAACACTGACAGCATCGTGTCTGCAGCAATGAATTTAACCGGTGTACCCATCTGTTTACTGTCTCATCCGGAGTATCAGCCTGACTATCAAAGCAACAAAGCCCGGTGCATGTAGTTTGCACCGGGCTTTGTTGCTTATGGTTTATGTAAAATTATTTCTGCTGCCTGGTTACACGCAAATATCTGCTGAGGTTATTTTAGGTATTCACAGATAGTCCAGCAGTTCCGGCAGCTGTGTAATCCTGTACTGCGCGGCTGCCAGTTCGCCGAATCCATAACCGGCGTATATAAATTTTACCTGGTTACCTTCAGCTCCCTGCTGATCGTGCAGGGTATCGCCTACCAGAAGTGCGGCCTCCCTGCTAAGCTGTTCGTTTTGCAATATATCATTCACCATATTCACTTTGCCCGTATAGGATGGCTGTACACTGTCAATGCAATAAACGGCTTTAAAGTAGCGGCTGATGCCCAGATACTCTAAAACAAGGCGGGTTGGCAGCACCCTTTTGTTCGTAGCAATAAAAAGATCAATTTGCCGGTCGGCAAGCCGGCTAAGCACATCTTCCGCACCGGGGTAGAGGGCGCACATTTTATAGCTTTCCGCATCATATTTGGCCTGAAACAGCTTTACAAACCGGATTAAAATTTCCTCATTGGCTTCGCCGGTAAGCTTTTTAAAAATTTCACGCATCGGCGGACCGATCAGCGGCCTGATATTATAGGTATCGGGGGTTCCGTAAACCTGCCTGCAGGCATCATCAAAGGCATGCTGCAAGCCCGGATAGGAATCTATCAGCGTACCATCCAGATCAAAGATGACAGCCGTTGCAAAGTGTTGTTTCATTACCGGCGAAGATACAAGGTATCAGCCATATTAGTCGCCGTGCATCACAAACCTTGAGGCCGCATCAGGTAAAGAAGGTTTGAATGCTCTCCGCTACGGCTTCAACATCCGTGTGCTGCATGCCGGGCCATAGCGGCAGGCTCAGGCAGGTATCGGCTATGGTTTCGGTTACCGGAAAACTGCCCTTTTTATAGTTCAGATTCTGATAGGCCGGCTGCAGGTGCGGCGGTACGGGATAATGAATGAGAGAATTGATTTTATTTTTCAGCAAATGCTTCTGCAGCTCGTCCCTTTTGCGCGTACGGATAACGTACAAGTGATATACATGCGTAGCACCCCCGGCAACAACGGGCAGCACTAAATCGCCGGTGCCGGCAAGCGCCTCATTATACCAGGCCGCAATCTGCCGCCGCCGGGCGGTCCACTCTGGCAGATATCTCAGCTTTACAGATAAAAAGGCCGCCTGGCACTCGTCCAGGCGCATGTTAAACCCTGCCTCCTCATGGTAATATTTTTGCCGCGAGCCGTAATTGCGGAGCATCGCAGCCTTGCCGGCCAGCTCAGTATTGTTAGTGGTAACAGCACCTGCATCGCCCAGGGCGCCCAGGTTTTTGCCGGGGTAAAAGCTGGTACCGTTAATGTCGCCCCAGCTGCCGGTGGGTTTGCCTGAGTAACATGCGCCCTGTGCCTGTGCATTGTCTTCAATCACAGCCAGCTTGTGTTTGCCGGCCAGCTGCATAATGGCTTCCATATTGCAGGCCTGCCCGTATAAGTGTACGGGCATTACGGCCTTGGTTTTGGCGGTAATGGCAGCCTCTATACTGCCGGCTGTTATGTTATAGGTTTGTTCATCAGGTTCGGTAAAAACCGGCCTGGCCCCGGTATAGGACACCGCCAGGGCAGTGGCTATATAAGTGTTAGCGGGCATAATCACCTCATCGCCTGCCCCGATATTCAGGGTTTTCAGGGCAATGTGCAATGCATCCAGTCCGTTACTTACGCCAACACAATGGCCTGCCTGGCTAAAAGCGGCATACTCACTTTCAAACTTACTGACTGAACTGCCTAAAATATAGTTTCTCTCATCATAGAATTTTTCAAATGCAGCAAAAATCTCCTGCCGGATGAGGTTGTTTGAATATTCGAATGATACAAAAGGAAGCATGTAATCCATCTGGTTAAGTGCCTTGTTGAAACTCTGCCGCCTGAGACATTTGTTTTTTGTATGAGGTAAATTCAGCGTAGCTCCTGATGTAATCTTCCTCATTGTAAACGCCCGATGCCAGAACGAGGCAGATGGCGCCCGAAGAAAAGTTGTGAATTTCGCGCCACATCCCCGGCGTTAAATAAAGCCCGATGTTGGGCCTGTTGAGGCTCACGGTTTTCCTGTTCTTGCTGTCGTCAACGCTCACGTCGAATGAACCGCTGGCCGCAATAATCAGCTGCTCTAAATCCCGGTGCCCGTGCGCCCCCCGCGATTCCCCGCTTGGCACATCATACAAATAATAAATACGCTTTACCTCAAACGGAATATCGATCAGATTCTGAACGGCGGTAAGGTTGCCGGTTCTGTCCTTATACTTATGCAGTTCAAGCGTAAAGCAATCAAAAACGGAATAGTTATTCATGAATGATTTTTAAGTATTCATTCCAGTCCCTGATATACTGACCGGGACTGTACGAAGTATCGGAAACCACAATGGCGAGTGAATTGGTGGAAAAATTCTGCAAGGTCTTCCAGGTTTTGCTGGGAATATACAATGCGGTGTATGATCTGTTCAGCGAAAACTTGTTTGATGCTTGCCCATTGTTAACCATCACATCAAAACTGCCCGACAGTGCTATAATGACCTCATTGCTGCTGTGAAAAGCATTACCGCCCCACGCCTCGCCTCCGGGCACATCATAAATCCAGTACACTCTTTTAATGGCGAACGGAATCTGCACATCGTTTTCAAGGAACGACAGGTTTCCCCGGTCATCTAATATTTGGGGTAATGAAATCAGGTGCGCATCCGGCATGAGTAAACGTTGGTTTTCCAGTTATTTGTTAAATGCATTTAAACGGGCAAACGGCGGCCAAGGTTATAGTAAACGCTGTATGCAGCACCCGGATACCTGAGTTGCGCTTGTAAATCAGACAATTAATTGAAGCTAAAAAACTGCGAACAAAGCCCGTTTTATAGTTTTTACCATGAGGTGACCTGTCTTTCCGGGCACGTTGCAGCAAATTTTTTATCTTTGTAACACAATGAGTAAGCACGGCAGAATACTGGTAGCCATGAGCGGTGGTGTTGATAGTTCGGTAGCATCTATTATGCTGCATGAGCAGGGCTATGAAGTAATCGGCCTTACTATGAAAACCTGGGATTATGCTTCATCGGGAGGCAGCGCCAAGGAAACAGGCTGCTGCAGCCTGGATAGCATTAACGATGCGCGCGCTCTTGCCGTGGGTTACGGCTTTCCGCATTATATACTGGATATACGTAACGAGTTTGGCAATTACGTAATTGACAACTTTGTTGACGAATACCTGGCCGGCCGCACGCCAAACCCATGTGTACTGTGCAACACCCATATTAAATGGGAGGCTTTGCTGAAGCGCGCCGACAAACTGGACTGTGAATTTATAGCAACCGGGCATTATGCCAACATCCGCCGGCACGACAACGGACGCTATGTGGTTTCAAAGGGACTGGACGAAAATAAAGATCAGTCTTATGTGCTTTGGGGAGTATCGCAGCAAAACCTTGCACGTACCCGTTTCCCGCTGGGCAGCTTCACCAAGGCTGAGATCAGGCAGATGGCACTGGATTTCGGGCAGGTAGAACTGGCCGGCAAAAGTGAAAGCTACGAAATATGCTTTGTGCCCGAAAACGATTACCGTGCTTTTCTGAGGCACCAGGTTGAAGACTTGGACGAGCGCATCGGTGCCGGCAATTTTGTGCTGGCTGATGGAAAGATAGTTGGCCGGCATCAGGGTTATCCCTTTTACACCATAGGGCAGCGCAAAGGTTTGGGTATTGCTTTGGGGCAGCCCATGTTTGTCATTAAGATAGACGCCGCCACTAATACGGTAGTATTGGGCACACAGCAGGAACTTGACCGCAAGGAAGCCTGGATACGCAATGTAAACCTGGTAAAATATGAAAGCATTACAGAGCCGATGCAGGCGGTTACCAAAATAAGGTACAAGGATGCCGGTGCTGAAAGCACCATAGTTCAAATCGGCGAACATGTTAAGGTGGATTTTCATCACCAGGTGGCCGGCATTGCGCCGGGGCAGTCTGCAGTGTTTTACGAGGGAAATGATCTCCTGGGCGGAGGTTTCCTGTTGTAGATTTCATCTAATGTCTGCCTTACTTTTAAGCGTGCATTTCTTTTTTCAGATTTGTTTACAAAAATAAAACGTTGGTCGAACTTGAGTTTGGCTTACTTTATGCTTTATTTGCAAAAATATAAAAGCGTTAATGGCTAAAAATTTACTGATTGTTGAGTCACCTGCAAAGGCCAAGACTATTGAAGGATACTTAGGAAAAGATTTTGTTGTAAAGTCGAGCTACGGCCATATTCGTGATTTGATCAAATCAGAGGATGCCATTGACATCGCCCATAACTTTGAACAAAAGTATGAAGTACCTGCAGATAAAAAACAGGTGGTCAGTGAGTTAAGAAAGCTGGCTAAAGAAGCTGAGATAGTTTGGCTGGCATCGGACGAGGACCGGGAGGGTGAGGCTATATCCTGGCACCTGTTTGATACGCTGGGCTTAAAAAACTCAAGCACAAGGCGCATTGTATTTCACGAAATTACCAAACCCGCCATCCTGCGTGCCATTGATAATCCCCGACAGATAGATTATAATCTGGTTAATGCCCAACAGGCCCGCCGTGTGCTCGACCGTCTGGTAGGCTTTGAATTATCGCCGGTTTTATGGAAAAAGGTTAAACCATCGTTATCGGCAGGCCGGGTACAATCCGTAGCCGTGCGTTTAATTGTTGACCGTGAGCGGGAAATTAATAAATTTAAAACCGAGGCTGCCTTCAGGGTTACAGCCAGGTTTGGCCAGGGCAGGCAGGCGTTTGAGGCTGAACTGGCAGAACGTTTCAGCAAACAGGAAGATGCAGAAAAGTTTCTGCAGGATTGTATAAAGGCTTCTTACGAAGTAGTATCGCTCGATGTGCGGCCCTCAAAACGGTCGCCGGCGGCTCCCTTCACCACCTCAACCCTGCAGCAGGAAGCCAGCCGCAAGCTTGGCTTTTCGGTATCGCGTACTATGTCGGTAGCTCAGAAACTGTATGAGGCCGGCAGAATAACGTATATGCGTACCGACAGCGTCAATTTATCCGACTTAGCTTTAAATACTGCTGCGCAGGAGATTGTTTCTGCTTACGGCAGCCAGTACCATCAGCAGCGCAAATACAAAACCAAATCGGCCAGTGCGCAGGAAGCTCACGAAGCTATCAGGCCTACATACTTCAACCAGCATACCATTGACGGTGATGCGGCCGAAAAACGGCTGTATGAGTTAATCTGGAAGCGGGCTATCGCCTCGCAAATGAGTGAAGCGCTGTTTGAGAAAACCACAGCCAAAATATCTATTTCTACCCGCCGGGAGCAGTTAACCGCCAATGGCGAGGTAATGAAATTTGATGGTTTCCTGAAGGTATATCTGGAATCAGTTGATGATGAGGATGACGGCCGCCAGGATAACAACGAAGCTATGCTGCCCCCGTTAGCCAAAGGGCAGCAGCTGGATTTTCAGCAGATGAGCGCTGTTGAGCGGTTTACCCGCCCTGCTCCGCGCTATACAGAAGCGAGCCTGGTTAAAAAACTGGAGGAATTGGGCATTGGCCGGCCATCAACCTACGCGCCAACCATTTCAACGGTACAAAACCGGGGTTATGTGGTAAAGGAAGACCGGGAGGGTAAAACGCGCAGCTTTAAGGTGATTACTTTGAAGAACAGTGTGATTACCAGGGAGGAGAAAACCGAAAATACAGGTGCAGAGCGCGGAAAAATGTTCCCGACTGATATTGGCGCCGTGGTGAATGATTTTTTGGTGCAGCACTTTGAGGGCATTGTTGATTTTCATTTTACTGCAACGGTTGAAAAGCAATTTGATGAAATAGCGCAGGGTTTAAAGAACTGGACGGATATGATCCGGAAGTTTTATGACCCGTTCCATAAGGAAGTAGAGAGCACGATACAAACTGCCGACCGCGCACGGGGTGAGCGCGAACTGGGCATCCACCCCGAAAGCGGCAGAAAAATGTCGGTCCGCATTGGCCGTTATGGCCCTTTTGTGCAGATTGGTGAAACCGATGATGAAGAAAAGCCCTTGTATGCCAGCCTGCGCACCGGGCAAATGATTGAAACCATCACGCCGGAAGAAGCTATTGAGCTGTTTAAGCTGCCCAAACAGGTGGGCACCTTCGAGGATAAGCCCATGAAGGTGGCCATCGGCCGGTTCGGGCCTTACATCAGCCACAATAGCGCCTTTTACTCGCTGCCCAAAGGGGTTGACCCTTTAGACGTTACTGAAATTCAGGCCATTGAAATTGTACAGGAAAAGCGCCGGAAGGATGCAGAACGTGTAATCAAGACGTTTGCTGAAAATCCTGATGTTAAAATACTGAACGGCCGCTGGGGCCCTTACATTGAATATGGCAAGCAAAACGTTAAGATACCCAAGGATAAAGACCCTGACACTTTAACGTTTGAGGATTGCAAAGCCCTGGCAGGCAGCAGTGATCCTGCGCCGAAAAAAAGTTTTGGCAAAAAAGCTGTGCCGGTTAAAAAGGCTGCGCCCGCAAAGCAAAAAGCCGTTGCTGCCAATGCTGCCGTAACTAAAAGAGCCGCCCCGGCAAAGAAAACAGTTAAAAAGAAATAGTACCCGCCTCATTATGCAGGCAAATAAAGGATATGATTAAAGATCTGCCGGATAATACCGTTGAAGATGTAGCTATAGCAGTGGCGCTGGAAAAGGAAAGTGCCGAAAGCAAGGTATGGTATGTATATGTGATCAATTTAAAGCAGGAGCCTATTGAGAATGTACTGATTACCTCAAAAGGCTATGGCGAAAAGGATGGTGAGCAGGTAAAAACATCGGTGCTCAGGCATATGATACCAGTGGTTGAGGGCAATGGCTCTGCACTTATAGAACCGATTGACGAGCAGACCTTTGGTTTAAACAATGAGTACTGGCTGAGCTACTATATCGGCAAAAATATTTACGACAAAAAATTTATCTTCCTGCCCGAAAGCATTGTGGACTCAAACTTTATACGCCTCCCCGTTTTAAACAAACCAGGCGTTATGATACGCTGATGTAACAAAGCAGTGGTTTTGTAAAACCGCTGCTTTGTTGTACAGGAGGCCCCCGCTTCTATCTCTGCTCCCAACGCTCTCATCTGCTGTTGAAAACCCTTTGTTTTCCACAATTTTGCTTTTAACTCAAATAATTTAATATTTTTATCGGCGTATTGCTTACCCGATGCTCGAAAATATAAATTTGCACAATGTAATGGTGCTGGACATTGAAACTGTGCCGCAATACAGCAGCTATGCACAGTTAACGCCCGCCATGCAAAAGCTTTGGGACGACAAAACAAAGAAGCAGCGCCTGCCCGACGAAACGGCTGAAGAATATTACAACTGTGCCGGCACCAAGGCTGAGTTTGGTAAAATTATTTGTATATCCGTTGGTATGCTGACGGTTAACAAAGGCTTCCGGCTTACCTCCTATGCTTCGCACGATGAGGGCTCAATGTTACGGAAGTTTGCCGATATGCTGCAAAAGTGCCCTGCTAACCTTATTTTGTGCGGGCATAATGCCAAGGAATTTGATTTTCCGTATATATGCAGGCGTATGCTGATCCATGGCATTAAACTGCCGCCGCAGCTTGATATATCAGGTAAGAAACCCTGGGAGGTTTCGCACCTGGATACTATGGAATTGTGGAAATTCGGTGATTTTAAAAACTATACTTCGCTTAACCTGCTGGCAGCCATATTCGGTATACCTACACCCAAGGACGACATTGACGGCAGCATGGTTGCCGAGGTTTACTGGATACAAAACGACTTGCAGCGCATCTGCACCTATTGCCAGAAGGATGTAATTACCACTGCGCAGGTCCTCAGGCGCTTTCGGGGTGAGGAATTAATGCCGGAGGATATTATTCAGATTGTGGCCGTTTAAATGCTGCAGGTACAAAACCTCCATATCAGTTTCCGTAGTTCCGGCGGCAACGGCTCCGCAGTAAAAAATCTTTCATTTCAGGTTCAGCGGGGAGAAGTATTAGGCATTGCGGGCGAGTCAGGTTCGGGCAAATCTGTTACTTCATTGGCTGTTATGCGCCTGCTCAACCCGGCTCAAACACAAATCAGCGGCAGCATTTTACTGGATGGAACCGATTTGCTCAGCCTTTCGGAGAAACAGATGCGCAGCATCAGGGGCAATCGCATCGCCATGATCTTCCAGGAACCGATGACTTCCCTCAACCCTGTGCTCACCTGCGGCTATCAGGTGCAGGAAGCCTTGTTTGCGCATCAAAAAATGAGCAAAAAAGCTGCCCGGCAGGCAGTAATTGATTTGTTTAATGAAGTCCGGCTGCCCCGGCCGGAAGCTGTGTTCGGCAGTTACCCCAGTGAGCTTTCGGGAGGGCAGCGGCAAAGGGTGATGATAGCTGTGGCGCTGGCCTGTAACCCGGAGCTGCTGATAGCCGATGAGCCAACCACCGCCCTGGATGCTACCGTACAAAAAACCATTATTGATTTGCTGCTGAAACTAAAGGCAGAGCGCAATTTAAGCATGATTTTTATCTCGCACGATATTGGCGTTATCAGCAAGGTTGCCAGCCATGTGCTGGTGATGTACAAAGGTAATTGTATTGAGCAGGCGCCTGCTGCAACCCTGTTGCAACACCCGCAGCGCGCTTATACCCAAAGCCTGCTGGCCTGCCGCCCCTCGCCTGCCCTACAGTTGAAGCACCTGCCTGTTATAACCGATTTTATAGCAACTGACAACAACGGCAACCTGCAGGCCACCGGTACAAACCTGCAGACTCTTATTAAAGATAATGAGTATAGCCAGCTTGAATTAATTAGCCGTAAACAACAGCTTTACCGGCAGCAGCCTGTGTTAACAGTTAGTAACCTTGCCATTTGGTACCCGGTTAAGCGGGGTTTGTTTGGCAAACCATCAGGCTTTGTTAAAGCGGTTGACGGTGTTAGCTTTGAGGTTTACCCCGGCGAAACGCTGGGCTTGGTAGGAGAATCAGGAAGCGGCAAAAGCACGCTGGGCCGCAGCCTGCTGCGCCTGATTGAGCCAACTGCCGGTCAGATTATTTATAAAGGCCAGAATTTGTTGAAGCTGAACCCCCGTGAGCTGAGGTCAATGCGCCGGCATATGCAAATTATCTTTCAGGATCCCTACTCCTCTCTAAACCCGCGTATTACCGTCGGCAATGCTATCATGGAACCCCTGCAGGCACATGGTTTATACAGAATTGATACCAAACGCCGGCAAAAAACAGCCGAAATATTGGAGCGGGTTGGCCTGTCACCTGATAACATGAGCCGCTATCCGCACGAATTTTCGGGCGGCCAGCGGCAGCGGATAGTGATTGCCAAGGCGCTTATCCTGCAACCCGAATTCATCATCTGCGATGAATCTGTTTCGGCCCTGGATGTATCTGTGCAGGCCCAGGTGCTTAACCTGCTTAAAGAACTGCAACGTGATTTTAACCTGACCTATATCTTCATCTCGCATGATCTGGCAGTTATCAAACATGTTTCCGACCGCATTATGGTAATGCATAAAGGCAGGATGGAGGAAATCGGCGATGCTGACCAGGTTTATAATCGTCCGCAAAATAGTTATACAAAAAAACTCATTGCTTCGGTTCCGGGTTATCATAATTAGCGCATAAGCGCCTGAGCAAGCTGCCTTATTGCAAACAGCAGTCATTGTGCCGGTGTTTGCGTATATTGCCTTCATTATAACACAGTAAATGTCAAAAAAGAAAAATAGCAGTCATTCTATCAAGCAGGTACTTACCCAGCTGGTGCTGGGCGTGTTTGAGCAAAGCGGGAACGACGTATTCAATTATATACAGGTTTCTGCCAAGCTCAATATTTCTGATCAGGATTCACGGCTTATTATTGCCGAAATCTTAAAAGATGAGGTCAAGAAAGGAATCCTTAAAGAAACAGAAAGGGGCCGCTACCAGCTGCATGAGTTAAAAACATACGTGGAGGGCCGCGTGGACATGACCACCGATGGCTCGGCCTTCATAGTAACCGACGACGAGCAGGAGGGCGACATCTTTGTAGCCCCGCGCAAACTACGTACGGCCCTGCACGGCGACCGGGTGAAGGTCTATGTTTATGGCAAAAGCAAAGGCAAGCGCAAGGAAGGCGAGGTAATAGAAATCATCAGGCGCAATAAGATGGAGTTTACCGGCATTGTGAAACTCTCGGAGCGTTTTGCCTTTTTTATTCCCGACGACCGGAAGATGCTGCATGATATTTTTATACCGCTAACCGAAATCAACGGCGCTAAAAATGGCGTTAAGGCAGTAGCCGAAATAACCGACTGGCCCCCGGAAGCCAAAAACCCGATTGGCCGCATTAAGCAGGTATTGGGCGTGCAGGGAGAGAACAATACTGAAATGAATGCCATACTGGCTGAGTATGGGTTTCCGCTAACGTTCCCCGAAGAGGTTGAACGGGAGGCAGAACAGATACCGGAAGAAATATCAGCCGCAGAGATTGCCGCCCGGCGCGATTTCAGGCCCGTAACTACGTTTACCATTGACCCGGTTGATGCCAAGGATTTTGATGATGCGTTATCCTACCAGCTGTTGCCCAATGGAAATTATGAGGTAGGCGTACATATTGCGGATGTTTCCCACTACATCATTCCCGATTCAGCTTTGGATAAGGAAGCCTATGAACGGGCCACCTCCGTTTACCTGGTTGACCGCGTTATACCTATGCTGCCTGAGCGCCTGTCGAACGGATTGTGCTCACTGCGCCCGCATGAGGATAAACTGTGCTTTGCGGCTGTCTTCGAGCTGGATCAGGAGGCCAACGTTATCAATGAATGGTTTGGCAAAACCATCATCCACTCCAACCGCCGCTTTGCTTATGAAGAAGTGCAGCAGGTTATTGAAACCGGCGAAGGGGATTATGTGCAGGAAATTCATCATTTAAATATATTAGCCCATAAGCTGCGAAGCCGCAAGTTTAAGAACGGCGCTATCAGCTTTGAAACCGCCGAAGTTAAATTTAAACTTGATGAGCACGGCAGCCCTGTTGGCGTGTATGTAAAGGAGCGCAAGGATGCACATAAACTGATTGAAGATTTTATGCTGCTGGCTAACCGCAAGGTTGCCGAGTTTGTAAGCAAAAAGGGCAAGGGCAAAAATAAATACACCTTTGTTTACCGCGCACATGATTCGCCCAACCCTGAAACCCTGGGCAATTTCGCTACGTTTGCAGCCCGTTTCGGCTATAAAATCAACATGAAGAACGACCGGGAGATAGCCCGTTCGCTGAACCATTTGATGGAGGATGTAGAAGGTAAGAAAGAACAGAATGTACTGACCCACCTGGCCATCCGCTCTATGGCCAAAGCCATTTACACCACCAAAAGCAGCAGCCATTACGGGCTGGCGTTTGACCACTATACCCACTTCACCTCCCCTATACGCCGGTATCCCGACGTCATGGTTCACCGTTTGCTTTTTCATTATCTGAACGGCGGCAAAGCAGTTAATGCCGAGCATTATGAGGTGATGAGCAAGCACTGCTCCGAAAAGGAAAAAAAGGCGGCTGATGCGGAACGCGCATCAGTAAAATACAAGCAGGCAGAATACCTGAAAGATCATATCGGTACCGTTTATACCGGCGTTATCTCCGGCGTTACCGAATGGGGCATGTATGTGCAGATTATTGAAAATAACTGTGAAGGCATGATACGGCTGCGCGACATTTCGGATGACTTTTATACGCTTGATGAGAAGAACTACGCCATCATCGGTCAGCGTAAAAAGAAAGTTTACCAGTTGGGCGATGAAGTGCAGATTAAAGTAAAAAGTGTAGATTTAACAAAAAAGCAGATAGACTTTTCCCTGATGCAGGATAGATAAATTCCTGCAAAACTATCTGTTTATTATTATGAACAATACAAAATACTTCCGGGCGCTTGTTAATGAATCTATCGGCAGACTAAACTTTCCTGCAGAACCCGCAGAACTCTATGAGCCGATTACCTATATCTTAGCACTGGGCGGCAAGCGTATGCGGCCTGTATTGCTGCTCATGGCCTGTGAATTATTCGGAGGCGAAGCGCATACCGCCATACCGCCCGCGTTAGCTATCGAAGTGTTCCATAATTTTACGCTGGTACATGATGATATTATGGATAAGGCTCCCCTGCGCCGGGGCAAAACAACTGTTCACGAGCGGTGGAACCAGAACATAGCCATTTTATCCGGCGATGTGATGATGGTAGAAGCATACAAACTGATTATACAGGTTGATGTTTCTATTTTAAAAGAGGTGCTCAACGTTTTTAATAATACGGCGGTAGGCGTTTGTGAAGGCCAGCAGTGGGATATGAATTTTGAAACCCGGCAGCAGGTAAGTGTAGAAGAATACCTTAATATGATTCGGCTGAAAACTGCTGTATTGTTGGGATGTGCGCTCAAGGTTGGCGCCCTTATTGGTGGCGCCTCCGCTCAGGATGCGGAACTTTTATGCCGGTTTGGCGAGCATCTGGGAATTGCGTTTCAGCTGCAGGATGATATACTGGATGTTTACGGCGACCCTGAAAAATTTGGCAAACAGGTTGGCGGCGATATTATATCCAACAAGAAAACCTTCCTGCTCATTAAAGCTCTGGAGCTGGCTCAGGGTAAAACCGCTTCAGATTTATCTTTCTGGTTAGCCGCAGCGCAATTTGAGCCGGCCGAAAAGGTAGATGCGGTAACTAATATCTATAATCAGCTAAACATCAGGCAACAGGCACAAAACGCCATGCAGGAGTGCTATGATGCGGCTATGGAAGCCTTGGCTGCGGTTAATTTATCGGCAGACCGTAAACAGTACCTGCATGATTTTGCCGATTCATTACTTATCCGCGAAAACTAATAAACTGTAATCTTTATGAAAAAAGCGCTGCTGGTTGCAATTTCAGTATTTCTGTCTTTCGCGGCAATGGCACAGGTACTTACCTCGGGCGGTAAACTCAAACCTGAGCAGGCCATTATGGACATCAGGCATTACACCATTGCACTGAATATTGACTTTAAGCAGAAAACCATTGAAGGCTATACAACCATTGAGGTCATCATGGCGCAGCCCGCAAAAGTTTTGCTGTTCGATCTGCTCGATTCATTGCAGGTTCACAGCGTATTGGTTAACAACAAAGCTCAGCCCTATACTTATGAGAACAACTTAATTACAGTAAAACCCGGCCATGAACTGCCTGCCGGCAAAGCAACTGTAAAAGTAATTTATGGCGGTAAGCCTCATGTAGCCCGCCGGCCGCCGTGGGACGACGGCTTCATCTGGACTGCTGACTCAACGGGCCATCCCTGGATGGCCATCACGGCGGAGGGTACCGGCGGCAAGCTTTACTTCCCCTGCAAGGACAGCCCTTCTGACGAACCCAATGAAGGCGTGGATATGTTTATTACAGTTCCGCAGGGCTTGTCGGTTGCCGGGCCGGGCCTGCTCAAAAAAGTCAGCAGCAAAGCCGGCCGCTCAACTTTTCACTGGAAAACCAATTACACCATTAACAATTACAGCATTGTTTTTAATGCCGGCGATTATGAGGTGGTAAGCCGTACTTACACAACCATTGATCACCATCAGGTGCCGCTGCAGTTTTATGTACTGCGCGAACATGCAGCCAAAGCGCCCCATCATCTGGATATTTTTGAAAAAACCATCCATGAGCAGGAAAAGTATTTTGACGAATATCCCTGGGTAAAAGAAAAAATCGGCATCGTAGAAACTCCCCATCTGGGCATGGAGCATGAAACGATGAACGCCTATGGCAACAAGTTCAGATACACTAAGGTTGGCGGCGAAGATTATGATGGTTTAATGCACCATGAATTCGGGCATGAATGGTGGGGAAATAAAGTTACCGCTAAGGACTGGGCTGACTATTGGATACACGAGGGTATCTGCTCCTATGGTGATGCACTTTATGTTAAAGAATTTGAGGGCGAAAAGGCATACATTAATTACTTTAAGCAAAGTAAGTTTGGCATCAAAAACGATAAGCCTATTGTGCAGGGCAAGGATATAGATGAAGAAAGCGCCTACATCGGCGATATTTATTCAAAGGGCGCTTTCTTTATGCATACGCTGCGGTATGTAATCGGCGATAGCATATTCTTCCCGACGTTAAAAAAGCTGGCAACCGCACCCCGGTACACTTATAGTAATTTTGTAAATACTGACGATGTGGAGCAATTGTTCAGTAAGGCATCAGGCCAGAATTTAAAGCCGCTTTTTGATTTATACCTGCGTACTACCGAGAAGCTCGACATTCATGTTAAGCAGCTGCGGGGAGGAAAGTATCTGATACAGGTTCAGAACATTAACATGCCTGTCCCGCTGGATATAGCTGAAAACGGCATAACAAAAAAAGTTATGGTTAGCAGCGGAGGTATAACAATAAGCAGTAGTACGACACCAACAATTGATGCGGATGATTACTATTTAAAAAGAGTTACGATTGAGTAACATTTATTTTTATACTGAATAAAAAAGGCTTCCACAATATTGTGGAAGCCTTTTTTATTTTATTCACGTTAATCTAAGCAGTTACTTCTTCAGTGTCAACTGCGGTTTCAGTGGCTGGTTCTTCGGTTACTGTTGCAGTTTTAGCAGCGCCGTTGGTTGGCGTTTGAGCAATTGTTTCTGATTGTGCTGCCACCGCCGGTGAAATTTCCTGATGAACTGATACTGTTTCGGCAGGGATAACCGATACGTATGAACGGTTATCGGCTTTTCTGCGGAAAACAACCTGCCCGTCAATCAGGGCGAACAAGGTATGGTCGCGGCCGATGCCTACATTTAACCCCGGATTGTGGCGTGTGCCACGCTGACGGACAATGATATTGCCGGCAATTGCAGGCTGACCGCCAAATATTTTAATACCTAAACGCTTGCTATGTGATTCGCGGCCGTTTCTGGAACTACCCGCACCTTTTTTATGTGCCATTTTGTATAATGTTGTTTGTGAGGCTGGTTACAGCATCAAAGTTTAACCTTATTATAAAGTGATGCCAGTAATTTCAATTTTGGTAAACTGCTGGCGGTGACCATTCTTCTTTTTGTAGCCTTTTCTTCTCTTCTTCTTGAAGATAAGCACTTTATCACCCTTTACATGAGACACGATCTTGGCCGAAACTTTTGCACTGCCCAAGTCAGTGCCCAGCGTAAAGCTGCCTTCATTTTCAGCCAATAATACCTTGTCAAATTCAATACTAGCGCCCTCATCTCCCTGTAACCGGTGTACAAAGATCTGCTGGTCTTTTGCAACTTTAAATTGCTGTCCGGCTATATCTACTATTGCGTACATTGTTTGTAAATAATTATGTTGTTAATTTTGAGGTGCAAAAATAACGATTAGCCTGAAAATAAACAACATATACCTTACTTTATTTTCTCGCGTGATTCTGCAGCGTTAACCATCTTTTGTATTTCCTTAATCACACGCTCGTTGGCATCCTTCAGCTTTGAATCGCCTGCATAGTTGGCATCGTAAACTACTGTTTTGCTTTTACGCTGATAATTGAACTGAATAAAATACCGGGGAGCCGTTTTACTGATAGCCTCCGCAGTATCGCCCCGCTCATTGGCCGGGAAATTCCAGAAACCCAGTTCGGCAGCTTTACGGTGCAGGTACAGCAAATCATCACTGCTTAAACGAACTTTGGTTCTGATCAGCGAATCTCGGTTGTTAAGATAATCATATTCGCCTGTTTTGGAATTAAACTGGTTAACGAGATTATCCCTGGTGCCATATCTTAATACAATAGATTGTAACTCCGTAAACTTATAGGGCGCATTGCTGATCATCATACCATAGTAGTAAAAACAATATAGCAGAAACGGAACCGCAATGGTTAGCGCAATAAAGACTTTTTTATAACGGTCGGACATAATGAAATTAACGGATTTTTTCGACTTGCTGAGCAAACGATTTATGCTGTGTTACCACAATTATGGTGCAAACTTACACAAAAGCCCGGTAAACAGCTTCAGCAGGCGTTGCTTAATTCGCTTTAAGTTCACCCTCCCATCTGCTTACTACTGCGGTTGCCATGGCGTTGCCCAAAACATTTGTAGCCGAGCGGCCCATATCCAGCAGCGGGTCAATACCAATAAGCAGGGCGAGCCCGGCCTCGGGAATGTTAAACATAGAGATTGTTCCGGCAATAACAACCAGGGAGGCACGGGGTACGCCGGCCACGCCTTTGCTGGTGAGCATCAGTATCAGCAGCA
>CAXTAP010000022.1:0-11625 GCA_964241965.1 uncultured Mucilaginibacter sp.
CCCAGCTGCGGGCTGTCGCCTGTTTCCAGGTCATCGGGGTTGGTAATTTCAAAGCTGATGTTTTGGGCGGGCTTTGCCGGCGCCTGGTCAGTCAGCTCCTTTTCATCCGGTTTTTGAATAATCTCGGTATCCTCAACTGAGTCAGGGGCCGGGTCGGGCACATCGCCTGCGTCATCGTGCTCGGCAATCAGTTCCACCGTTTGCACGGCATAGGCCGACAGCCGGTTGCCCATCGCCTTCATGCCCTTTACTTCAATCAGATCGGCCAGGTTCAGTTCGGCCAGTTCCATCACCTGCGATTTGCCCTTCAGCTGCTCTACCTTCACTACCGGCTGCGCCGCGCCCGATATCACCACCAGCTTTGAACCGGCTTCCTCACTGATAAAGCTGATTTGCCTGCCCGTAACTATGTTTTCAAACATAAAGCGCTTTACCAGGTAATTTTTTGATTTGCCATCGTAATGCACTGCGGAAAATACCTTTTCAGCTTCGTATTTCTCCATCAGCACTACCTTATCATGGAAGTGATTATTCAAATCGAAGGTGCTTAGCCCGTAGGTTCCATTGGGGTAAACCAGCAGTATCTTATCATCGCCGTCAAACTCGCCTAAATAGGCGCCGCGGCCATCAACGTTCAGGCGTTTCAGGTTACCGTCAAACCATATTTTACGCCCGGCCAGCGTAGATATGCCCTTACTTTTGAAAACAATGCGTTTTACCGGGTATTTGGTAACCACATTGCCGATGGAACTGCGCCCCTTGATGGCAATGGCTGCAAAATCTTCATCAAACTGAAGTTTTTTGAGTTTGGAGTGCGCCTTGAGCTGAACGTTCACCACTTCAGCCTCTCCGTTGGAGTTAGCCGAGAAGTACAGTACCTTAGTACCCTTAGTGGCCCTGGTAAGGTCGTATTCCTTATCGCGCGTTACGCCAACGATGGAAAAGCGCTTAATGAAAGCCGTGCCGCTCTCGCCATCCTTATAAATCAGGTTATATACGGTACGTTCATCGTTCTTCTTAAACACCGCCGCATGGATAATGTCCTTGCCTACAAACACCTTATCCTGCACCCTGGTAATGATACAGCGGCCATCGCCCCGAAATACAATAATGTCATCAATGTCAGAGCAATCGCCTGCGTATTCAACAGCTTCATCCTTTTTCAGGCCGCTGCCAATAAAGCCATCCTGGCGGTTAACATAGAGTTTAATATTGGCTAAGGCCACCTGCGCTGCCTCTACGCGGTCAAAGGTGCGCAATTCAGTTTTGCGCTCACGGCCCCTGCCATATTTATCCTTCAGTTTCTGAAACCAGGCGATGGTGTAATCAGTAAGATGCTTCAGGTTATGCTTCACCTCCTTTATTTCCTGGGCCAGCGCCTTCATCTGCTCATCCGCCTTTTTTACATCAAAGCGGGTGATGCTGCTCATAGGCTTGTCAATCAGCCTCTTGTAGTCATCGGGCTGTATGAGGCGGTAAAACTGATCAAGGAAGGGGGCAAACAGTTGATTCAATACCTCAACCACGGCCTCAAAGTTGCCGGAATTTTCATAATCAGGGTGCTTGTACATACCCTCCTGAATAAATATTTTGAGCAGCGAACTGAAAAATATCTTTTCCATCAGCTCGTTGAGCCGTATCTGCAGTTCCTGCTTCAGCAGGCTGCGGGTATGGCTGGCGCTCTCCGTCAGGATGTCGTTCACGCTCATAAAGCGCGGCTTGTCATCCTGTATAATGCAGGTATTGGGGGATATCGAAACCTCGCAATCCGTAAAGGCATACAGGGCATCAATCGTTACATCGGGCGAGATGCCGGGCGCCAGGTGCACTACAATCTCTACATTTTTGGCCGTATTATCCTCTATTTTTTTAATCTTGATTTTGCCCTTGTCATTAGCTGCAATTACACTGTCAATCAATCCGCCTGTAGTGGTTGTAAAGGGCACTTCAGTAATAACCAGTGTTTTTTTGTCGCGCTCTGTAATCTTGGCCCTCACCCTGATTTTACCGCCGCGCTGGCCTTCATTATACAAAGCGGCATCAGCCATGCCTCCTGTCGGGAAATCGGGCATCAGGTTTGGCCGGTTGCCCTTTAATGCTTCAACGGCGGCATCCAGCAGTTCATTGAAATTATGCGGCATAATCTTGGTAGCCAAGCCTACCGCAATACCATCGGCACCCTGCGCCAGCAGCAGCGGGAATTTTACCGGCAAGGTAAGCGGTTCCCGGTTACGGCCATCATAACTGGCCTGCCACTCCGTAGTATCGGGGTTGAATACCACATCGTTCGCAAACTTTGATAACCGGGCCTCAATATAACGCGGCGCTGCAGCCGAATCGCCGGTAATGGGGTCGCCCCAGTTGCCCTGACAGTCAATCAGCAGGTTTTTCTGCCCTATCTGCACCATCGCATCGCCAATGGAAGCATCACCATGCGGGTGGTACTTCATGGTGTTGCCAATTACATTAGCTGCCTTGTTAAAGCGCCCGTCGTCCATTTCCTTGAGCGAATGCAATATGCGGCGCTGCACGGGTTTCAGCCCGTCGTGTATATGCGGAACGGCGCGGTCGAGGATTACATAGGAGGCGTAATCCAAAAACCAGTTTTCGTAAAGGCCGTCGAGCGGAATGATGTTATGAAGCTGTTCGTTAAAATCGGGTGTAGCTGACATGATAAAAATAAACCCCTCCCAACCTTTCCCTCCAAGGCGGAACTACAAGGATATACATCCTTTTAATCAAGCAAGGCTGGCCGGGATATTTTGCTAAAAATATTAGACAAATATAATGATTTATTTGCTGATTCCGGCTGTGAAACCTGCAAATAACGGGTTAAAAACGCTTTGCTTTAAGCGCCCGCAGCATCTGTGCATAATCCATTTTTTGCACCAGCGCGTTTAACGTATGCACTATGCGGGCAGCTTTGGTAGGCTCTGTTTTAGCGCTGTCAATCCACTTAATGAAATAGCCCCGGTGCGATTCGGCCAGACTGCCGAAGTACCTTTCTGCGTCCGGTTCGTCGGCCAGGCATTCCTCCAGTTCAGGGGGTATCACAAATTTAAAATCATCATTTACGTCCAGTGTTACCTGTACCATAGCGCCCGGGCGTTTATGAATGGCTTTCAGCAATTCGGCTTTCAGGGCCATAATAAAGTTGCCCCCGCCTACAGGCGTTAAGGCAATACCGGCTATATTATAACCATCGAGTTTACCCTTTACCCGGAAGGATCTTTTGTTGCCGGGCTTTAAATCCAGCGCCAGGTGAGCGGGCACGTCAATATATGTCCAGCCGGTTTTTTCGCCTTGCTCGCCAAACTTTAAAATAACTGAATTAAAACTTATCACTGCTAAGCACTTGTCTTACAGCTAACTGCAATAAAAATAACAGGTTAACTTTAGTTAAATAATGTTAAATGGTACCGCTTTGCACCTCCGGCATGTAACGAATGCTGCAGGGACGGTGTCTTATGGATATAAATTTTAAAAATTAAAAACACATTATCATGAAAACTTTAAAATTATTTGTAACCGCCCTGTGTTTAATAGTTGCCGGTACTGCCGCCAAAGCTGCCCGCCGCCCTGCAAACATGATATTATCAAAGGAATATGATGTTGAAACCTATGTGGAAGCTATGTGCCACGGCAATCTGCAAGGCCTGGATGAGGTGCTCGACCAGCATGCCACCTTTAGTATCGTTCGCGGCGATAAACTGGTGAGCTTTGACCGGGATGCCATTATGGCCTCGTTCAATGAAAATAAAAATGTGGATCAGAGCTGCACAGCAGCCGTATCAACCCTGCAGAGCGACGAGCATGTGGCTGTAGTAAAGGTTGATATGCAATACAGCGACTTTACCCGTACCAATTACGTTACCTTAACCAATACCGGCAACGGCTGGAAGATTACCAACGTACACTCTGTTTTTAAATCATAGTGTTTATTTTGTTTGATGAGGGAAGGCTGCCGGTGCGGCCTTCCCTGTTTTAATCAACATACTTCTTTAATACTTTTTCCCATTTATCATAACCCTTGCTGTTCAGGTGCAGGTAATCCGGCTTAAACAGGGATGAATCGGGGAAGGATGTTTTTTTATCAAGCAGTACGGTGCTTACATCAATATACCGGCTGTGCGGCTTGCCGGCCAGGTAACCCCTGATTAAGTTATTGGCCAGATTGACCTCGGTTAAATACTTAAGCCTGCTCGGGCTGGGCTTAACCGACATAAAGTAAATATCGGCATCGGGCAGCTTCTGCCTGATTGTTTTGTACAGGGCAATAAAACTGGTTTGCACCGCTTTGGCCGGCTGACCTGCGGCAATATCATTTTCGCCTGCATAAATAAAAACTTTTGAGGGCTGATAAGGAAAAAGGATATAGGGTGTATAATATTGCACCAGCTGCGACAATTCTGAGCCGCCTACCCCGCGCTTGATTATCGGTTTGCCGGCAAAGCGCTGCTCTAAATCATCCCACAGGCGGATGGATGAACTGCCGATGAACAGGATGCCGCCCGGTGCGGGCATGTGCAGGCTGTCCTGCCTTTTAAAATCCCTGATCTCATTATCAAACGGGAAACCATTTTGTGCCATTGCGGCGCAGCTGAGCAATAAACCTGTTAACAGCAGGGTGATTCTTAATTTCATGCTTGGGGTATTAATCGGTCCTCAAAAAACAGGAAAGGCAGAAAGCTCTCGATGCCGTTGGTTATCCAAACGGGCCCGTCCTGACAGTACAATATAATGCGGATCGGGCTTTTTTGTTTTTTTTCATATTCGGCCAGTACCTGCAGGCAGGAGCCGCAGGGGATAACAGGCCGCGTTAGTGCAAACTCCTGCGTGTGCGCTGTAATGGCCATAGCCTCAACGGTATCACCGGCATGGTTGGCGCCCCAGTGAAACAGCGCTACCCGCTCGGCGCACAAGCCCGACGGGTAAGCTACATTTTCCTGGTTGCTGCCGTAAATGATGCGGCCGCTCTGCAGGCGCAGGGCGGCGCCTACCCTGAATTTTGAATAGGGCGAATGCGAATTTTGTAACGCCTTTACTGCTTCCAGGCACAAGTTGTAGTCGGTATTTGGCAGCTCATTTAAGGAAGTATATTCCTCAAAAGCTATCTTTATTTCGTGAGTAGTCATTAATTACAGCCTCCTGTAAAGAAGAAGGGGATACAAGGTAAGGAATTAATTCATCATACAAACATTATAGCCTTTTTAGTACATTAACTGTTATAACTCTATGGCTACTGTAAGTATCACTTACTTATATGCTCTCCTATCGGAAAAGGTAGGCAAGGAAACTGCTGCAAGTTTAACTGATTATGTAGAAAGCAAAGTTAAAAATGAACTTAAAGTTCAGACTACTACGTTAGCTACAAAAGAGGATTTAGCAAAGGCTGAGTTTAAACTTACTGAATGCATGGGGAACAATAAAGCTGAAATGATTAAATAGATGTTTATTTTTTGGATTGGGCAGGTAGCCGTTACTTTTGGCTTTATATTGCTGTTTCTAAAAAAAATTCTCCACTGCCTCTATGTTGAAGTTTTTGCTGAAGGCAAAGAAGAAGTCAATACTTTGAATGTTTAATTTAAAGCAGCCATTTCCAAAGTTACTTCCTCACCCGATAATTCTTTTACCAGCGGATTTACAGATTCATCATCCTTTTCAACACGCAGATTGTTAACGATGTGCTGCTGGCGGGTCGGGGTGTTCTTACCCATAAAATATTCGAGCAGGCCCTTAATGTTAGCATCCTTCAGAATTACCGGATCAAGCCGCATGTCCTTGCCGATAAACAGGCCGAACTCCTCGGGCGAAATCTCGCCCAGCCCCTTAAAGCGGGTAATCTCCGGTTTGCCGCCCAATCTGCCAATGGCATTACGGCGCTCCTCATCACTGTAACAATAAATGGTTTCCTTTTTATTGCGTACCCTGAACAGCGGCGTTTGCAGGATAGATACATGCCCGGCCTTTACCAGATCGGGGAAGAACTGCAGAAAGAACGTCATGAGCAGCAGGCGGATGTGCATACCATCCACATCAGCATCGGTAGCCACTACAATATTGTTGTAGCGCAGGCCGTCGAGCCCGTCCTCAATGTTAAGGGCGTGCTGCAGCAGGTTAAATTCCTCATTTTCATACACTACCTTTTTGGTTAACCCAAAACAGTTCAGCGGCTTGCCCTTTAAGCTGAATACAGCCTGCGTCTGCACATCGCGCGATTTGGTGATGGAGCCGCTGGCGCTATCGCCCTCCGTAATAAATAAGGTAGTATCCTGCCTGCGCTCGTGGGTATCTTCAAAGTGCAGTTTGCAGTCGCGCAGCTTGCGGTTATGCAATGATGCTTTTTTAGCCCGCTCATTAGCCAGCTTTTTGATGCCGGCAATATCCTTACGCTCACGTTCCGACTGCATGATGCGCTTGAGCAGCGCATCGGCAACTGCCGGATTTTTATGCAGGTAGTTATCCAGTTCCGTTTTCAAAAAATCATTAATGAATCCGCGCACCGTCGGCCCGTCGGGTGCAGTGTTCTGCGAGCCTAATTTGGTTTTGGTTTGCGATTCAAATACCGGCTCCTGCACCTTAATGGCAATAGCCCCAACAATGGATGCACGTACGTCGGCCGCATCGAATTCCTTTTTATAAAACTCCCGTATGGTTTTTACTACCGCCTCGCGGAAAGCTGCCTGGTGCGTACCGCCCTGGGTAGTGTGCTGCCCGTTTACAAAGGAGTAATATTCTTCGCCATACTGCTGCCCGTGCGTCATGGCAATTTCAATGTCCTCGCCCTTCAGGTGAATAATCGGGTAGCGTATATTTTCTGCATCCGTATTACGCAGCAGCAAATCCTTCAATCCGTTTTCTGAGAAAAACTTCTGTCCGTTAAAATTGATGGTGAGCCCGGCATTCAGGAACACATAGTTCCAGATCATGTTCTGCACAAACTCCGGTATAAAACGATAATTGCGAAAGATGGAGTCATCCGGCAGGAACTGGATGGCGGTACCATTGCGCTGGCTTGTTTCCTTCTCGGCCTCATCGCGCACCAGTTCGCCCTGCGTAAACTCGGCAATCTTGGTGCGGCCTTCGCGGTACGATTGTACGGTAAACATGCTCGACAGCGCATTAACCGCTTTGGTGCCCACCCCATTCAAACCTACCGATTTCTGGAAGGCCTTACTGTCATACTTGCCGCCGGTATTAATTTTTGAAACGCAGTCAATCACCTTGCCCAGAGGTATGCCCCGGCCATAATCGCGCACAGATACCTTGTGGTCGCTCATATTAATTTCAATGGAGCGGCCTGCACCCATTACAAATTCATCTATGCAGTTATCTACAATTTCCTTCAGCAGCACGTAAATGCCGTCGTCGTATGCGGATCCATCACCCAGTTTACCAATGTACATACCCGGCCGCAGGCGGATGTGCTCCTTCCAGTCGAGCGAGCGGATGCTGTCTTCACTATAATTTGTATTTTCTGCCATGTTTCAATTGTACATTATTCACAGCTCGCGGAGTATGAACTGTTTCCAAAAATAGTGCTTTAAATTCAATTAAGGCACCCTCAAATATACTAATAAATTTAGTAATTATTTAAACTTAACCATGCTGCGCAGCCGGTTTATATGCTTAAAAAAATCGGGCCCCTTATCATTGGCAAGGCATACTGCCAGCAGGTTGCCTACATGGTTTTTCTGGATGGTGATTACAAGGGCATAATTGTAGTGCCTGGTTTCGGGCGTATCGTTCAGGTTAATTAAATACGTCTTTCCGGCATCGGCATTATAAACAGATAATATATCAGGCGGCATGTTGCGCTCAAAGTAGGTGCCGTCAACGCTCAGCTCTGCAGCCATAGCTTTGGCGGTTTCATGATAGGCAGAGTCGGGGTTGGCCACCGGCTGCCCCTGGCCTGCCCTGATGCGCTCGTAATTTGCCCAATTCTGCTTCAGGGGAAATACCTGCATCCAGATCTCGAAATCTTCATGCGGCAGCATCATGGCATAATCGAAGGAAAAGTCGTCGTTATTCAGCGGCGGAATATCTTTAAAGTCCGGCGGGTGTACAAAATTTATCCCTGCGCCGGCCAGCGTTGCCGAGATAGTAAGCGGCTGTTTTTTATTTACAGCATGGTAGCGGCGCTGTGCATGTACTGAAGCAACTAAAAGTATTATTAAAGCCGCTGCCCAACGCAGATGTTTAATATTATTTATGCTGTTATTCTTCATCGCCAAAAATCGATTACAAATTATGATAGGTTTTTGAATAAATGTAGAAACTTAATTTATATTATAAAACAAATTATTAAACTATTAATAATAGCATTACAACCCTTGATTATGACCTTGCACAAGACAGATGCAACAAAAGCGAATGTAATTTTTTAATTACCGGCACCGGCTAACCAACATAGTTCATATTTTTACCGTAATACCCCAAACTGTAATTAACCGTATTTTAAGGCTCAGGAGCAATGCCGGCCTGTCTGTTTAAATTAATGACCATAAGGCTGACGATGATTGTATTGCCGCGGCCGGAAAATCATTTTTAAAATTTAAATTTCAGCACAGCAAAGTATGCTGAAATAACATATTGCTCATATGCAGCTGAATGTTTATGGTGTACGCGTTAAAAGTTTTACTGTTATATTCGCCGCTTTGTGATGCCCGATGACCTGATGAGAGTTGCTAATTTAATTGTTACCTATACCAACCCGAAGCTGACAGAGCGGCTGATTAACCGGTTAGGCCACGAGCATTTCGACTACTATATACACGTAGATAAAAAGATTGATATTGAAGCCTACCGCTACCTTGCCCGTATGCCCAATGTATTTTTAGTAAAAAAACGGATTGATGTGCGCTGGGCCGGGTACAATACGGTAAAAGCCATATTCAGCTGCATTAACGAGGTGCTCGAAAGCGGCAGGGTATATAATTATTTCAACTTACTCAGCGGGCAGGATTATCCGCTTAAGCCGCCGGCTTACATCATTGATTTTTTAACCCGCAACGAGGGCAAACAGTTTATTGAGTACGAGGATATTGAGACGGACTGGCTGGAAGCGATGATACGCCTGAAAAAATATGATTTTGCCAATTTCGGCATCCCCTTTAAACATACCCTGCAAAAACTGGTAAATTTTGTACTGCCCGAACGCAAGCTGCCCATGGGACTAAAGCCCTACGGGAAGGGCATGTTTTGGATACTTACGCCCTCAAGAGCTAAATATGTATATGACCAGGTGAACCAAAACAAGCAGCTGGCCAGGTTTTTTAAATATACCTGGGGCGGCGATGAAATTATTTTTCAAACGCTGCTGCTGAATTCGCCCTATCGGGATGAATGTGTGAATGATGACTGCCGGTACATCGACTGGTCTGCCGGCGGCGGCCATCCTAAAGTGCTTGCCCTGGAAGACTTTGAACAGCTCAAAACCTCATCAGACCTGTTTGGCCGCAAATTTCTCCCAAACGGGGAAGGCGAAATATTTGACCGGCTCGATCAGCTTTAACAGCTGCCTGTTTACCGCCTTCACTGCTTTTATTGCCTCATATTTCTCTGCTTTCATCAGGATATTATTTGCCTGTGCGCATATTATTATCATATCAACCGGTATTATATCTGTAGCCCGCCCGGTTATTTTAACTTAAAAATAACTATAACTTATCTATTTCCTCCCCGTTTAAAGCACTTATATTAAAAAACGTTCAGTACTAATTTATATCATATTGATTTTACCGAAACTGTCAATGAATAAACGCTACACCTTTTTTGCGCTGCTGTCCTTATCCCTGTTACTTGCTGTAACAACAGTTTCAGCTCAAACCAATAGTACTCAAGCCTCCCTGATACCCAGTATCTCGGAGGACTACCTGGAAAAGCTGATTAATACCGCTAAAACTAATTATCCGCGCGTAAAGGCTAACTATAACCGCATCAACCTGGCTAAAAGCAATATCAGCAAGGCCAAGGTTTCCTGGTTTGATGCCTTAACGTTTTCTTACGTTTATCAGCCTAATCAGAATTCACTGAACCTGGCTAATGTAAGCTACAGTTATTTCAACGGCCTGCAATTAGGCGTGTTCTTCAATTTGGGCACGCTGCTGCAAAAGCCATACAATGTTAAGGTAGCCAGGGAAGAGCTGAACGTAGCTACCAACGAGCAGCAGGAATACCTGCTTACGCTCACACTGGATGTTAAGCGGAAGTACTACACCTACGTTGAACGGATGATGTCGTTAAAGGGCCTCAACCAGTCTGCCCTGGACGGGCAAAATTCCATGACCATTATCAGGCATAAGTATGAGAAAGGCGAAGAAACCTTTGAAAATTACAGCCGGGCGCAACTTACCGCCGCCCAGGAAAACGAATTGAAGCTGCAGGGCGAGGCCAATCTGCTTATTGCAAAGGCCGAACTGGAAGCATTACTGGGCGATAAGTTAGAAAACATCAAATAATGGAACTAAGCAATTTTTTTAAACTGCTCCGCAGGCACAGGCTTACGCTTGTTATTGTACCGGTAATTGCAGTGGTGATTACCTACTTTCTGGTGCGCAACCAGGCTGATGTTTATAACTCACAGGCACAGATTGCCACAGGCATTGTTGACCAGACCCAGCAAACCGTAACCAACAGCGACGGCACCTCGAATACTATACAGGAATCGCAGATTACGCAGGAATTCAGCAACCTTGTGGAGATACTTAAATCGAAAAAGATGCTGGACCAGGTGGGATACCAGCTGATGCTGCACGATTTAAAAAGCGAGACGCCTTACCGCAAACCCAGCAAGCTGCTAAAACAGCTTAACGAGGATGCCCGCGACCATGCGGTTGATGTTTATACAGACTTTTACAACAGGCGCGAGGCCCTTTCCCTGTTCAGCTCCGACCAGAACGGGCTGCATGAGGTGCTTACTTCAATGCATTACGACACAGAATCGCTGCTCAAGAAACTGAATGTTTACCGCGCTGAAACCAGCGACTTTATTGATGTTGAATATGAATCGGAAAATCCGCAGCTATCGGCTGCGGTGGTTAACCTGCTTTGCAAGGAATTCATCAGCTATTATACTTCATTGGTTAAAGGCAATCAGCATAAAGCGGTTGACTTTTTGGGTCAGCTGCTGCGCAACAAGCAGGATACACTGAACAAACGGCTGGAAACGCTGAAGGATTACCGCATCAGGAACAAGGTTTTAAACTTGGATGAAGAGGCGCGCGGCCTGTACGCGCAGATTTCGGATTTTGAGGGCAGGCGCGCGCAGGCACAAAAGGACGCTATTTCCAGTGATGCGGCCATACACACCATTGATAAGCAGTTTAACCCTACTGACCGCAGGTACGTAGAAAGCTCACTGGTGCACATCAATAACAAAATTATCAATACACGCGCACAGCTGCAGGCGCTGAACGACCAGTATGTGCAGAGCGGATTTGATGAAGTATATAAACCCCGCATAGATTCCCTTAACCGGCTGATCTCTGAACAGATTAATCAATCGGCCGATAAATACATCGTTAACCCCTTAAATACAAAGGGCGCGCTGATACAGCAGAAATTAACACTGCAGGTACAGCATGATCTGGCTAAAAACAGCATAGGCACCATGAATGCCATGCT
>CAXTAP010000022.1:11725-24982 GCA_964241965.1 uncultured Mucilaginibacter sp.
GCTATGTTCTTTCTGGATAATACCATTATCAGCCCCAAGGCGCTGGCTAATGTTTCCAAAATATCGGTGCTGGGCTATCTGCATGAACTCAGCGGCTCATCGGTTGATTTGCGCCAGGTATGGAATGATACCACAACCAACAGCGAGATGCGCATGTTCAGAACGCTGCTGCAGTCTATCCGGTTTGAGGTTGACTCGCTGATGGCCGGTAAAAAGATACTGCTGATCAACAGCTTGTCGCAGGCTGAAGGTAAAACATTTTTAGCCATGAACCTGGCTTACGCTTACTCATTGATTAATAAAAGGGTATTGCTGATTGATGGCAACTTTGAGAATGCAGGAATTACGGATGCTTCCAAGGCAAGGATGTACATTGAAGATTATTTAAGGAACCTGGTGCCCGATACCAGCCTGAATACCGCTTCGAAAATTACGGTATTAGGCAACAAGGGGGGCGATTTTTCCCTGCTGGAGGTAAGCAATGAAAAATGCATTAAAGAAAAGATGGAAAGGCTGAAAGAAAGCTTTGACATTATCCTGATTGAGTCATCCGCCCTGAACACGCTGAATAAATCAAAGGAATGGACCTTGTTTGCCGATAAGATTATTACCGTTTTTAAGGCAGGCAATGGCATCAAGGACGGGCAGCGGCCTAACCTCGGCTATTTAAAATCACTGAACAAGCGCTTCCTGGGCTGGATCATCAACGAGGTGGAGCCCGACCAGGTTATAGCTGATGTCAGGGCATAGATTTCAGGTTGTACTTATTTAATTAATTGATATGACGTTTGCCGGAGTAATATGGATAGTGCTACAGCTGCTGATAGGATATAACCTTGTTCTGCCTGTTATATTATACCTGCTTTCTCCTGCCGGGAAGAGGGCACCTGCCCTGCAGCCGGCAGCCAATGCGGCAATACAGGAGGCTGATTATGCCATTATTGTAACTGCCTATGAGCAGGTTACCGCTATACCCGATGCAGTAAAATCTATCCTGCAGCTCAATTACAGCAATTACCTGATTTATATTGTTGCCGACAAATGCGATGTCAGCAGCCTGCATTTTACGGATGAAAGAGTGATTGTTCTGCGCCCGGAGGAAACCCTGGCCAGCAATACCCGCTCACATTTTTACGCCATTAACCGCTTTAGGCGCCCGCATAGCCGCTTAACTATTATTGACAGCGATAACCTGGTTGACCCCGAATACCTGAACCAGCTGAACCTTTGCTTTGACCAGGGCTTTTCAGCCGTGCAGGGCATACGCGAAGCCAAGAACCTCAATACCACTTATGCCTGCCTTGATGCCGCCCGCGATATTTATTACCATTTCTATGACGGTAAGATCCTGTTCGGCATAGGTTCATCGGCCACGCTGGCTGGTTCGGGCATGGCCTTCACCACGCAGCTTTACCGCGATTGCCTGGAGCAGCAGGACATTACCGGCGCAGGTTTTGATAAGGTGCTGCAGGCCGCCATTGTAGGCCGCAACCAGCGCATTGCCTTTGCCGGCAACGCCATCGTGTATGATGAAAAAACCACCCAGACCGACCAGCTGGTTAAGCAGCGCTCCCGCTGGATCAATACCTGGTTTAAGTATTTCGGCTTTGGTTTCGGGCTGGTATTCAAAGGCATTAAAAATTTCAGCCGCAACCAGTTTATTTTCGGGCTTATATTGCTGAGGCCGCCGTTATTTATCTTCCTCCTGCTGTCAGTATTGTTTATGGTGCTGAATTTGTTCATCAGCGTTACGGCTGTGCTGCTCTGGCTGGCAGGCTTTATATTGTTTACTTCGGGTTTTTATATGGCCCTCGCCAAATCGCCTACGGATAAACGCATCTACCAGTCGCTGGTCAGCATCCCTAAGTTTATGTTTTATCAGGTGCTTTCCCTGCTGAAGGTACGCAAGGCCAATAAGCATTCGGTAGCTACCACACACACTTACAACAGCAGTAACCAGAATTTAACAGGCAGCCATGAAATTTGATCCTGCAATAAGGCCGGTGCCTACCAGAAAGCAAAAGGCCAGAGCTGATGCCCGGCTGAAAAAAATAACCCGCCTGGTAGCCATTGCTGTTGCTCTGGCGGGTACGTATTTCTTCTTCATTAAAATATTATATTTTTAACGTGCCCCTTACCTCCTCATCAAACTATACACATCCGGCTTCGGGTAAGTTGAGCCAGGGCCTGATGCAGCGCCTGAAAGGGATGTTTATTACCGAAAAGCTTTGCAACCCTGCCGGAGTAGCGCTGCTTGCCCTGGCCGGCATTTTTATAGCTGCCGGCATAAGTTACGGCGGCATTGTATTTGGCGCTGCGTTTTTGGCAGTCCTTGCAGGTTTGCCGCTGGTATATGCGGTAGTCGTGTATCCGCAGTTTGGCATCATTCTGCTGTTTATTATGGCGCATAGCATAGCCTACCTTTCCAGAATAGGCGTGCCCGGCCCGCTGGGTACAGTAATGGATGCCTTACAGGCCCTGCTGATATTAGGCTTCTTCATCAAACAAAAAAACGACCGCAACTGGAAGATATTTAAAGGCCCGCTCAGCATCATACTGCTCACTTGGATTGGTTATAATCTGCTGGAAGTTATTAACCCGGCAGCAGCCTCAACCGATGCCTGGCTTTACACAGTACGCTCAGTTGCCGTTATTGCGCTCACCTACTTTGTTTTTGTTTATGATATACGCACGGTAAAATTTATCAGGCTGCTGATTAAAGTATGGCTGGTACTCAGTTTCATCGGGGCTGCCTACGCCTTTAAACAGGAGTACTTTGGTTTTTCGGATGCGGAGCAGGCGTATCTGAACTCTTCCCCGCTCATCAGCGACCTGCTGTTTATTGCCGGGCACTGGCGTAAATTCTCCATCTTTACCGACCCTGTTGCGTTTTCCTACAACATGGTAGTATCCGGTATTTTATGTATATGCCTGCTTACCGGCACACTTAAGTTGTGGAAAAAGCTGGTACTTGCAGGGCTGGCTGCCTTTTGTTTAATGTGCATGCTGTATTCGGGTACACGCGGGGCCAATGTGCTGCCGCCGGCGGCTTTATTTTTGTTCGGTATTTTAAAGTTCAATAAAAAAATACTCATTGCGGGTATTGTAGTAGGCTTTTTCCTGCTGGTGGCTATTGTGATTCCTACATCCAACCCTACCCTGGTACGGTTTCAAACCACCTTCAGGCCTAATAATGATCCCTCCTACCTTTTGCGCAAGCGTAATCAAAAGCGTATTCAGCCTTATATTCTCACGCATCCCATGGGCGGCGGTTTAGGGGCCACCGGGATATGGGGCAAACGCTTCGCCCCGAATTCCTACCTGGCCAACTTCCCGCCCGACAGCGGTTATATCCGTGTGGCGGTGGAACTGGGCTGGCTTGGTTTGCTTATCTTTTGCACCCTGATGTTTATAGCTCTGAAGACAGGTATTGACAATTATTTTAAAATAAAAAACCCCGAGCTGAAAAGCTATTGCCTGGCCGCCATACTGATTATTTTTGCGATGAACATCGGCAACTTTCCGCAGGAGGCAATTGTACAGTACCCGATGAGCATTATCTACTACCTTGCACTGGCCTTGCCCGTTATTACCCTCCGGCTGGATAAGCAGCTGAGAAAAAGGCATAACAGGCTGCCCCGATTATCCGTATAAGCAGCTGCTATGAGCATGGAACCGGTAATCAGCAACAGAGATATTATTATAGTGGGGCAGCAGCCCTGGGATGTTGAGATTGGCAGCAATTGCAAAAATATCGCCGAAGAATTCAGCCGGCACAACCGGGTGCTTTATGTAAACTCGGCCCTGGACCGGCTGAATCAGCTGAAAAACAGGCATGATCCAAAAATAAAATTCCGGTCGGCCATTGTTAACGGCCAGCAAAGCGGCCTGTTCAAGGTTCATGATAAATTATGGACCTATTATCCCGACAGCATCAATGAATCCATCAACTGGATACATCACCGGGCTGCGTTTGATTATTTGAATAAAATCAACAACAGGCGTTTTGCCAATTCTATTGAAAAAGCTGTTATGCAGCTGGGCTTTAAAAACTATATCCTGTTTAACGACAGTGATATATTTAAAAGTTTTTACCTGCCCGAATTATTAAAGCCGGCCGTCAGCATTTATTATTCCAGAGATTACCTGCTAACGGTTGACTACTGGAAATTTCACGGAAGGGAGCTGGAGCCGCAGCTGATTGCCAAGAGTGACGTTTGCGCTGCCAACTCTACTTATCTAACCCGGTATTGCAGTGAGTATAATCCCGATTCGTATTACGTTGGGCAAGGATGCGATTTGAACATGTTTACAAACTTTGACAGAAGCGCTTCTGCTCCGCAGGATATTGCCGGGTTAAAGCAGCCGGTGATTGGCTACGTAGGGGCGCTGCAGAGCATACGGCTGGATATACAGCTGCTGCAATACATTGCCACCCAAAAACCCGAATGGACTATTGTGCTGGTAGGCCCGGAAGATGAGGCATTTAAAGCAAGCCCCTTACATCAGCTTGGCAACGTTAAATTTCTGGGGCCTAAGCCGCCCGGCCTGCTGCCTGCTTATATCAATGCCTTTGATGTATGCCTTAACCCGCAGATTTTAAACCAGATCACCATCGGAAACTATCCGCGTAAAATTGATGAGTACCTGGCCATGGGCAAACCGGTGGTTGCTACCCGCACCGAAGCCATGAGCATATTTGAGCCCTACACCTACCTGGCCGATACCGGCCACGATTACGTCAGGCTGATACAGGAGGCTTTGCACGAACATCATAACAGCCTGCAGCAGCAGCGCATCGGTTTTGCCGAAACACATACCTGGGCCAACAGCGTAAACGCTATTTATGAGGCCATCGAAGCTGTTGAAGCTAAATTAACGCCTTGCTTATAACAGGGCGAGGCAGACCTAACCTTTACAGCATCATTACCGTACATAGTCAGTAATTTGAAGCAGGCCGATACCAGTAAATTATTAAAACTTGAAAAGCTCAGACAACAACAGTTCAACCATCCAGCTTAATCACCGCTCTCAGGGTATGCTGCCTAAGTTCTTTGCTGCCATAAAAAACAAGCACTTTCTGTCATTGGCCGGCAATGGCATTATGTCGGTAGTGGCTATGGTTACTATGGCCGTGCTGAGCCGCGGGCTTCCCATCAGTACGGTAGGCACCTGGGTGCTGTTTCAGGCTTCATATATCCTGGCCGATACTTTCCGTTCCGGTTTCCTGACAGTTCCGTTTATTAAGTTTTATTCGGGCACCGCCAGGGATCGTGCCGAAGAAGTAACCGGTTCTGCCTGGTTCATCAGTATCATTATTACGCTGGCGCTGCTGGCGGCCGATGGCATCGCCTTTATGCTGCTGCCCTACATCAGCGATGTCAGCATGGTGTTTTTTATCAAATGGGGCGGCATCACTTATCTCATCACCCTGCCGGCGTTCATCGCTTCCTGCATACAGCAGGGCAATCAGCGTTTCGACAGGCTGCTGTATATCCGTATTGCTACGCAGGGCACCCTGCTGCTCATGATTATCGGCTTAATCATTGCCGGCTCGCTCAGCCTGCAAACGCTCTTATACGCTCTGCTGGCTTCAAACATACTGGCCAGCGGCTATACCATTATGATGGGCTGGACGCATTTCGGCACACTGGGCAAACGTACCAAAACAGCTGTAAAGGAACTTTACGATTTTGGCAGGTTCAGCGTAACTACTACGCTCAGCGCCAATTTCTTCAGGGTATCCGACGTGTATATCATTAACTTTGCCCTGGGTGCCGCCGGGCCTGCGGCTGTGGCCATTTATAACCTGGGCCAGAGTTTAATGCAGGTTGTTGAGATTCCGCTGCGCAGCTTTGTAGCCACCGGGATGCCTGCCCTGTCAGAAGCCTACAACCAGGGCGATAAGCCGGAAGTGGTTTATACCATGAAAAAGTACATCGGCATCCTTACCGTTACCTTAATACCGGTGATATTAACGGCTGTTGTTTTTGCTGATTTTGCCATCGGCTTAATTGGCGGCGGCAAGTATGCAGGTACCGAGGCGGCCAACGTTTTCCGCCTGTTCATGACGTTTGCGCTGCTCTACCCGGCCGACCGATTTTTTGGCGTTACGCTTGATGCCGTAAACAAACCCCGTGTTAACCTTTACAAGATTTTTGCCATGCTGATAGCTAACGTTGTAACTGATATTATAGGCATCTACGTTTTTCATAGCATTTACGGTGTGGCATTTGCCACCATATTTCCGGTAATGACGGGCGTGGCCATCGGCTTTATTACGCTGAATGAGTATTACCCGTTCACACTGGGCAGCATTTACAAAGTTGGCTTTAAAGAGGCGAGGATTTACGTGCAGAAAGCGCTGAACAGGTAATCAGGCTTTGGCATACAGCAGCTTGTTTACACTAAAAACATTGATGCCGGCTTCCTCATCATAATAATAATAAAAGTTATCAGCCGCTTTGGTAATAATCAAAAGCCCGAAGTGCTCGTTCACTGAAGAAACATCAATAAACTGCGGCAGGTGATGTTCCGTACAGGTAAAGTTTATCGTTTTTACTGCATTTACAGAGGCATACAGGCTATGCATCACATCATTAGCCAGCTGCAGCGAGGCATCGGCCGCAGCAAGTTCCGGATGGCTGAGCAAAGCCAGCGGCCGGCCGGCATCCTTCTTAACAATATTGATATTCTGATTGGTGATGCAAATGAGCAGTGTTGACTGGCCGGCGCCGGAATGTTTGATGGCATTAGTTAACAGCTCAGTTAAAATCACTTTCGCCTCGAACAGGTGCCTTTCCATATTTACAGGCATAGCTGTTAGCTGCTGTTCAACAAAATGCAGCATTTGCCGCAGCAGCGGCATAAAGCTGCGGCGTACATTGAATTTAAATTCCTTTTGGGCCATAATACCGGAGCAATGCTTTAACCAATGGCCTGTATAGCATCCGGCAGGTAAGTATAAATTTTAAATACCTTATCAAGCCGTATCAGTTCCATCAGGTTATAAATATCCTTTCTCAGCTTAATTAATATCACATCTTCCTTAAAGCTCATGGCATGTTTTAATACAGCCACCAGCGCACCCAGAAATGAACTGTCAATGTATTCCACCTGCTGCAGGTCAATGATCAGGCTTTTACGGTTGCGGTCAATCAAAGCTATGGCCTGCTCCTTAAAAATTTCGGCATTGTTTAAATTGGCTTCCGACAGGTTCAGCTTAACTAACAAGTAGTCATCTTCCTTCTTAAGTATGGTTATAATCATATCCTTTGAATATTAATGATGCTGCTATCGTCCACCTGCCGGTTTACATCCGGCTGCAGCAACTGTGTTTTAATTTCTGAAAAACAAACATCCTGCTGCAGCAGGGCCAGCAGCTTTTTGCTGAAAAGCTGATAATCCGTTTTTTTGTTGTCGCGGTCGGCAAAATCAATGATGCCGTCTGTGAAAACAAAGAGCTGGTCGCCGGGTAAAAGCTCGATAACCTGCTCCATATAATTGCCCTCCCGGAACAAGCCCAGCAGCAGGCCCGATGAACTGATTTGCATCAACTGCCGGCTATGGGCCTCATATTTCAGCAGCGGTAAATCGCCTGCACCTGAGTAGCTGACAAGGCCCAGCCTGTGGTCAATCATCAGCAGCGATGTGCTGGCCATCATGTCCTTCAGCACCTCATCGTAACAGATTACGCTGTTCACCTTTTGCAGTATGCTGGCTGTGGAATGATCGCCGCTTAAAATGCCAAACCTTACGGCTGAACGAATATAACTTAAAAAGCTGAATGTGAAGAACCAGGCAGTCCATTTTTTACCCATAATGTCGCCCAGCGCAATAAAGGTATAGCGGTCATCTACCTTGATGAAGTCAATAAAATCCCCTCCGGGAATATCCTGATATGAACGATGCCAGAAGTCGAGCAGGTAGCCGTCAACTAACGGCGCAGCAGCCGGCACCGAACGTACATTCAGCGCCTCGGCTGCCTTTTTCAACTCCAGCTTTGATAACTGCCGCTGGGTTTCCACCGTAAGCAGCAGATTATTCAGCTTGGCAATAATTACGTTGAAAGGCGTGCTTTTAAGTATGTAATCAACAGCCTGCATGTCCAGGCCCTTGCGCATAACTGCCTCATCGGCCTCATAAGTTAAAAAAATAAAGGGAATGTCCTTCAGCGCCGCATCGCGCAGCATGTGCTGCCTGAACTGCAGCCCGTTCATTTCAGGCATCTGGTAGTCTGATAATATCAGCCCCGGCCGGTGGCATTTTAAGTAGGCAATGGCCTGCCCTGCCGATTCGCAGGTGTGGCAGGCAATGCCGGCCTTGCTGATGGCATGGCGCAGCATCTTTAAAAACAGCGGATTATCATCCACCAGCAATACCTGTCTTACCGCTGCTTCTGCCATGCTATCCTTTCAGTTCCGGCTTGTTCATGATTGATCTGACCAGCAAATATACCCCGCTTAAAATAATCAGCAGGGAGATCAAATCCATCAGGGTTACACCGTCCTCCTGGTTAAAATAAAAAATGGTGAACATTTCAAAGTATGGCGGGGCCGGCATAATGATCATGGCAAAACCGAGGGTAATAAGTATAATGCTGATCATCATCAGCACCGCTTTGCCCAGCCGCTCGCCCTTCAGATACTTACGTACAATCTTACTGTTTAAATCATGGCTTGATAACAATACCGTAAACTCATCCAGCAGTTCCTCCCGCGAAGAAGCGCTGCGGTCATCCAGGTTCTTAAAGGCAGTAATCCGGTCATCGGGGGTCAGGGAATTTGCCATGGCCTGGTTAAAGCGAAGCTGAAAGTCCCTTGCCTTTTCACTGTCAATGCTACTGTTGGAAAGCAGATAAATAAGTTCATCCAGCTTTTGGTCAATTACCTTGTTGCTTGAGGCAACATGCTCCAATCCGCTGATATCCTTTTTTATTTTATCGTCGATTTTCAACTCTTTATAATAAAATCATCAAAACATTTATGCCTTGCTGCCGTAAGCATACCGCAATGAAAAGTGTATCAATCATTACGGTAAATTTCAATCAAAGTTACGTTACTGAACAATTTTTAGCTTCTGTATTCAGTACCAACACTTATCCGGCAGTTGAAATTATTGTAGTAGATAACGCCAGTAAAGCAAACAGTGTTTCAGCATGGCAGGTAGAATATCCGACTGTTAAATTTATCCGGTCCGAAATTAATCTGGGTTTTGCAGGCGGTAATAACCTGGGTATCGAAGCCGCTACCGGCGATTACCTCTTTCTGGTAAATAACGATACCGAATTTACGCCGGGCCTAATAGAAACACTGGCTGCCGCCTTAGAGGCAAACCGCAGTGCCGGGGTAGTATCTCCCAAAATAAAATACTTCGACCAGCCAAATATACTGCAATATGCGGGTTTTACATCCATGAATTATTATACGGCCCGTAATAACTGCATCGGGCAGTTTGAGACTGATGAAGGGCAGTATAACCATACGGCCGGCCCTACCGGTTATGCACATGGCGCCGCCATGATGCTGAAGCGCGAGGCCATCGATAAAGCCGGACTGATGGCCGAACACTTTTTTTTATATTATGAGGAAATGGACTGGTGCGACCGTATCCGAAAGGCAGGTTACCAGATATGGTTTGAGCCCGCAGCCCTGATATACCATAAAGAGTCCATGTCGGTTGGCAAGATGAGCGGTTTAAAAGAATATTTTATGAACCGTAACCGCATCCTGTTTATCCGCCGCAATGCGCCGCTGCCTGCAAGGCTGTTCTTTTATGGCTACTTTGTTACGGTAGTTGCCCCGAGGAACGTTTTGAATTACCTGCGCAAAGGATATAAAGGTTTTACCCGGCTGCTGCTGAAAGCCATCGGGTGGAATATAACCAACAGCAAAAGCAGCGCTCACCTGGGTTACCCTATTCAAACTATATGATTTTATTTTTCTGGCTCAGCTTGTTCATTGTGTTTTATGCCTTTTTCGGTTATGGCATACTTATGTACTTTATTATAAAAATTAAACGTGCAGTACGCGGCAAGCCGGTAATACCCCATGTTGAAACCGGCAGGCTGCCCACCTGTACGCTGGTGGTAGCCGCTTATAATGAAGAAAGTTTCATTGCCGACAAAATAATGAACAGCCTGGCGCTTAACTATCCTGCCGGTAAGCTCCAGATGATATTTATTACCGATGGCTCTACCGACCGCACACCGGATATAATAAGCGCTTATCCGCAGATCAGGCTGATGCACTCGGCGGCGCGGAGCGGCAAAATTGCAGCAGTGCACCGCGCTATGAGCCAGGTTGATACAGATATTGTGGTGTTTACAGATGCCAATACCTTTTTAAATCCTGACGCCATCATTAACATTTGCCGCCATTATGCAGATGCCAGGGTAGGCGCTGTAGCCGGTGAAAAACGCGTGCATGTTGATGAAACTGCCGATGCCACCGCGGGCGAAGGCTTTTACTGGAAGTATGAATCAAAGCTGAAAGCCTGGGACTCAGAGCTGTATTCAGTGGTCGGGGCTGCAGGCGAGTTATTCAGCATCCGCACTGCCTTGTATCAGCCTGTTGCGCCCGATACCATACTGGATGATTTTATGATTTCGCTGCTGGTAGCCGGCGCCGGTTACCGGGTAATTTACGAACCGGAGGCCTACGCCACAGAAACTTCATCAGCTAACGTAAAGGAAGAATTAAAACGCAAGATACGTATTGCTGCAGGCGGCATACAATCCATTGTTCGGTTAAAGGAATTGCTTGATCCCTTTAAAATACCGGTGCTCACCTTTGAATATATCAGCCACCGTGTTCTGCGGTGGACGGTTGTACCCTTTTTAATGCTCCTGGCCCTGCTGCTTAATCTGCTTATTATTACCGGCGGCAATGCACCGGCACTTTACATCGCCCTGCTGATAGGTCAGTTAGCATTTTATGCTGCATCATTAACGGGCTGGCTGCTGGAAACCCGGCAGATCAAGGTAAAGCTGCTATTCATCCCCTACTATTTCTGCATGATGAACTACGCTGTTATCAGAGGCCTGTTCAGGTATGCTGCCGGCAGCCAGAGCGCCGTTTGGGAAAAGGCCAAAAGAAAATAAATTGTTAAAGCCAGATTAATTACACTACATGTCAGTAAAGGATACCATTAAAAACAATGCAGGCTTAAAAAAATTTGTACACTGGCTGCTTATTCCTTCGGGCGAGGCGAGGCCCCGTTTATGGGTATCGGCGTTGATCAACCCTTTTCTGCATAAACATGGCAAGGGTTCCGCCGTACGCCGCCGAACCCGTATGGATGTGCTGCCTTTCAATAAGTTTGAGCTGGGCAGCAAATCTGTTATTGAAGATTTCTGCACCATTAACAATGGTGTAGGCCATGTACTTATTGGCAGCCATACGCTTATTGGCATGGGCAACGTAATTATCGGCCCGGTTACGGTTGGCAGCAATGTCATCTTCGCTCAAAACGTTGTGGCAAGCGGCCTTAACCATGAGTATCATGATGTTACCCTGCCTATCCATCAGCAGCCTGTTATTACCGCTCCCATCGTAATTGAGGATGATTGCTGGATTGCGGCCAATGCCGTAATTACCGCCGGCGTTACCATTGGCCGGCACAGCGTAATTGCTGCCGGCGCGGTAGTAACCAAAAGCGTTCCGCCCTACTGCGTGGCCGCAGGCAACCCTGCCAGGATAATCAAGCAATACGATTTTACGCTTCAGGATTGGGTAAGAGTTTAAAGTAATTTGTACCTTATGCGGGTAAATGTTATCCTGCATGAAAAAGATTTTTTACTTATTGTACCTGCTTGCGGCTCCTGCCATGGCTCAGCAGGTTTATAAAACTGCAGAACCGCTGGCGCACACCTTTTCTATTGTTGCCCGCGACCCTGCCACCGGGCAGATGGCTGCTGCCGTGCAAAGCCACTGGTTCAGCGTAGGCACCTCAGTAATATGGGGAAAATCAGGCGTGGGTGTAGTGGCTACGCAATCATTCATCAATAAATCCTACGGGCCGCTGGGCCTGCAATTGATGCAGTCGGGCGTGTTACCGCAGCAGGCTTTGAATGGGCTGCTGGCTAAGGATGCAGGCCGCGAGGTAAGGCAGGTTGCTTTTTTAAACACTAAAGGGCAAAGCGCCGTTTACACCGGCAAAAACTGTATTGCTTATGCCGCCGACAGGCATGGCGCCAATTACTCAGTACAATCAAACATGATGCTTACTGATAAGGTATGCAAGGCTATGGAGCAGGAATTTTTACAAAATACCCGGCTGCCGCTGGCCGAACGGGTAATGGCCTGCCTTAAAGCCGCGCAGGCGGCAGGCGGCGATATACGCGGCAGGCAGTCCGCCGCTTTAATTGTGGTAGCCGGCACGCCGGTTAAGGAAAGCTGGAATGACAAACTGATTGATCTCCGGGTGGATGACAATTCTAACCCGATCATTGAATTAGACCGGCTGCTAAAGCTGCAGCGTGCTTATGAGCACATGAACAATGGCGATTTACAGGTAGAAAAACATAATATGCTCAAAGCCATGGCAGAATATACCGCCGCCGAGCACATGTTTCCTGCCAATTTAGAGATGCAGTACTGGCATGCCATTACCCTGGCCAATAATAAGCACATTAAGGAGGCCGGCGCCATGCTGCAAGGCATTTATGCCAAAGATGCCAACTGGCGCGAATTAACCCGCCGCCTGCCCAAAGCCGGGCAGCTTACCGTAAGCGCCGATGAATTAAAGATGCTGCTGTAAACCCTACACGTTTTCCTTTTGCAACAGGGCAGGAATGGTTTTTAAGATAAGCCGCACATCATTTTTGAGGCTGTGGCTCTGTGCATAAACATTGTCGAGCATCAGCCGTTCTTCCTCGCTCATATCGCCTTTGCCGCGCTTTTCTACCTGCCACAGGCCGGTTATACCCGCCGGGGCATGAAAGCGCATGGCATATTTGTCGGTTGTCAGTTTCTCTGCCTCATAAAGGGGCAGCGGCCGGTTGCCTACAATGCTCATGTCGCCGGTAAAGACATTCCAAAGCTGCGGTAACTCATCAACGCTGGTATTACGGATGAAATTACCGATTTTGGTGATTCGGGGGTCATTCTTGATTTTAAAGAAGGCTGATCCTGCCTTGGTTTTTTTAGAATAAATATATTCCTTTTCGCACCAGCTGTTATTATCGGCATAAATCGGAAACTGGCATTTGCCTCTCGACACGCAATCATCGCATAAAAACGGTTTCGACTCCGTTTT
>CAXTAP010000022.1:25082-40008 GCA_964241965.1 uncultured Mucilaginibacter sp.
CAAAGGTATGCGGTAGGCATCCCCGGCCTTTTCAATGGTGGTTCTTTTCAGATCGCCCCAGTGATCTATCATAAAGTTAACCCTGGTTTCAATTTTGCCGGGCGAGGCCGGCATCACAAATACATCGGCAATGGAGGCGCTTAATGCCAGCCGCCTTAAATCAGTATTCATGTGAGTTACCATTAAAAAGAACGGAACATTTTTTAGTCCTTTCTTCTTTAGGGTTTCCTGCAAGGTAACCCCTAATGAGGCCAGTACCTCATCCTTTGAAATTATGGCTGCAATATCGAGCTTCTGGGTTTCCCAGGCATTAACGAGCTGCATGCCATTTTTAAACAGCATTACCTCCCGGCCCTGAAAATCGCAGTCATTAATCAAGTCCGACGTTTCGGCATCAGCATTTATTAAGGCAATAATTTGTGTATCAGTTATGGTAGTAGTGTGTAAACTCATATTTTACTGGTTTATTTACCTATCCTCCTCAAAACAACCCTTACCCGCGCTTCAAGCTCGGCGGGGTTAAACGGCTTTACAATAAAATCATCAGCACCTGTATTGAGGCACCTGATGCGGGTTTCAGAATTATCCTCGCCCGACAGTATAATTACCGGAATGGATTTAAAAAAATCACTCACCTGCATTTGCCCTATCAAATCCAGGCCGCTCAGCTTGGGGGTGTTTAAATCAGAAATCACCAGGTCGGGCAGGTTACCGTTTTGCAGAAACGATAAGGCATCCAGGGCATTTGTGCATATTTCGATCTCATACGTTTTGCTCAGAAATTTTTTCAGTATGAGCTGCATATAGGTATCATCTTCAACTATCAGTATTTTGGTACTACCATTATCTGTAAACCCCATGGTACTATTATTTAAACCTGTATATTGTATATTCATTGATCAATGTTTCTCCGGCCGGTTAAGCTGCGGGCAGTTGCCTCAGATTAAAAACCCGCTTAAATCTTTTAATGATTCCCTTCCACAAACCGCCGTCAATCTGAATGCGCCGGTCGGTAGTCCACGCAATGGCCCTGCGCGATGTTACGTGGTGCAAACGGCCATAGCCCTGATCGCGCAGCTTGAGCGCCAAGTAGCCGTCTTCCCCTGCCCCTTTCGGAAAATCAAAGCCATTTACGGCCAGCGCAGGCTCGCGCCGCATAGCCGATGTAAAGCCGTACACGTTAACGGCCTCATCCTTTTTATACTTATCATACATACGGCTCAGGTCCGACAGGTATTCATAAAAAAAGTAGGTGAAGCGGCCTGTACTGCCAACAGGAATAAAAGAAAAATCGCCATAAGTGATGGAAACCTCCGGGTTGTTCATCAGCGGCTTTACCATTTCTTCAATCCAATACCTGGGGTACAGCGTATCTGCATCAGCATTTAAAATGTACTTGCCCTTTGCTGCTGCCAGGCCGGCATTGCGGGCAAACTTAATGCCCTGCGCCGTTTCAAGGCGGCAGGCTATACCGCAGGCCTCAACCAGCTCAGCCGTTCTATCCTTTGAGTTGTTATTTACTACAATGATTTCTACCTGCTTGTCCGTAATATTATGGCACAGTGAAGACAGGGTTTGAACAATGGTGTCCTCCTCGTTGTAAGCCGGTATGACGATGGATATTTCGGGTGTATCACTTTTAATGCGCTGATAAGCATTTTTTATCTCTTCCAGCCCGGAGGCATCCTGATTGGTGCTGTCCAAATAATCTTTAATGTAAGCTGGTATCAAAAGGGGTCTCATACAAGTGCCGGATTGCTTTTGCCTTAACCTGACCATTTTTTGCATTAACCACTAACCGGCGTTGCACAAAAAATAAATCGGTTATGTTTTCAAAGCACTTATACTGCAATGCTCATTAAAAAGTTACCGGCTGAGCGGGTGCTGAGCCATATTTAACTCTTTAATTTAACAATGAGTAAGCCGATAACCTCCTTGAAATATAAGGTCCATCCGTCCATTACACTTGCCGCGGGAATAAAGTCATCGGCGGTTATACTGCCGCCGTTACCGCCAAAGTTACCGGCATACGGAATTACGGCCACGCCCTCGTGCTGAAAAACAGCCAGCGCCCGGCGCATGTGGAAAGCGGAGGTAACCAGCAGGTAGGGAGGCTGCAAACGGGCTTTACTGAGCAGCATTTTTGAATACCGGGCGTTTTCATCTGTATTGCGGGCATGGCTTTCAATAAGTACAGCAGTATCGGGCATATGAATAACCTTCAGTTCGCCGGCTACCCAGTTGCCTTCACTGAAATGATCGGGGTTGATGCTGGCATTACCGCCGGTAATCAGTAAATGCGCCGCCTGCCCGGTAGCTTTGAGCCGCAGCCCCTGAATGAACCGGTCGGCACTGCCGTTAAAGTACCCCCTGCCCTCTGCATCTTCTGATGCAAAACCACCCAGTATGATAGCACAGCTATAACTTTTTGCGGAATTTAGCGCCGGGCGCTTATAATCCCACCAGGCAGCAAAGCGGTTCAGCAAAAACGGATCAGAGAATATGAACAATACAACAACAGCAGCTATAAAGATATGCCTACTTTTACGCTGATTTTTGGCTGCTGCTCCACACAGCATTAAGGCGAGCACCCATAAAAAAGGATGCAAAAAAAAGAGCAGCAGTTTTGACAGGATAAAGGTCATATGATGTGTGGTGTAAACGGATACACAAACATAGCATTAGAAAGTAAAAAAGCGCCTGTAACAGCATTACAGGCGCTCTGATAATAGTTTACAATCAGCTTACTTAATTAACAAGGTAGCAATGGAATGCGGCAGGCTGGTGGTTTTTACGGCCTGATTTTTCACATACATATTGTAATCAATTTTGGCATCGCCCAGGTTCAGTACAATTACGGCAATGCTGCCATCGGTATTCATGAAAGCGGTGGTCTCCAGCTGATCTCGGCTGGCAGAGCTGATAATTCTCCTTGCGCCCGGATGCACGTATTTAGAAAAATGCCCCATATAATAGTAAGAGTTGGTATAAATCAACTCGCCTGTTTTGGTATCAGCATGTATGGGTGCAAAGCAGTAGTTGCCCACATGGTTGGGGCCGCCCTTTTCATCAAGCAGAATATTCCAATCGCACCAGCCTACGGTGCCTGCATTGAAATCGTTCACCATTGACCGGCCATAGCGTTCGCCCAGGGCCCAGTCATTCAGGCGGGAGCGGTCATACTGTTCATTACAGCCTTCGGTAAACATTAACTTTTTATCCGGAAACGCTTCAGCTACCCGGCGCTCATTTTCGAAGTTGGGGCCGGCGCCGGTCCAGGTTTCGTACCAGTGATAACCCACTCCCCATACATATCTGGCTGTTTCAGGGTCCTCCAGTATAGTGCTGGCCCGCTGATACATTAAATCGCGGTTATGATCCCAGATGAACAGCTTCTTGCCGGCCATTTCCGATTTTACCAGTGTTGGCCCCAGGTAGCGTTTAATGAATTCATTTTCATCTTCAGCCGTGTACAGGCATGATTCCCAGGTTTGCGTTGCCATCTGTTCATTTTGCACAGAAAGGCCCCAAATGGGAATGCCTATCTTTTCATAAGTTTGAATAAATTTGATATAAAAGTTAGCCCAATACTGGCTGTACTCCTTTTTCAGCTTGCCGCCATGCAGTACATCATTGTTGGTTTTCATAAAAGCGGGCGGGCTCCAGGGAGTTACAAACAGTGTTAATTTACCGCCTGCCGCCCTTATGGCTTCCTTAATAAACGGAATGCGGTATTTTTCATCGTGCTTCACGCTAAAGGTTTTCAGGTCCTTATCTCCCTGGGCAATGTAGCTGTAACTGTCGCTCGAGAAATCACTGCTTTGTATATGAGTACGGGCCAGTGTAAAACCAATACCGGTTTGCTTATTATAGTAAGCGTTCAGCAGTTCCTGCTGCCTGGCTTTGGGTATTTTATAAAAAGTTTCGGCCACCGCATCGGTAAGCGCACCCCCGATACCCAGCACCTGCTGAAACTTTTTTGCAGGGTCAACAAAAACGGATACTTCTGTTTCAACCGGCTGGCCCTTGGGCACAAACTTCAGCTCATTGGTTTTGGATAACCTGTAATCGGTATTTTTAGCCGTAGTGTAAACTGTAACCGTTTTATTATTTACCGAAAAAGGCTGTTGTGCATAAGCAGCAGGCATCAGCCATTGCAGGCATAAGCCTGTTAATGCATAGTATATTCTTTTCATGAAATTATAATTAGCTGCTGCAAAGTAAACATTTTCTCAGTATTGCTCCTATCATATTGTATCTGTCATTCAGTGTGCCCGGTGTTACCTGCTGCACATTATTGATTAAGATAAATCCCGGTTAACCAATTCTTCATGGCCGGCCTGAACACATACCTTTATATTTGATATTAATAATCTGACAGCGGCTATGTGGTGTAAATTGATGCCAGCAATACATGGTATGCCGTGCAATTTAAAGCAGCCGGTACGTTTACAAAATCAGTTGTGATAAAATAATAATGCGTAAGCATTAACTTATTTAATGAAGAACCCGACCTGCATGGCCGGGTTCTTCTTGGGATCAATACTGATTTCGGGCAGCTATATTTACCGCATTGATACAAAACAACTTGAATACCTGTTAAGGTGCCGGCTGCCAAAGGGCTGCCTGGTGAGCAGCCCTTTGGCAGTGTGGGCTGTAACTATCATTCGAATTCAGCCATTATAAAATATATCTGTGGTGAGCGCCGACAGGAGCCTTAATTAAAATTGCTATTGATGATAGGTATTATTTAAAATAAATGCCGGTTTCCATATCTGCCAATAGCGTTGGCTGCTCAGGATGCCAGTTTAAACGCTCCTGTGTTATAATGCTTGATGCCGGGCAGTCTATAGAAGCGAAGCCGGCAAACCATCCGAAATGATCTGCTGCTTCCTCAGGCGAAACAGATACCACAGGAATGTTCAGGTTTTTGCCGATGGATTCAGTTATAGCTTTAAAAGAAATCTCCTCTTCGGCCACACCATGATACCTTGTTCCGGCACTGGCGTTTTCCAGTGCCAGCCTGTACAGCCTGGCTGCATCAAGCCTGTGCACCGCATTCCAGCGGTTGTGCCCGTCGCCGATGTAAGCAGCCTTACCCTTTTCACGCGCAATGCCGATTAGTAATGGTACAAAGCCATGATGGTCACCGTCGCCATGCACGGATGGTGACAGCCGTATCACTGCTGCACGTACGCCGCGCGCAACTGCAGCATCAGCCGCCTGTTCAGAAACCCTTGGAAATGCCTTATCGGCAGGAGGCATCATATCTTCTGTTGCCAGGGTACCCGGCCGGACAAGCGCTGTACCCGAAGTAATAATGAAAGGGCGCTCTGAACCGGCCAGCACTTCGCCGATGGTTTCAATGGCCAGCCTGTCTATCTCGCAAACCTCCTTAAACCTGGCAAAATCATGAATAAAGCCGGCATGAATAACCCCATCCGATGCGGCAGCCCCGCTTCGCAGGCTTTCCAGATCTTCCAGATCGCCGCGGTGAACCTCGGCACCCGTTGCTGCCAGTGCACCGGCAGACGAATCGGACCGGGCAAGGCCCAGCACCTGGTGCCCGGCGCTTATTAATTCCTGAACTATAGCTGAACCAATGAAGCCTGTGGCTCCTGTAACAAATACCCGCATAGTATATATTATTAATGAAAATTTAATAGTTTGACAAGGCAAACGAATCATGCTGTTGCAGATACAGCAAATGTCGGCTGTTTCAGATAAAGAAATTTAGCCGTATGCGCTTTTGTTTTAGCCAAAATTAAATTAATTCAAATCAGCAAAGCAGGATCAATGATGCAGTACATGACGATAATGGTCAGAATTTATGATCATTAAAAAACATCAAAAAGGCTGACTACAGTGCTGCCATAATCAGCAACGAACTCTGCTGTTAATAACTAACTATGCAGCGGCTTTTCATTTAAGTTACTGGTTTGCTTATATTCATAAGCCCTGCCGAGGCTATTAACCAGGTCGGCCACCGTCATGGGCTTGGTGATATAATCGTTCATGCCCTGTTGCCGGCACTGTTCTTCATCCTCCGGCAGCGCATTAGCTGTCATGGCGGTAATATATGGCTGCAGGTTCAGGCCATTGCGTATGTGCCGGGTAGCTTCCAGGCCATCCATTTCGGGCATTTGAATGTCCATCAGTATCACATCATAATTCTTCAGGGATAATTGTTTTAACGCCTCAGCGCCGTTATGAACAATTTCTACCCGGTAACCTAACTTATCGAGCATCCGCTCAATAACACGCTGATTTATCAGGTTGTCTTCCGCTACCAGAATATCCAGCGGGTGGCTCTGTGCAAAAGCCTTATCAAATACCACAGCCTCACCGGCATTTTTTGCCGGTGAAGTGCTTTCTGTTTTTAAAGCGGTGCAGATACCGTTGAACAGCAGTTTCTGCTTCACAGGCTTGGTAAGCACCGTATGGAAAAGCCCTGTGTGCCTCTTTTTGCTTTCATCGCCAATAGTGCTTATTAAAATGAGAGGCAGGTTCTGATTAATGGCTTTGATGAGGCCAGCCAGCTGAATGCCGTTGGTTTCATCAATATTCAAATCAGTAATCACCATTGCGATCTGCCCATTATTTTTCACAAGGGTTATGGCCTCGCCGGCCGAAAAGGCAGCAACAGTATTCAAGTCCCAACGCTTCAATTGCTGTTCAATCACAGCGGCCTGATGCCGGCTGGCAGACACAATTAATATCGTTTTACCGGCAATGGTTGACAAATCAAAAAGAGACGGTTTTTGACTGGTGTGCGCACCTACTTTAGTTTTTATGGTAAATGCAAAGGTTGAACCTGCACCAAACTCGCTGTAAACATAAATATCGCCACCCATAAGCTTAACCAGCCGCTCACAAATGACCAGCCCTAAGCCTGTGCCTCCAAACTTTCGGGTAGTTGAGGAATCAACCTGTGAAAACGGCTTAAACAGATGCACCATCTTTTCTGCAGGGATGCCTATACCACTATCTCTGATGCTAAAGCTCACGCCAAACATACCTTCTTCCGGCTGGTTCTCCTGGCGAATATCAACTGATACCTCTCCTTTTTCGGTAAACTTGAGCGCATTATTAATCAAATTAATAAGCACCTGCTTCAGCCGCAGGCTATCGCCTATAATTTCATCCGGAAGCTGGAAATCTATCTGATAAAGCAGCTCTACATTTTTTTTAGCTGCCGTGTTTAAAAACATATCAATTACATCCTCAACCATCTGCCGGAGGTTGAATTGCTCATGCTCCAGTTCCAGGCTGCCCGACTCAATCTTGGAAAAATCTAAAATATCATTAATAACCCTGATGAGGTTTTCGCCGCTGTTTATAATGGTATGCGCGTACTCTTTTTGTTCATCATCCAGTTCCGTTTCATTCAGCAGGGAAGCCATACCAATTACCCCGTTCATGGGCGTTCTGATTTCGTGGCTCATGGTAGCCAGAAAAATACTTTTTTCCTGATTGGCCTTGTCGGCCTCCATTCGGGCCAGATGCTCTTGCTCCTTTTGCTGCAGCAGTTCTTCTGATTGTGCCTCCAGTTCCTCATTCATCGCCTGCAGCTCATCAGCCTGCTCCCTGATTTGCTCTGTGCGGATATCTACCTGCTGCTCCAGCCTTGCCTTCTGCTCAACAATGATATTTATCCGGTACCGGTAGCACAGATAAATGATGATGATTACAGCTGCGGCAAAAAGCGTCCGGAACCACCAGGTCATATATACAGGCGGAACAATGGTGATATTTAATTCCAGTACCCGTGCTGACCATTTCCCCTCATTATTCTGGCTTTTTACCCTTAATATGTAATCGCCGGGCGGCAAATTAGTATAAACAGCGGTATTTTTGTGCCCCACAAAGTTCCACGCTTTATCGAAGCCGACTAATTTATAGGCATAGCTTTTTTTGTTGGCCGAAAGAAAATCGAGCGCGGCGAATTCAAACGATAGTACAGACTGGTTATATGACAGGGAAACAGAGCGGGTTTCAGATATATCCTGTTTTAAGGGGGAAGGGTCGTGTTTACTTACTGCAACCGCAACTGGCTGGTTAAATAACTGAAAACCGGTAAAAACCAGCGGCGGATCATACGCCTCCTCCTTAATATCTGCAGGATAAAATTTATTAAACCCGTTATTACCGCCAAAGAACAAGGCGCCGGAGCTTGCCTTTAAAGCAGAATGAGGCTTAAAGGCATCCCCCTGCAAGCCATCCTCATCGGTAAAGTTTTGGAAAGACTTGTTTTGCGGATTAAATTTAGACAGGCCTGTATTGGTGCTGATCCAAAATTGATGCTGGTCGTCCTCCCTGATGGCATAAATAAAATTATTCGGAAGCCCATCTTTGGTGGTATAGGTAATAAACCTGTTAGTGCCAGGGTTATATTTATTAAGCCCGTTGATAGTGCATATCCATATAAATCCCTCATGGTCCTCATATAAATCGAGGATGGAATTACTGCTGATGCTGTTACCAGCAGCCTCATGTTTATGGTGAATAAAGATTTGCTTTTCAGGCTCGTACAAGTCTAAGCCAGATGAGTTGGTGCCTACCCATAACCGGCCTTTATGATCAAATAACAGCCCGTTGATCCTGTCTTCCGCTACGCTTTGGGGGTTACCGGCATTATTTCTGTAATGATAAAACCGGTGCAAAGCAGGATTGTACACGTCGAGCCCAGCGCCAAAGGTGGCCACCCAGATTTTTTGATCGGGGGCAACAGCAACTTTATAAACATTATCACCGCCCAGGCTTTGATTATCTGCCGGGTTATGCCTGAAATTTTTGAAAGCCCTGGTTTTTAAATTGTAAACACTAAGCCCGTCATTCCACGAACCTATCCACAAATTCTGGGCTTTATCTTCGGCAACATCCAATACAAAATTCCCGGTGCCGGCCCCCTGTGTTTTTGGCTTAAATACAGAAAACTGGTTTTTGCTTTTATCATAAAAATTTAATCCTCCGCCATCTGTGCCTATCCAAAGCCCGTGGCTGGTATCTTCAAAAAGGCAAAGCACAAAGTTGTTTGACAGGCTGCTGCTTAACGAGTTGTGGTTATAATGTTCGAAATTCTGCGTGTGCTTTTTGTAGAGGTTTAATCCCCCGCTAAACGCACTTACCCACATATTGCCGTTCCGGTCCTTTAAAATTACATCAATTGAATTATTGCTTAAACTGTTTACATCAATATCATCGTGAATGTAGGTACTTAATGTATTCTGCTGAACGTTGAAAATAGTCAGCCCTTTATTTTCTGTACCAACCCACAAATTACCGCTGTCATCTTCACTGATGTTTTGAATACTGGTAAAGAGCGGAGCATAAGCCGGGTTTTGCTGCGGCTCAAAACGCTTAAAGCTGTTAGTTTGCGGCTGGTACAGGTTAAGTCCGGTTAAATTTGTACCAACCCATAATTTCCGTTTGCTGTCTTCAAAAAGGCAGAATACATTATTGCCTGAAATAGAGTTTGCTGCCGGCCCGTTAACGTAATGAATAAAGGAATTCGTTTTTCGGTCAAAACGATCAAGGCCATTGTTTAAACATCCTACCCAAACATGGTTATAACTGTCAATCAATAAGGTAGAAAGGCTGTTTTCACTGATGCTGCGGCTATCACCTTGATGATGTATATAGTGCACTGCCCGGCCCGACTTAGGGTTAAAGTGTTCCAAGCCCCTGTCATAGGTAGCGATCCACAGGCTGCCATCCGCATCAAATGCCAAATGCCTCAGAAAATTGGTTGCCAGCGAATGCTCATTTTTGTTATTATGCAGGTAACGGGTAAACTTATTTGTTTCGTGGTCGAATTTATTTAAACCGCCGTTAGTTGTGGCAATCCAGATATCACCGTTCTTGTCCTCAGCCATGTGAGTGATGAAATTGCTGCTGATGCTGTTAGAATCGGCCGGATTGTTCCTGAAAATTTTAAACTGATAGCCATCATACCGGTTCAGGCCATCCTGGGTGCCTACCCAAATAAATCCTTTACGATCCTGCATCATACAGGTAATGGTAAGTTCAGACAAGCCCTCCTTGCTGGCCAGGCGCTCGAAATGAAGCTGCCTTTGCTGGGCGTTTGCATAAATGGCAATCCACAAAAACAACAATGAAATACAATATTTGCAATTGCTCATTTATAAAATGATTAGCGCGAAATGAGGTGTAATAATTTATGATTTTATACGTGGTGTACGAATTTTAATCTATTTAGTTATTGCCGGTATATTCATATTTGAAAATACATACTATTGATACAGGGATTGAACTTAAAAAAGATGAGTATAATTATTCAAAATATTTTTTTAATATTATCTGGCAGCGCTTCTGATATAGCCTTGTGCAGGCCGTGCCGGTTTGGTTGCCATGGGGGCCTTGTGCGCCGGTGCACCCGCGTTACGGCCATTTGCCTGTAAATGGTAATAAAAATAACAGGAAACTTAAATCTGCCGGCAAAATGAAGTTTGCAGGATATAACCTATAACTGATTAGCGCAGCTTTAATTGTTGCATTGCTGTTTTCATTGAATATTAAAACAGGCCGTTTAACAATTGCAAAGCCAATTTCAATTCCTGATCAGCCCCCGCCGGCCGAACGCCGTTTACTATCAGCGATTACGTTCAGTTGTGTATCTTACCAGCTGCTGCAGGCCGTTGCGGGCTTCGCCGGCCGGAAACGTGCTGAGAATTTCAAAAGCCTCCTCCTGGTATTTTTTCATCTGCATTCCGGCATATTGCAGGCCGCCGGTGCTTTTTACAAAACTGATAATCTGCGCAATTTTGGCCGGCTCATCGTTATGGTTTTTTACCAGGTTAATAATGCGTTTGCGTTCGGCCGGCTTGCTGTTACTGAGCGAATAAATCAGCGGCAGCGTAATTTTTTTTTCCTTAATGTCAATCCCCAGCGGCTTGCCTACATCATCAGTTCCGAAATCAAACATATCATCCTTAATTTGAAACGCAATGCCGATTTTTTCGCCGAATAACCGCATTTTTTCCACTACATCAGCGCCGGCGCCGGCTGAGGCTGCACCGCTGGCACAGCAGGACGCAATTAAGGAAGCTGTTTTCTGGCGGATGACTTCGTAATATACCGGCTCGCCTATATCCATGCGGCGCACTTTCTCAATCTGCAGCAATTCCCCTTCACTCATTTGCTGCACGGCATTGGATACAATCTTAAGAATACCGAAGTCATCATTGTTCAGAGACAGCAGCAAGCCTTTTGACAGCAGATAATCGCCCACCAGAACAGCTATCTTGTTTTTCCATAAAGCATTGATGGAGAAGAACCCGCGGCGCTGATAAGAGTTATCCACTACATCATCGTGCACCAGCGTAGCCGTGTGCAGCAGCTCTACCAGCGCCGCGCCGCGATGGGTGGCCTCTGTGATGCCGCCGCACAAACTGGCCGCAAAGAATACAAACATAGGCCGTATCTGCTTGCCCTTGCGCTTTACAATATAATGCGTAATACGATCGAGCAGGGGAACTGAGCTTTGCATAGAGGCCTTAAACCTTTCTTCAAAAACATCAATGTCGGCAGCTATGGGTTTTTTAATCTCGTTGAGGCTCAGCATTGCAAACTAAACAAGCAATATCTATGTGGGTTTGCCCTGCGGCAATTTGTGGCAAACATAGGTAAAATAATTCAGGCGGTAAACCAACATCTCTTTTATAAACGTGTTAAACCAATTGCCGCGTAATTGTTCTATATTAAAAAAACTTGTATGAAAATGAAATTAGCCGGAGGCTTGTTAACAGCAGTATTAGCCTTTACATCAATGGCACAAGCCCAAACCAAAACGCCGCTGATTACAGCACGTGAGCATAACCAAACCGCCCGCATTAAGGAGGGCATCAATAGCGGCGAGCTTACCCATCGTGAAGCCCGCAACCTGAGCAGAAGAGAAAAAAGCCTGAGACGCGGCATCAGAAAGGCTTACGCCGACGGGCACGTATCGCGCCGTGAGCGCCGTAAGCTGCTGCGCAAGGAGGGGCGGATTAACCGTGCCATTGTGCGTAAGAAAACAAACGGCCGCATGAGATGATTTTAAATTGCATATTCTGTTAAAGTTTGCGGAGGCGGACACCTTGTAAAGCAGGGTTCCGCTTTTTTTATTGGCAGCGGCTGAAGATTATGCTATCTTTGCAGTGCATAATCAGGAGAGGTGTCTGAGTGGTCGAAAGAGCACGCCTGGAAAGTGTGTATACGCCAAAAGTGTATCGAGGGTTCGAATCCCTCCCTCTCCGCATGATAAAATAATTGATTGCAAATCAGTTAATTACGCATAAAATATATATTTCCCTGCCAATTCTCTGCCATGTTTATTAGATTTGTAAATGAACAAATCGATGATAAACTTTACCCATCCCGTATTAAGAAAGGGAAAGGAAATCACTCACGTTCCTAAAGGTTCTAGCAAACTTAAAGAAGAAGCGAAACAGACATGGTATGTAGAATATTATTTCATAAACCCAGTAACTGGTAAAAAACAGCGCTTTCGTGAAACCAAGGACTTGAATCGTATTAAAGACCCTGGCTTGAAATCGATTCAATTTAATGCCCTTGTAAACAGCTTTACTAACCTATTAGAGAGTGGTTGGAATCCTTTTAGCGCAAATGAATCTTTAAAAGCTGAACTAACGGCCTTATCTTTAAAGGAGGCGCAACAAGCATTCTTGCACTATCATGAGAATAAAAATTCAAGACCTCGGACAATCATAAGTTTTAAATCAAAAACCAAATTTCTACTTGACTACTTCGGCGATGAAGCTAAAATTACCGATTTAAACACAGTTAGTGTGACTCGCTTCATGCTTGATAAAGAGGCAAAACAGCATTGGAGTGCTAAAACATTCGTGAACTCAATTGCAGTTTATGTCAACTTTTTCAATTTTTTAAAAAAGACCGGCAGGGTTTCAGAGAATCCTTTCGAAAACTTTTCGGAAAAGCGAAAAATTGAAAAGTCAGAAAAGCATCAGCTATTTCAAGATAGTGATTTCAAACAAATCATGGATTGGCTGGATAGATATGACAAGTATACATCCACTTTTGTGAGAATACTATATTATACTTGTATTAGGCCTAATGAATTGCGGCTATTACAGGCTAAGCATTGTGATATTGTGAATCAAACAATAACAATCCCTGCTAAAATCAGCAAAAATAAAAGAACGCAAATTATAAGAATGGATGATTCATTAAAGAGTATTTTGTTAGGCCTTAATTTACAGGCTGCCGACAAAGAAGCTTATATAACGGGCTCTGTTAAAGATATTATAGGTACGAAATCACAACCAGAGAAAACGGCTTATAATCGATTGCAAATTTGTTTTAATCAACTTAATCTTAATGAAAAAGGATACACCTTATATGGTTTCAAACATTATTCCAATGTTAAGCGCTATCAAAATGGTTGGAGCTTGGAAGAAATTAAAGAAGCAAACAGACATTCAAGTTTAAGTCAGACTGAAACTTATTTGAGGGACTTAATGAAATTTGTTAAAACATCTAAACCTGTACCAGCGATTTAACATTTCAATTTTGTTTAAATTGCATATAAGTATTCCTTTACATTAATCAAATAAATAACCTTATGCCCAACATGAGTTACGTGGTGTTTGAAAACACCTACAGCGATTTATATGATTGTTATCAGAAGATGCAGGAGTTACATTTTCAGCCGGAAAACCTTTCAACGGACGAGGCCGAATATTATAACAAGCTACTTACCTTATGCAGGCAAATCAATGAAGAATTTGAAATGGTAGTAAAACCACAGGCCGTATAACCGGCGCTGTTTATATTGACCTAAGCTATGGCTTTATTATTTATAGTGTAAGCTATGAAACAGGGAAGACACTGCCAATACCGCTATTGTGCTTTATTTGTCCTCCGGGTTTGATAGCCGATTTTATGCTAAACAGAAAGCCTTTATATAGGTAGGTAATATTGCAGCCTCGGTAAATAGTAATGCGATTAGTGCTTACAACCGCTTCACCCGGATGTCCTTCAACCAAACCTGCTGGCCGTGATGCTGAAACATCAGGTGTCCGCTGGTAGCTTTAGCAAAGTTGGGGTTGTCCTTGTATTTGCTCTGGCTGATGAGTTCGTTAAGCTGCGGGGAACCAATTTGGTACTCTACTACCTTGATGCCGTTAATCCACTGCTCGACGTGGCCATGGTTCACCAGCAGGCGGGCCGTGTTGTACTGGCCAACCGGTTCAAGATGCTTATGCTGAGGTATAATCAAATCATACAGGCTGCCTGCAGAACGTTTAGGGTCATGGTCGTTAAAGCCGATGTCATCCAGCAGCTGCATTTCAAAATTATCAAGCCAGTTAGGACTGTTGCCATTACCGGCTTCGTGTGCGGAGTTTTCCTGTACATTATAAAAAATTCCGCTATTCCCTCCTACGGACATTTTCCATTTCAGCGTTAAATCAAAATTGGTATAGGTTTCCCGGCTCACCAAATCTACATTAGGCACACCAGTTTGAGCTACCAGCGCACCATCCTCCACTTTCCAGGCCACCGATGGGAAACCATTCATTTTATAGCCCCTCAGCTCGTTTAGGCTACGCCCGTTAAATAGGTAGTGCCAGCGGTGGTCAGCTTGCGCCCGAACACTCGGTGCAATCCCAGCAAGTAAGATGATGAATAGGGTTAGATTTTTCATGGGTGAGGAATATGAATATAACAAGCACTGCATAGCAAAACTGTTTGGAATAGTTAATGATAGGCTGAGACTTTCTTTGCAGGCATCTTCATATAAGGCATAAAAACTAATAAGGGCAACCAGGCCTGTCAACGCTATATGTTGTTTGTTGTACGACTAGTTTTGAGATTCCAACTTTGGCGGTGGAAAGCTAGGCAGACCGGAAGTCACGCGTGAAAACGCCAACGATGTTCTAAACAA
>CAXTAP010000023.1:0-26887 GCA_964241965.1 uncultured Mucilaginibacter sp.
CGGTACTTATGAGGGCAACAGCTATTACAGCAATTATAACTGGACCAACACCATCAGGTACAACCAAGATTTTGGAAAGCATCATGTAAACTTTTTAGGCGGCTATGAAGCTAAAAGCCAGACAGGGCGACAAATTAATGCTCAAGGATTTAACTTGTTCTCAACTGACCCGGTTTATGTAAGCATCAGCGGCACGCAAGTTTCAACCAGGGTTGTAAACAGCGGGGCTAACACACCAGTAAATACACTTTCAGCATTTGGACAGTTAAACTATAACTTTAATGAGAAATATTATTTGACCGGAACCATACGTAATGATGGTACCTCAGTGTTTGCACCAGGTCATCAATACGGTACCTTCCCTGCAGGTTCAGCCGCATGGCGCATATCCAAAGAGGATTTTATGAAAAACGTAACCTGGTTGAATGACCTGAAATTGCGCGGCAGCTATGGAGTGTCTGGTTTTGCTGGGAATGTTGGGGCAACAAACGCATTTACATTGTTTGCACAGGGTGCTACGGCCGGAGATGCAGGTTATTCTATTGACGGCTCGTTAAATACTCCAGCCACAGGTTTTTATAATAGTAACTTAGGTAACACCAATGTAACTTGGGAGTTAGATAAAATTGCCGATGTGGGCTTTGATGCTACTTTATTAAAAAATAAGTTAGACATTGCCTTTGATTACTTCAACAAAAACTCAAGCCGACTATTATATGTGCCTACTTTACCTGCAACAGTTGGCGGTGGTGCCGCTCCTGCCGTAAATAGTGGCTTGGTGAATAACAAAGGTTTTGAAGTTGCGCTTACTTATCACATTCGCCCAACCAACGATTTAAGCTTTGATGTTACCGGTAATTTAACTACGTTTAAAAATACAGTTAAAAACTTCATTACCTACTACCCAACTGGGGCACGTAACGGTATAACCGATATTATTACCATCGGTCAGCCATTCGGCGAGTTTTACGGCTACAGGCAAATCGGTTACTTTAGCAGCGCAGCAGACGTAGCTAGTTCGCCATCGCAGATTGGCGCAGCACCAGGTGCATTTAAATATGCAGACATCAATGGCGACGGTAAGATTGATGCCAATGACCGTACCTACATAGGTAACCCATATCCTAATTTTACCTACGGCTTAAACTTAACCGGCCGGTATAAAAACTTTGACCTTTTAGCTGTATTCTATGGGTCACATGGTAACAAAGTTCTCAATGAAACCAAATACTGGACTGAATTTTATACTTCATTAACTGGTAATAAAAGCAAAGACTTGCTATATAATGCTTGGTCTCCAACCAACCTTAACCCGGCCACCGTATTACCAACGCTGCCAAGTTCAATCAGCACTGACGGCGCTATCAACTCATGGTACGTGTCTTCCGGCTCATTCTTGAAAATGCGTACCCTGCAATTAGGTTACACTTTTTCGCCTAATGTAATCAAAGCCATAGGTGTTGATAAGCTGCGCATATACCTTCAGGGAGCTAACTTGTTTACTATTACTAAATATAAGGGCTTAGACCCTGAAGTACAGGCCATAAATGGTAATGCTACAGGTGTTGATTTTGGTAACTATCCGAACAATGAGAGAAGATATATAGTTGGCGCAAGCTTCACTTTCTAACTAAAGGATGATATAGAAAAAAAATAAAACATGAAACAAATAAATCATAAAGTAATTATTCCGGGAGCTATGGCAGTGCTTGCCCTATCCTTTCCCGCTTGTAAAAATTACCTTAATCAAACACCTGCAAGCACATTGAACTCCACCGTATTAGCTAACAAGGCTGGGGTTGACGGATTGTTAATAGGCGCCTATGCGTTATTAGACGGTGTTTATCAGGATCAGCCAGGCAGCCCTTGGCAAACGGGTACTAACAACTGGATTTATGGCAGTGTTGCTGCTGATGATTCGTTCAAAGGGTCAACCCCAGGTGACCAACCTGGCGCTGCACAAATAGAAACCTATAGCGCAACAGGTACAAACGATTATCTCGACCCGAAATGGCGCGTGATGTTTAATGGCGTAAGCCGTGCTAATGACGTAATACGTGAGATTCCCTTAGTAAGTGATGGCTCGGTTAGTACAGCCTATGCTGCTGAAGTGACCGGGGAAGCTCGTTTCTTACGCGGATTTTATGAATTAGAGTTAGCTAAGTTGTGGCGTAACGTACCTTATGCTGATGAAACCATAACTTACAGTAATGGTAATTTTAACGTGGGTAACTCTGGCCCTATCTGGGATAAGATTGAAGCTGATTTCACCGCAGCTATAGCTGCCTTACCAGCAACGCAATCTCAAATTGGGCGTGCCAACAAGTATGCCGCTGAAGCATTCTTGGCAGAAACTTACATGTTCGATCATAAGTATGCACAGGCTAATACGCTGCTGAAGGATTTAATTGCCAACGGCACCAATGCAAGCGGCAAAAAATATGCCTTGGGCGCTTATGCCGATAACTTCAATCCATCCACACGTAACGGTTCAGAATCAGTATTTCAGGTACAATCATCTGTAAATGATGGTTCACAGGGTTATAATGGCGATGGCGGTGATGTGCTTAACTTTCCGTCAGGCGGCCCGGCTACCTGCTGCGGTTTTTACCAGCCATCATTCAGCTTTGTAAATGCGCATAAAGTAGATCCTGCAACAGGCTTACCGCTATTCAACACATTCGATAACAGTGATTTAAAGAATGATCAAGGTATAGCTGCATCTGATGCAACTTACTTCCCAGATCAAACCACGCCTGTTGATTCACGTTTAGACTGGAGTGTTGGCCGTCGTGGTATTCCTTACCTGGACTGGGGCGTTCACCCAGGCCAGGCTTGGGCACGCGATCAAACAGATGGCGGCCCTAACAGCCCTAAAAAGAATGTGTATTACAAAGGTGCACAGGCTACTACCAGCGATAGCTATGGCGGCTGGGCGCCTAACCAGGCAACCGCTAACTCTTACAACCTTATCCGTTTTGCTCAGATAATTTTATGGGCTGCAGAGTGTGAGGTTGAAGTGGGCAGCTTGGCACAAGCCGAAACTTATGTAAACATGATTCGCGCCCGTGCTGCTGCGACCTCTAATTGGGTTTACGGCCGTTTAACTGGTTACACTGGTAATGACGCTACACAACCTATTGTTGATAATACTAAACCGGCTGCTAATTATAAGGTGGGTTTATATACTGGCCAATTTACAGCAAATGGTCAAGCCTATGCTCGGGAAGCTGTACACTTTGAAACTCGTATAGAATTAGGTATGGAAGGCAAACGATTCTTTGATTTATCCCGCTGGGATGGTTTGTACGGAGGCCCTTCTGGTAATGGCTACATGGCCGGTATTTTGAATGCTTATCTTACTCATACCAACGCAATCACAACGTTTCCTCAAACTTTGCTGAAAGGTGCAAAATTCACTGCCGGGCGTAATGAAATATTCCCTATCCCACAAGCTCAGATTGATGTTACTCAAGGTAGTATCAAGCAAAACCCAGGCTATTAATTTAACTTAAACTTTATACCAAAAGGTGAAGATTTATTATCTTCACCTTTTTTTGTTGCTAACCAGTTAGTTTGTTATTATATATGAAATTTCCGGTATATCTGCTGTTTATTTTGCTGTTGGCCGCCTTGTTTTCCTGTAAAAAGGCTACCCTGTTTGAGCAGGTATCATCCAGCCATTCGGGTATCTATTTTAACAACAAGATTGTTGAGAACGATTCCATCAACCCCATTGATAAACTGAACCTTTACAATGGCGGCGGCGTAGGCATCGGCGACTTTAATAATGACGGTTTGCAGGACATATATTTTACCGGCAATGCCGTATCCAATAAACTTTACCTGAACAAAGGCGACTTAAAATTTGATGATGTAACCTCAGCAGCAGGCGTTGGCGGCAACGGCGGCTGGGGCAGGGGCGTAGCGGTTGTAGATATTAATAATGACGGCCTGCCCGATATTTATGTATGCAATACCCTGCTGAACGATCCGGTTAAGCGCATCAACTTGTTATACATCAATCAGGGAAATGATAAGGCAGGAGTACCGCATTTCAAGGAAATGGCTAAGGACTACGGGCTTAATATTAACGTCCATTCCACCATGGCCTCTTTTTTTGATTATGATAATGACGGCGATTTGGATATGTACCTTACCGTAAATGAGGCAGTAGCGAATGATAACTCCAGCACCTTTAAGCCCATTGTTACCGATGGCAGCCATCGCAGCACCGGCCATCTTTACCGAAATGACTGGAATGCAGCCCTGAAGCATCCGGTTTACACTGATGTATCTAAGCAGGCCGGCATTACCATACAGGGTTACGGGCACGGTACCACCATTGCAGATATTAACCGCGACGGCTGGAAAGATATTTATGTAACCAACGACTTTTTAACCAGCAACATCCTTTACATTAATAACCACGACGGTACGTTTACCGATAAAACCCAGCAATATTTCAAGCATACTTCCTCAAGCGGTATGGGGCAGGATATTGAGGATATTAATAATGACGGCCTGGCTGATGTGTTTGAGCTCGACATGAACCCGGAGGATAATTACCGGAAAAAGATGTTCATGACACCGAACCAGTACCAGATGTACACCAATTATGATTATTATCATTACCAGTATCAGTATCCGCGCAATACGCTTCAGTTAAACCAGGGGCCGAGGGTAGGTCAGAATGATTCCGTCGGCGACCCGGCCTTCAGCGAAATTGCATACCTGAGCGGCATAGCCCAAACCGATTGGAGCTGGTGCCCCCTGATTACCGATTTTGATAACGACGGCAACCGTGATATCATCATCACCAACGGTTACCCGCGCGATGTTACCGATCATGATTTTATTACGTTTCGTAATGAAGCGGTAGCAGTGGCTTCTAAAACACAGGTTTTAAGCCAGATACCTGTGGTGAAGATACCTAACTATGCCTATAAAAATAACGGTAACCTGCAGTTCAATGATGTAACCCAGGATTGGGGGCTGGGTATTACCAGTTTTTCAAACGGCGCCGTTTACGCCGATTTGGATAACGACGGGGATATGGATATGATTGTTAATAATATTGATGATGAAGCATTCCTCTACAAAAACACCTCCCGCGATAAGGATGCTGCCGGCAGCCATTATTTACAGCTGAAGTTTGAAGGCGGCGCTCAGAACAGAAATGGCATAGGCGCATGGGCCGATATTTATTATAACCACGGCAGGCACCAGGTTTATGAAGTTAACCCTTATCGTGGATATTTGTCAACCATACAAAACATAGCCCATTTCGGGTTAGGTAAAGTAACGGTGGTTGATTCTGTTGTAATTAAATGGCCTGATAATAAACAGCAAACACTGAAGAATGTAAAGGCCAATCAATTGTTGAAAGTAAATATAGCCAACGCGCACGAAAGTTATTCGTTCACTAAACCTGCGCTCAATAAACAAGGTTTATTTACCGAGGTTACCCAAACAGCCGGCATTACCTACAAGCATCAGGATGACGACTTTGTTGATTTTAATATTCAAAAGCTGCTTCCCCATAAGCTGTCCGAATATACGCCTGCACTCTCAGCCGGCGATGTGGACGGCAATGGCTATGATGATTTGGTTATCGGAGGCACTTCTAAATACCCGGCACAGGTTTTACTGCAGCAGGCAAACGGCAGGTTCGTTCAGAAACCTCTTACGCCGCAGCAAGCTGCTGCAGTTAAGGCGCCGCCTAGCAACTTTGGTGATGTAACTACGGTTAAAGATGCCGGTTCGCTGTTGTTCGACGCCGACGGTGATGGCGACTTGGATCTGTATGCAGCCAGCGGCGGCTACGCCAGTCAGCCTGGTTCAGCCGTTTACCAGGACAGGTTTTACGAAAACGACGGCAAAGGTAATTTCAGGCTGGTACCGGATGCGTTACCTAAGAACTTCACCAGCAAACTCTGTGTGCGCGGAATGGATTACGACAAGGATGGTGATATGGACCTGTTTGTTTCGGGCCGTGTTGACCCCTGGAATTATCCGAAACCGGTATCCAGCATTATATTGCGCAACGACTCCAAAAAGGGCAGTATCAGGTTTACTGATGTAACGGCTTATGCAGCCCCTGCATTAAAAAACATAGGCTTGGTGTGTGATGCCGCCTTTACCGATTATGACAATGATGGCTGGCCCGACCTGATTTTAGCCGGCGAGTGGATGCCCGTTACCTTCCTGAAAAATGATAAAGGCAAATTTAAAGATGTTACAGCTTCAACCGGCATCAGCAGCCAGCTGGGATGGTGGAATACTATTGCCGCCGGAGATTTTGACCATGATGGCGATATTGATTACCTGGTAGGTAACACTGGTATGAATACCTTTTACAAGGCCAGTGATAAATACCCGGTTTATATTACTGCAAAGGATTTTGATAACAATGGAAGTTACGATGCCTTTCCGTCAGTTTTTTTGAAAGACAGGGAGGGTAAGCTGCAGGAATTCCCGGCGCAAACCCGCGATGATATTGTAAAGCAGATGATTGGTATGCGTGTAAAATTTCAGAACTATAAATCATTCGCTACGGCAACTATGGATTCTGTGCTTACGCCGGATATGCGTAAGGGTGCCCTGCGGTTAAAGGCTACCAACTTAACTACCTGTTATCTGCGTAATGACGGGCACGGTAAGTTTACCATGCAGCAACTGCCTGTTGAGGCGCAAACATCAGTATGGTGCGGCATAACGGTGGACGATTTTGACGGGGACGGTAACCTGGATGCCATCATTAACGGTAATGACTATGGCACTGAAGTGACCACCGGCCGGTACGATGCTTTTAACGGCCTGTTGCTTAAAGGCGATGGCAAAGGCGGTTTCAGGCCGCTTAGTATTTTACAGAGCGGTATTTACATACCCGGCAACGGCAAGGCGCTGGTAAAATTGAAGGGTGCAAATGACAATTATCTGATTGCCGCTACGCAAAACCGGGGGCCGCTTAAGCTTTTTAAATTAAAGGAACCGGTAAGAGTTTACCCGCTGCTGCCTGCTGATGCCTATGCTTTCATTAAGTATAAAAACGGTAGTATTCAAAAGCAGGAGTTTTATAATGGCAGTTCATTCCTGTCACAGTCGGCAAGGTTCATGAACATCAGGAATAATATGTCATCTGTAGCTATAACAGATAACTTCGGGCATACCCGCCAGATTGATATGAATCAATCAAATTAATAATACAAAGATAAGCTCAGCACAATTTAAAAGATTTGACTAAAAATGAATTTTAACGGAAATTTTATACGGCCTATAGTGCTAACAGCAACAGGTATTGCCGTAATTATTTCAGTAGCAGCAAGCAGCTGTAACAACAAGCAGCAGGCAGCATTAACTTATACCGGTAATGTTATAACAGATGGTAACATGCTGGTACAGCGCTATTGCGCCTCATGCCATAAACTGGTGCCGGCAAATGCTTTAACCAAAGATGTATGGCAATATCACATTATGCCCGAAATGGCTAAGTACCTGCATATATCTACCTATGGAACCAGTTACTTTAAGGATACTAATGATACAGCCGGTGTATCCATTGCCGACTGGCAGCGCATGGTTAGTTATTACCAGGCTGCCGCCCCGCAGGAACTGGCTAAGGCCAAGCCGCCAGTATCATCGGTTAATGACTGGGCCGGATTTACACTGAAGCAACCGGCACCCGTTACCGATAAGGTTTTCACCACAATGGCGGCTGTCAGCCCGTATAACCATAAAATATATACGAGCGACCTGGGAACTAAAAAGCTGACTGAATGGAACAACCAGCTTAGCCCGCGCTTTGTTGCCGACTTGCCGACTACCGGCGTTGATGCCCTGTTCCTGAAAGCTAACAATCAGGCCATTATTGCTTCTGTGGGTTTGATTGAGCCTGCTGATTTTCCTGATGGTAAACTTACGCAGGTTAATTTGACTCCGGGGGCCCCAGAATTGCCGCAGCCTATTGCCGGGGATTTACCCCGGCCGGTACAAACGCTGGAGGCCGATTTTAATAAAGACGGCCTGACGGATTATGCAGTACTGGGTCAGGGCGGTAAAAAGGGGGGCGTTTACCTGTTAACACAGGCAGCTGATCATACGTATCATAAGCAGCAGGTCAGCGAAATGCCTGGCGCAGTACAGGCGGTCACCGGCGATTTTAATGGAGACGGCTGGCCGGACATGATGATATTGTTCGGCGTAAACAACGAGGGGCTGTACCTGTTCACGAACAATAAAAACGGGCAGTTTAGCGTAAGGCCGCTGCTGCAATATCCGCCGGTGTATGGTTCGAGCAGCTTTCAGCTGGCAGATATGAACCATGATGGCAAGCCTGATTTAATATACACCGCCGGTTATAATTTTCATAACTCGCGTATTCTAAAGCCCTATCATGGCCTGTATATTTATATAAATGAAGGCAACTGGAAGTTTAAACAGCGATATTTCTATCCGATAAACGGCTGTACCAAAGCCATAGCTGCCGATTTTGACGGTGACGGCGATACAGATATTGCTACTATTGCGTTTTTTGCTGATATGAAGAACAATCCTGCTGAAGAATTTATATACTTCGAGCAAAATAAGCCTTTTGACTTTAAGCCTCATGCCGTGCCGGTAAGCAAATCAGGCCGGTGGATGAGCATGGATGTGAATGACATCAACAGCGACGGTAAACCGGATATTGTTCTGGGTAATTATTCAACCGGATTCCTTTTTCAGCCTGATTTCTATCCCTTTTGGAATAAATACATTCCTTTTACGGTGCTCGAAAATCATACGATAAAATCCGTCAAACAATAAATGTCATGTATGCCCAGTAACACAAAAGTGCTGCTGGTAAAAGCTGCCGCAGCTACTGCCGTAAGTGCCTCACCTAAAAGCCGGCGAATAAGCGGCGGCATAAACTTTTAACGGGCCTCATGCTAAAAAAGCGAAATATACGAATGCCGGTAAAGCCTTACCAGTCAGTGTTTGGCCTCATATTGATTTTGATTGTTGCCTATGCCTGCAACCGGCAGGTGGCGCCGGCAACGCCGCAAGAGCGTTTGGCAAACGGCAAACGGCTGGCCCGGCAGTATTGTGTAAGCTGCCACCGTTTCCCTGAACCATATCTGGCCGATAAGGGCAGCTGGGAGCGAGGCATATTGCCGGCTATGGCTAAAAATTTAGGCATACAAAGCTACTTGGGCCAGTATTTTGCCGATACGCATTCTGCCATAGGTACCTCTCAGTGGCTTGATGTTGTAAACTGGTATAAAACACTGGCGCCCGATAGTTTGGTTATCCCTAAACCGGCAGTAGCGCCCCTGCATGACTGGGCCGGCTTTACCTTAATCCGCCCCCGCTACTATGATCATGCCGCACTGGCCATGACCAGTATGATTACGGTAAACCCCGCCACCAGGCGGCTATATACCGCTGATGCCGGTAATGCGCTGTACCAATGGGATGCGCAGCTCAAACCTAAGTTAATCGGGCGTTTTACCTCACCTGTCACTGATATTAACTTTGCTGATTCAAATAGTGCTGTGCTTACCTGCATTGGGTCCATGATGCCTGCCGATGTACTTAACGGGCAGGTACTGCGGATGAATCTAAATGAGCCGGCTGTCGGTAAGCCTGTGATACTTACCGACAGCCTGCCGCGCCCGGTGCAAACCGCAACAGCTGATTTTAATAAAGACGGCCTGCCCGATTACCTGACCTGCGGTTTCGGGCACGACAGGGGCGGGTTATATTTAATGCTGCAGCAAACCGGTCACCGGTTTAAAAAAAGCATCGTATCTGCCATTGCAGGTGCAACACAGGTAACTGTTGGCGATTATAACCATGATGGCTGGCCCGATGCCATTGTTTTGTTTGCTCAGGCCGATGAAGGCATCAGGATGTTTATCAATAATCATCAGGGCGGGTTTACTGTTCAAACCTTATTGCGTTTTCCATCCATTTACGGTTCAAGCAGCTTTCAGCTGGTGGATATGAACCGCGATGGCAAACCAGACCTGCTATATACCTGCGGCGATAACAGCGATTATTCACCGGTACTAAAGCCTTACCATGGTGTTTACATTTTTACCAACCAGGGCAACTGGAAATTTAAGCAGCAGTACTTTTACCACATTGACGGCTGTACCAAAGCCATGGCTGCCGATTTTGACGGCGATGGCGACATGGATATTGCTGCCATTGCATTTTTCAGTGATTTTAAGTTTCATCCCGAAGAAGGCTTCAATTATTTAGAGCAAACCGGCGGCCTGAAATTTACCGTACATGAATGCCCCGTTAACAATTATGGGCGCTGGCTTACCATGGAGGTTGCCGATGTTACGCAAGATGGCAGGCCGGATGTTATTTTAGGAAACTTTTCCATCGGCCAGCGGGGGCTGCTTAACCAAAAAGGCTTTATCCCAAAATGGGATATGCACGAGCCTATCATCATTTTAGCCAGAAAATCCGGGGTGAATAACCTGTAATAAACAAAGCAGCACCGAGCCACAAGAGGAAATAGGATTTGCAGCTGCTTAAAGTTTTGTTTTCCGGCTTTTGCTTCTTATAACTTTAATCCGCATTATTCCCTCCTGCCTGTTAGCAGAAAGAAGCCTTCTTCGTTGCCCTGCAAGCCCGCATAATCTGCCGGTATTTTGCCGAAACGGTCGCGCAGATCTTTATCTGCTCCGTGCGCCAGCAGTATTTTAATCAGCTCATTATGCCCGAATGTTGCAGCAAAGGTAAGTGCCGTAGCATTGTTGCCGTTTACTACGTTTACACCGGCGCCGTTTTCGAGCAGAACTTCACCAATTTTGGTGTAACCCTTAAAGCAAACGCCCATCAGGGCTGTATTGCCCATACCGTCCTGCAGGTCGCGGCCGGCATTGCTTTGTAACAGCAGTTCAACAGCTTCCAGGTTGTTGTGGTAAGCGGCAATGATAAGCGGCGTTGAACCACGCGCATCAGTAGCGTCAAGATCAACGGTTTGTAAAGCATTTTTCAAGCCTTCAGTATCATTGGTACGGGCGTACTCAAATATGTTTTGCGCAGCGTTTTCAGTCATGATGATAGGAATGTAAAAGCACAAATAATGTTTGCAGAATATTGGTTTTTATACAGGATGATTCAATGAAGCCGGCAGCTTTACTGCCAATGTTTTTACGCTCTGCAACCTGCTTCCAAACAGCAGTTGGCTTATATATCCGGCACATTAATGGCTGAGGGCTCTGCTTTTCCATATAATGCCATTTTTACTTTCCTGCTTTTCAATATACCCGTTGCTGAACAGCGAATTCAACAGCCGGGCCGATTGCTCTTTATTGGTATTGCTCAGCACGGCAAACTCCTTATCAGTCAAAGTAGGGAACTGATGAAATATCTCCTCAGGGGCGATGCTGCTATCATTTTTTTTAACTGCAGGCAGCAGGATGTTTATGATGTTTTCAAAATGCTCATAAGGCTGATTTCCGCGCAGCATAAACTGCTTTCCGGTCTGATCGGAGAAGAACAGGGTTGGGAAGCCGGTAACGCCGTGCTGCTTGGCCAGGGCAAGGTCTGCCCTGAAATAATCCTGCGCCTTATTCCTGAAATCATTCAGCAGCTGAGCACAGTCCAGCCCGGTGTTGAAGGCGGCATTTTCTATGTGTGCCCATTTAATAATATTTTTCTTTTCCAGAAAAACCATCTCTCTGATGCGGCGCAGAAAGGCTATGGCTTTAACCTCGTCTTGCAGCTGGGCAGCCTTAAAAGCAATCGAAGGAGGATAGGAGGAATGCAGCGGATCTTCAATCCATATGTCGCCGTCAATCGGCATTTCATAAATACTGCAGGCTTCTTCCCAGTGCCTCGCCGCATCATCGGGGGTTTTAATGCTACCGGTATTGCCATCTTCCCAGCAGGAGAGCAGGCCGCCCATATGGTACTCAATATTAATGTAGTTGCCATACTCCAGTTTCAGCTTGCGCAGGCTTGGCTGTATAATCCAGCAGGTAGAACAGATAGGGTCGGTAAAATACAGAATCTGTACCGGCTTCGGCGCACCTGCCATTACAACGGGTTCCTTTTTACGGGATATAAGCGGAACCTGAGCTTCAGTAACCATATGCGGGTTCAAAAAATCGTTTTTGAGCTGGCGGCCCAGGTTAAGATGCGTTTCTATCTCGGCGGCCCTTATTCTGTAAAATTTTTCAAAGGCATCCTGGTATGAGCCGGTGTATTCCAGGCACCCGGTAAGCACCTTGGCATCAATAACAGCATTGGTGGTACCCGAACTGGTAAAGGGCAGCGCCAGATGGGCAGCATCGCCAAGCAACACAACATTTTGCTGATGAAAGGCGGGCAGCAGATCAAAATCAGTAGTATTCCAGATGTAGCTGGTACTAAAATTATTGCTGTTTAACAGGTCGGTAACCACGGGCGGAAAATCCTCAAGCTGCGCTTTGCAGAATGCTTTGATTGCATCAGGCGAGTTACCCGTTACATCTGCGGCGGCGGCATTGTATTGCATAAACCAAACCAGTTCACCGGCAGAAGCCGGGATAATGCCAAAAGACAGGCCCTTACCAGGGTGCGAGAACTTGGTAAAAAGGCCGTTGTTTTGCCGTGCTGTATCCTTATGGCTGCAAATGCCCACCAGCTCTTTTACTACGGTAGGCGTATAGTTAGTTTTGCCGAATAATAATTGCCTCACTGCCGAATTGCTGCCATCAGCACCTGCAAAAATATCACCGTACTCGGCATGGCCGTTGGTGAACATGGCCGCTACCGCCCTGCCGTCCTCGTAAATAAAATGCGAAAACTGCCTGCCGGTAACAACGCGGTCGGCCGGTATCAGCGAAGTTAAAAATTGAATTAAATCGGTACGTTTTATGCATTTCCAGCAATCGAGCGGCAGGCGCTTAACTTCCTCATTGTTGGGTTGTTTCAGGCTGTAGGTGTGCAGCAGATTGCCGGGCAGGGCAACGTTATTATCAGCGCTCATTTCATTGAGTATGGCCAGCCCGTCGGTATGCATCAGAAAAGCATGGCCGCGAGAGGGTGTGTCCGTCTTCTCGTTAATAACAAAATCAATATTTTTTTGATGCAGAAGGGCGCCTAAGGTAAGGCCGGCAATACCGCCGCCGATAATAACAACTTTCATAACTGATTAAGCGTAAGTTTTATCCTGGAGAGGGCTTCCTGTAATATAGCTTCGGAGGTAGCAAAACTTAAACGAATGTATCCATCGGCGCCGGTGCCAAACCATTCGGGCAGGCCGGGTACTATAGCTACTTTAGCCTGGGTAAACAGCAGCTGCTGCATCTCAGCGCTCGTTTTGCCGGTGCCTGTTATATCAGCGAAGGCTACGTAACAGCCTTCGGGCGTAATGCAGCTAACACCAGGTAAGGCGTTAAGCGCTGATACGCAGACATTCCGCATAGCCTGCAGGTGAGCAACAAAACCATTAAGCCAGTAGCCGCATTTATTTAAAGCAGCCGCAGCAGCAACCTGCGATAATACATTGGCGCCATGGATAGTTGAACTATGCAGCGAAGCTTTGAAAATTCTTTGGTAATGCGATGTGCCGGATACCATAACCACACCGATGCGCAGGCCTGCCAGCCCGTAGGATTTACTGTAGCCGGTTACAGTAACCGTTCTCTCTCTGATTTCGGGACTGAGAGAGGCGATGCTGGTGAAAACATGGGGAGTAAAAATAATGTCGCTCCATATCTCGTCAGACAGGATAATCAGGTTGTATTTACAGGCAATTTCACCGAAGCGAAACAGCTCCTGCTTGGTAAACACTTTCCCTGTAGGGTTGAGGGGGTTGCAGAGGCATAACAAACGGGTTTTGGGCGTGATAAGACTGTCGAGCTTATCAAAATCAACGCTTGTGTTGCCGGCAGGAATGGCAAACGGAACCGCGCAGCCGCCTACGGCTTCGACAGAATACCGGAATAAAAAATCAACCGGATTAAAAATGATGGCCTCATCACCCTGCTCCAGGAATGCTTTGCAGGTTAGCCAGATGCCAAAGGCAGCGCTATCAACCGGTAATATATATTCGGGCAGGGCGGGTACACGGCGTTTTTGCTGAAAGTAACCGGCAACGCTTTCCTTAAACTCAGGCAGGCCCTCGGGCGGGCCGTAGCAGAGATAGCGGCCGGCAGCGAAACTGCATATGGCCTCGGCTATCTCAGGGGCGCTCGGAAAATCAGGATCGGCAGCAGTAAGCGGAATTACGCCTTCAGGAACAGCAGCCCAGCGCAAATTATAAGCACGCTGCTTTAATAATTTCAGGTTAACCGACTGATCAAACATATAAGGGATTCCGGCAGATTACATTGTAAAGTAACAGTAATTTTACAAGGCAGCAGCAAGTTTAAATATTTTTTTACAAAATATTTTGTCATCCCCGTATTTTGCCGGGCAAATAAATCTATAAGTTTTCCACAATTTCTGTGAACTTGCCTTTCATCAACGGCTTGATTAAAAAATCCGTTACGGCAGTAAAACTTTTTGATCGCTCAATATCATGCGGTGATATGGAGGAAGAAACAATATACAGCTTTACCGGCTTGCTTATCTGATGCTGCAGCTGTTCGTATTCCTCTAAAAATTCCCAGCCATCCATAACCGGCATGTTCAAATCCAAAAATATAATGTCAGGCAGCTGGTCCTGGTGGGCAGTAATTCCTTTTAAGAATTCTATGGCTTCCTGCCCGTCGCTGAATTCCTGAATGATCGTGTTATGTGAAGTTGCCCTGATTACCTTTTTGGTTAAAAAAGTAAATGTTTGATCGTCATCTATCACAAACACTTTAGTTGGCAAACTCATTGATGCTGATTTTTAAATTCTATAAAAAAGTTTGAGCCCTTATCTATTTCGCTTTCAACCCAGATATTGCCATTCATAGCTTCAATTTGTGTTTTGGTCATAAACAGGCCAAAGCCTTTGGCATTGGGGTGCCGGTGAAAAACCCGCCCTATTTTAAAGAGGCTGTCTTTATGTTTCTTGGTGTCCATCCCCAAACCATTATCACGTACCGAAAATACAATGGTGTCCTTAATTCGCCGGGTTTCGAGTTCAATGAGCGGTTTTCTGTCAGGCGAATGATACTTCAGCGAGTTGCCAATCAGATTATCGCATATACTGAACAGATACTTGGGCGGATAATGTATTATGGGCGCCTCATCGAAATTCATCTCAATCACTGCGCCTGTTTTAGTAATTTCAGTTTCCAGATTCTCCAGCGTCCGCTGAACGCAATCCTTTAAGCTCAGGTTCTCGCATTTAATTTCCAAGTCCTGCTTGATCTGTATTGATTCCACCAGTTCATTAAAGGTAGTATGCAGGTTATCGATAACCGGGCTCAGCTTTGATATCAAATGCTTTTGTTCTTCCTCATCATCACTTTCCCTGATAAAGTCAACCAGCATGGACATGTTTACCAGCGGCCCGCGTAAATTATGGGATACGATATTGCAAAAGTCAATCAGCTGCGCGTTTTGCGCCGATAATTGTTTAACCAGCAGCGATTGTTTCTCTTCCATCAGCTTACGGTCGGTAATATCAATGCCAAAACCGATTACCAGTGAAAGGTCACCGTTTTCGTCATGTACCGGAAACATCCGGCGCAGGTGCGTAATGATTTTGCCTTCGGGATTTGGCAGGCTGTCTTCCCACCTGATTTCCTTGCCTGAGTTTTTAACCTGCAGGAAACGCTCGCGGCGTATATCGGCAATGGCGGCATCACGGTTGCGGTAAGCTGCGTATTCATAATCGTTTTTACCGATGATGAACTTCCTGAACTCCGCGTTGCTGATAGCTCCGGGGTTTACAAACAGATATTTATGGCTGGCATCAAAAACGGCGATGTCGGTAGGCAGCTTGTTAAGTATGTTTTCGTAAAATTCCTTTTGCTTATCAAGCTGATCGGCAATCTGCTTCCGGTGGGTAATATTGCTTACAAAGGCTATAAAATATTCGTTGCCATTAATAATGGCTGATGATAAACCTAAATCTATTTCTACCTTGTTGCCGCCACGGTTAACAGCTGTAACCTCAATGGTTTCGCCCCCGTCAGTTCTGCCGGCCATGCCGGATTGCAGCGCATCCCGGTGTTCGGGGGTAAAACATAACTGGTAAAAGTCCTTGCCGGCAGCTTCGCACCCTGTCCAGCCGAAAAGAGCTTCGGCTTTGGGATTCCATTGCACAATGAGGTTCCGGCTGTTCATTACCACCACAGCATTAACGGCATTATAAAATATATTACCTATCTGTTCTTCGCTGTTTTTCAGCTCCAGCCGGGTTTCCTGCTTCAAAAGCTGCAAGCGGTTTGCAAGCAGCAGCGATAATTGCCTGCCCAATGTTTTAAGCCCTGTCAGTTCTTGTGCTGTAAGCGTTCGTGGCTGGTAGTCCAGCAAGCACAGGTGCCCGATAACCGTCTGGCCGGTGCTGTATACAGGCATGCCCGCATAAAACCGAATAGCTTGCTGCTGAATAGTTTGCCCGGCAAAAAGCTGTTCAGCGCCTGTTGGGTTTAACAGTACAGGTTCATGCCCGGCACTATATTCCTGCAGTAACCAGGAAAAGTTTTTGATTACAGTAAAGCCGATGCCTGTTTTCGCCTTGATCCAGCCATCCTCTCCATGAGCAAGAACAAGGGCAGCGGCAGGTACATTGCAAACCATGCAAGCCAGCGCAACAACGTTATCAAATACTTCTTCGGGTGCTGTATCAAGTATTTGTAATTGTAATATTGCCTCAGTTACTTGCTGCATTGTACATGTTGAACGTTTAAAATCAGGTTTGCTTGAACAGGCGCTGCCGGTGCAAACTTTACATAAATATACGTTACGGTTTTCTGACCGGTATTTCTCCCTGCAAATTAACGTTTATTTACTAAATTATAGGTCAGCAAATTCTGCGTTTGCAGGGCATGATTGAATAACCTGCCTCAATGGGCGGATCGGGCATTTGTACGAAATCAAAGCCGGAATAGTTGCTCAGTTACCAGTTAGTGGCCTGCAGCTTTATTCAAAATAACTTCGCAGTAAAAATCTGCAAATATCAGAATTGAAAATAAGGGCAGTAGTTCAAAGCACGGCAGGCTTAAACAAAATGCTATTTTGAAGGTTTAAAGGTTTTCGGTCAGCATTTACTGATTCATTCACGTAAATTTTTAACAAGAAGCAAAGTTTTCCGGGTTAACAGGTATAGCTGTGCAAATAGCAATGGCATAAGTTACTTATCCGCAACCTATAATGGCTTATTTATACCTGATGCCTGTTTTTTCTTAATTATTAAACTAAAAATTGTTTTAATTGTATATATTACAAGCTGTATTTCAGTGAATAATATTCTTGAATTGTAAATTATCAGACATCATATTATAATAAAAATCTGCCAACGACTATGAATGAGATTAAAAAGGTTTATCCCGGCAACATGTTATGCTTTTCGCACCTGCGCTGGGATTTTGTTTATCAGCGTCCGCAGCATCTCTTAAGTCGTTTTTCAGGATTTTTCAAAGTATATTTTTTAGAAGAACCTCATTTTGATGCGCAGGGCGAGGCCTCGCTTACTTTTATAAAGCAAAAGGATATTAACGTGTATGTAGGCGCTCCGCACCTGCCTGCAGGCTTATCGGCACAGGAGGTTAATTCCACATTAAGCACCTTGCTCGACGAGTTTTTTAAAAGCCGCAGCCTAAAGGACTTTGCCTTTTGGTATTATACACCAATGGCGCTGAGCTTCTCTGAAAAATTTATTCCTGCTGTTACTGTTTTTGATTGCATGGATGAGCTGTCGGCCTTCAAATTTGCTCCGCAGGAATTAAAGGATCTGGAGCGGAAATTATTAGCCAAGGCCGATGTAGTCTTTACCGGCGGCAATTCCCTGTACGAAGCGAAGAAGCATCAGCACGCTAACATACATGCCTTTCCAAGCAGTATTGATAAGGCGCATTTTGCGGCTGCCCGCAAAACCAATACTGAGCCGAAGGATCAGGCAGCAATTAAGGGTAAGAAGCTGGGCTTTTACGGGGTGATCGATGAGCGCTTTGATATTGAGCTCATCAGGGAAATTGCGGAGGCCCGGCCCGACCTGCAACTAATGTTGATTGGACCTGTAGTAAAGATTGACCCGGCTACGTTGCCGCAGCGCCCCAACATCCATTATCTTGGCGGTAAAAGCTATAGCCAATTGCCGGCTTATTTGTCAGGCTGGGATGTAGCGCTGATTCCGTTTGCCATTGATGAATCAACCCGGTTCATCAGCCCGACGAAAACACCCGAGTACTTAGCGGCAGGCATTCCGGTAGTGTCAACCCCTATAAAGGATGTCATTAATCCCTATGGTATAGAAAACCTGGTACACATTGGTTTTACCGCCGATGAATTTATACAGGCCGTAGAACAGGCGCTGAACCAGAAACATGATGAGCAGTGGCTGGAGCGCGTAGATAAATTTTTGAAGAATATTTCGTGGGAGATTACTTATAAGCACATGCTCGACCATATATTAGCCGTGCTGCGAAACCAGAACCTGGTTTCTATTGCAAGTTAAAATCTATTGACGGGATTATAATATTTAATTAATAATGCGCTCCGGGTAAAATCCGAAGCGCATTTTTTATATAACAGCATTTAAAAAATATTGTAGTATTGCATTCTCTGTAACCGAATAAGCACCTCCGCATGAGAAGAAGAACCTTTTTGCAAAGTTCCGGCATTGTTGGCGCCGGCTTGTTACTGCCCGAAACGGGTTTATTTGCTGCCGCAGCCGCATTTCCGAAAGTAAGGAAGCCGCTGGCACAGCGCAAATTTACCAGCGCTGCCGTGGAAGGCGCTATCAGGGAATTTCAGAAAAATGTTAAGAACCAGGAACTGGGCTGGCTTTTTGAAAACTGTTTCCCCAACACACTTGATACCACGGTAACTTTCACTTTGCAGAACGGTAAGCCGGACACTTATGTAATTACCGGCGACATTGATGCCATGTGGCTGCGCGACAGCAGTGCACAGGTTTGGCCCTACCTAAGCCTCATTAAAACTGATCCTCACTTACAGCAGCTGATAGCCGGTGTAATCAGCCGGCAGGCCGCCTGTATTTTACGCGATCCTTATGCCAACGCCTTTTATAACAGCGCCACACAGGTAGGCGAATGGAAGGACGACGTAACCCGTATGAAACCCGGCCTGCACGAGCGCAAGTGGGAAATCGACTCGCTTTGTTACCCCATCCGGCTGGCTCACCAGTACTGGAAGTTAACGGGCGATACGGCGCCTTTTGACGGCAAATGGCAGCAGGCCGTGCAAAGCATTTATCAAACCTTCCGGCAGCAGCAGCGTAAGGAAGGCGACGGCCCGTACTCGTTTCAGCGCAAAACGGCCTTTGCTACTGATAGCATACCCATGAATGGCTATGGTTATCCAATAAATCCTGTCGGGCTTATCTGCTCAGCCTTCAGGCCGAGCGATGATGCCACTATTTACTCATTTTTGGTTCCTTCCAACTTTTTTGCAGTTATCAGCCTCCGCCAGGCTGCAGAGATGATGCAGCAGGTAGTGAAAGATAATGCGATGGCAGCACAGCTGAACGCATTGGCGGCTGAGGTAGAACAGGCGCTGCAGAAATATGGCGTCATTGACCATCCGCAGTTTGGTAAGGTGTATGCCTATGAGGTAAATGGTTTCGGCAGTTTTAACCTGATGGATGATGCCAATGTGCCGAGTTTACTCGGGCTGCCTTATCTGGGTGCCGTTTCCAATACCGACTCTGTGTATATCAATACGCGCAAACTGCTGCTATCAGCTAATAATCCGTTCTTCTTTAAGGGAAAGGTTGCCGAAGGCATCGGCGGACCGCACGTAGGCAAGGACATGATATGGCCGATCAGTATCATTATCCGCGCCCTTACCAGCACGGATGATGAAGAAATACGAAGCTGTATAAAAACCTTACAGGCTACCCATGCCGGTACCGGCTTTATGCATGAGTCTTTTAACAAGGATGATGCGTCTAAATTTACCAGGGCCTGGTTTGCCTGGGCAAACACGCTGTTTGGCGAGCTGCTGTGGAAAACTTACCGGCAGAAGCCGGCGCTGTTAAGTTAAGGAATTATCGGTCAGCTATCTGAAATGTTACATAACGCCTGAGCATCCTGATATTGTAATGCTCTTGAATATTTAATAATATTACCGTTGCATATATTACATTCATCTCATGAAATTACCTAAGCTGTTACTTGCCGCCGCTGCATTGCTTGCTGTTAACTGCGCTTCGGCACAGTCGGTTGTTACCGATCCCGCTGAATATGTAAACCCTTTAATGGGATCTCAGTCCAAATATTCTTTGTCAACAGGCAATACTTATCCGGCGGTGGCGCTGCCCTGGGGTATGAACTTCTGGACTCCGCAAACCGGCCGGATGGGCGATGGATGGCAATACACTTACGATGCCGATAAAATCCGCGGCTTTAAGCAAACGCACCAGCCCTCGCCTTGGATGAACGATTATGGCCAGTTTGCCGTTATGCCGGTAACCGGGCATGCAAAGTTTACCCAGGATGACCGGGCCAGCTGGTTCAGCCATAAGGCTGAGGTTGCCAAGCCTTATTATTACAGCGCTTACCTGGCCGATGCTGACGTGCTGACGGAAATCACTCCTACAGAAAGGTCAGCACAGTTTCAGCTGACCTTCCCGAAATCTGACAGTTCGTTTGTGGTAATCGACGCTTTTGACAGAGGGTCGTATATTAAAATTATTCCGGGTAAAAATGAAATTATAGGTTATTCAACCAGATATGCCAGCGGACCGCTGAAGAATTTTAAAAATTACTTTGTTATTTATACCGACAAGCCTTTCACCTTTGCCCGTGCCTGGCACGACAAAAGCCTGGCCGTAACCGACTCCCTGGAACTGTCGGCCAAACATGCGGGCGCTATCATCGGCTTTAAAACGGCAGCAGGGGAGCGTGTGCATTTACGGGTGGCCTCCTCCTTTATCAGCTTTGAGCAGGCCGAACTGAATTTAAAGCGCGAGGTAGGCAGCGATACCTTTGCCCAAACGGAGCAAAAGGCAAAAACCATCTGGAATAAAACTCTGGGCAAGGTACAGGCCGAAGGCGGAACGCCGGATCAAACCCGTACCTTTTACTCCTGCCTTTACCGGATGCTTTTCTTCCCGAATAAATTGTACGAGATTGATGCGCAGAATAAGATTGTGCACTGGAGCCCTTATACCGGTAAAATTATGCCGGGCTATATGTTTGCCGGCACCGGCTTTTGGGATACGTTCAGGGCCCTGTATCCATTCCTGAACCTGATGTACCCTTCCATCAATAAGGAAATGCAGCAGGGACTGGTTAATGATTACAAGGAGGGCGGCTGGTTGCCCGAATGGTCAAGCCCCGGTTATTCAGATGTGATGGTGGGTAATAATTCGGCTTCAGTAGTGGCTGAGGCTTACCTAAAGGGGCTGCGCGGTTACGATATTAATACACTGTACGAGGCCTTGATTCATGGCGCTAATAACGAAGGGCCGCGGGCAACCGGCCGCCGGGGTGTTGAGTATTATAACAAACTGGGCTATGTGCCTTATGATGTAAAAATTAATGAAAATGCAGCCCGTACTTTAGAGTATGCCTATGATGACTTTGCCATTTATCAGCTGGGTAAGGCGCTGGGCAAGCCTGCCTCAGAGATTGAAATTTACAAGCAGCGGGCGCAAAACTACCGCAAATTATACGACCCTTCAACCGGTTTAATGCGCGGTAAGAACAAGGACGGATCATTTGAAACGCCTTTCAGCCCGTTTAAGTGGGGCGATGCCTTTACCGAAGGTAACAGCTGGCATTACTCATGGTCGGTATTTCAGGACGTGCAGGGGCTGATTAACCTGGAGGGCGGCAAGCAAAAATTTGCAGCCAAGCTGGATTCAGTTTTTTCCATGCCGCCTGTGTTTGACAGTACTTACTATGGTTCGGTAATCCATGAGATCAGGGAGATGCAGATCATGAACATGGGGCAGTATGCGCACGGCAATCAGCCTATCCAGCACATGATTTACCTGTATAATTACGCCGGCCAGCCCTGGAAAACCCAATACTGGGCGCGTGAAGTGATGAACCGCATGTATAAGCCCACACCCGATGGCTACTGCGGCGATGAGGATAACGGGCAAACTTCTGCCTGGTATGTGTTCTCAGCCATGGGCTTCTACCCGGTTACGCCGGCTTCAGACCAGTATGTGCTGGGAGCGCCATTGTTTAAAAAGATGACACTCACCCTCGAAAATGGTAAAAAGGTAGTAATTAATGCGCCTGCTGCCAGCGCAGCAAATAAATATATGAGCGCCCTGCAGTATAATGGCAAACCTTACAGTAAAACCTGGTTAAGCCACAGCGCTTTGATGCAGGGCGCTGTAATCAATGTTAATATGCAGGCCGTACCCGATAAAAGCAGAGGAACCCATGCCGCTGATGCTCCGTATTCTATGTCGGCCGCGCAATAATATAAAAGCAGTGCAGTAATAGTGATCTGTTAAACCAAGTTGAATTGAAGAGCCTGTATGTAAACCGATCAGGCTGCAGGCTCTTCCAAATCAATTGCCGGCTTCCCGTAGCATTGCTTTACCGCGTAAGGCTCGAACGAGCTTTTTGAAAACGGGTATTCCGATCTGATTTTGATTGATAATCAAACACATACAGCTTGGACAAATAACTGATTACTGCCGGCAGATATTGTATAAAAAGGCTTTGATTCTTCAACAATAAAGCTGAATTTTACGTATAAAAATTATCCGATACGCTTAATATTTGCCGAATGTACCCATTATCCTATTCCATATCAAAGCAGGACGGCCTTGATGTAATTCACATCAAAGGCAATCCGATTATCCTTACGGTTTATCCTTTGCTTAGCCGTAAATACCGCGAGAACGCGCTGGAATTCCGATACTATATAGAGCACAGGCAGGAAACGCTGGTTTTTGAAACCACCGGCTGGAGCCCGTTAGCCGACCCGTTTCATCTGCATTCGCTGCAGCTTGCCGTTAAATGGTATAGTCAAAAAATGCTGCATCACAGCAGCTTCTTTATTTCCACCACGGTTCCGCTCAATTATGCAGAGTTTGAAGTATTGAATTAAGCGGCTGGGTTGCGCGCCTGCCTGAAGGCTTGTTTTAAAATCTGCCTCACCTGCCGGCGGATAGGTTTGGGGCAGTTCTGCTCAAATTCAAGTTTGGGGGTTGTGCGGCGGGTTTGGCTTACCACCGGGTGACCGGGATGTACTACGGTAAACATATCCTCGATGTGCTCACCTGTGCGGCTAACTTCATGTACCAAAGCGCCGAATCTGTTTAGTCTTTCGTAAAACGCATTCATAAGTATCTGAAAAACAATAATTACGAATCATCTCACCTAAAGGTTTGCATGTTTTTTCTCACAAATGTTTACAACTTTCACTGGCACACAATATGGCCTGGCAGGTTACATAGCAGCAAAAGTTATGCAGGCTTAGATAATTTTAAAGCGCCAGGTTAGCTCAAGAGTACATTAAGTGTTGCCAGGCAGCATATATTTGCTGCCTGCTGTTCAAAAAATTTAAAGTGAAGAAATACACTATTGAAATAATTATGAATATAACCAAGCTTACCATAGCAGTTTTTACTGCACTCAGTGCACTGACATTGCAAACAAATGCTCAAACAGGAGCCCTGAATAAGCCTGTAAATACAATGATCGAAAGCTATTTAGCGCTGAAGAATACACTGGCAGCCGGTGATGCCAGCGCTGCCGAAACCGCCGCAAAAAATTTACTGGCAGCTATTGGCGCCGTACCTCAAACCAATATGAATGCGCAACAGGCCGCAATATGGCCGGCCATGCTGGCTAAGTTGCAGTATGATAGCAGGCACATCAGCGAGGTGAACCACATAGATCATCAGCGGGAGCATTTCGCCGGTTTATCAAACAACTTATATACCGTTTTAAAGGCATTGAAGGCAAACAACATCACGCTTTACCGGGAATACTGCGTAATGACCAGGCAGTATTATTTAAGTAACAGCGCTAAGGATAAAGACCCTTACATGGGCATGGCTAACTGCAGCAAGGTAAAAGAGACACTGCCTGCGGTAAAATAGGCAATCATCAGAATTACGTCATCTAAATTTATTTAATTGATATATCGGAAATAGCCGATATATATTTGAATTATGGATCAGGTAGCGATATTTAAAGCGCTTTCAAACAAAACCCGGCTGCAGATTTTAACCTGGCTGAAACATCCGGAGCAGAGTTTCCCTGAGCAGGCTGAATACGGGTACACTGCAGGCGTTTGCGTTGGGCAGATCCAGAAAAAGGCAGGGCTTACCCAATCAACCGTGTCAGAATATCTGGCCACATTGCAGCGCGCCGGCTTGGTGAAATCAACCCGGCAGGGGCAGTGGACTTACTACCAGCGTAACGAGGAAGCCTTTTCCGCATTAAGTGAAATAATTCAAACGAGCATATAATTAAATAATAAAGCAGATGAGCACAGCAACTTTGTTCAGGCCGTTCAGCCTGAAATCGTTAAATACTAAAAACCGGATTGTGATGGCGCCCATGACGCGCGCTTTCTCGCCAAACGGTATCCCCGGAGCTAATGTGGCCGCTTATTACCGTAAAAGGGCCGAAGGAGATGTTGGCCTGATCTTGTCGGAGGGTACGGTGATTGACCGCGTTGCTTCATCTAATGATGCCAGCATACCTCACTTTTACGGCGAGGCGCTGAAAGGCTGGAAAGATGTAATTGACGGCGTACATGCCGGAGGCGGCGCCATGGCGCCCCAGATATGGCACATGGGCATACAGGATAACCATCAGTCGGGGTGGACACCTGCCGGGCCGTTTGAAGGACCGTCGGGCCTGGGCCGCCCGGGTTTCAGCAACGGCAAAACCATGACGGAAAGCGATATTGCCGATACCATTGCAGCCTTTGGCCGTGCTGCTGCCGATGCAAAGCGCTTAGGTTTTGATACGGTTGAAATTCATGGCGCGCATGGCTACCTCATTGATCAATTTTTTTGGGATGGCACTAATGAGCGTACCGACATTTACGGAGGTAAAACGCTGGCTGAACGTACCCGCTTTGGCGCTGATGTAATTAAAGAAGTACGCAGGCAGGCAGGTGAGGATTTTGCTATCATCATTCGCCTGTCGCAGTTTAAACCGGCTGCTTATGACCTGAAAATTGCCGCCACGCCGCAGGAAATGGAAGCCTGGCTAACCCCGCTGGCAGATGCAGGCGTCGATATTTTCCATTGCTCGCAGCGCCGCTTCTGGGAGCCGGAGTTTGCCGGCGATGATTTGAATTTTGCCGGCTGGGCCAAAAAGCTAACAGGTAAGGCCACCATTACAGTTGGTTCAGTAGGTTTAACAGGCGATATGTTTGGCGCCTTTGCAGGCGAAAGCTCAGATCCAAGCTCGCTGGATGAATTGATCCGCCGGATGGAGCGCGGCGATTTTGATTTGGTTGCCGTAGGCCGCCCGCTGCTGGCCGACCCGAACTGGGTGCAGAAAATACGCGACCAGCGTACAAGCGAACTGAAAGGCTTTACCAAAGATGCTTTGGGCCAGTTGGTGATTGAATAAATAGTAATTTTGAGGTATGAAACACTAAAGCCTGCTCTGCCTGAAGCAGGCTTTAGTGTTTTATAACCGGTGTGAAGAATGAAAGCACGACCGTATAAATATTTAAATCGGAATTACCTTATATTGCCTGTTCAATGGTAACTTATACTAATTATGGCTGAACCTGTACACGAGAGGCGCCTGGGACTGATGCATGCTACGGCTATCAATATGACAGATATGGTCGGCATTGGTCCGTTCATTACACTGCCCATTGTCATCAGCATGATGAATGGTCCGTATTTTTTGTATGCCTGGCTGGCCGGCGCAACACTATCTATGGTGGATGCTATGGTATGGAGCGAACTGGGGGCGGCTTTCCCTAAAGCGGGCGGCTCCTACAACTTTTTAAAGGAGGCCTATGGCAAGGATGGCGCGGGCAGGCTGATGAGCTTTTTGTTTGTATGGCAAACCCTGATACAGGCGCCGCTGGTAATTGCCTCGGCAGCTATTGGTTTTGCCGCTTATTTCTCTTATCTGCTGCCGCTATCGCCCGTTGAAACCAAAATGATGAGCGGCGGGGTGGTCATCTGTATTGTACTGCTGCTGTACCGCAAAATTGAGGATATTGGCAAAATCAGCGTAGTGCTTTGGGCAGCGGTTATCCTTACTCTGTTGTGGATTATAGGCGGCGGGCTGGCTCACGGCAACTTTCTGCACCCTATCAGGCATATTAACGATGGGCTTACGCTGAATTATGCCTTTGTCACCGTTATTGGCTTTGCCAGCGTAAAAAGTGTATATAGTTATCTGGGCTACTATAATGTTTGCCATTTAGGGGGCGATATTATCAATCCCTCTAAGAACATTCCGCGCAGTATGTTTCTGTCTATCGCCGGTATAGCGCTGCTGTACCTGATGATGAATATCAGTGTGGTAAGCGTAATACCGTGGCAGCAGGCTAAAGGCAGCCAGTTTGTAATCAGTGAATTTATGCAGCGCCTGGCCGGGGCCGGCGCTGCCAAAGCGGTAACCTGTTTAATTCTACTGATTGCCTTTGCCTCCGTTTTTTCGGCAACACTGGGTTACAGCCGCATTCCCTACGCCGCTGCCGCCGATGGCGCTTTCTTTAAAATATTCGCCAAAGTGCACCCCACCGGCAGGTTTCCCTATGTTTCACTCCTTTTTATGGGTGCAGTAGCTTTTATATTTAGCTTGCTGTTTAAGCTGAGCGATGTCATCAGCGCTATACTGGCCATGCGCATACTGATCCAGTTTATTGCTCAGGCATT
>CAXTAP010000023.1:26987-39897 GCA_964241965.1 uncultured Mucilaginibacter sp.
GATGACAGCGTGAGTAAGCAGATAAAACGCATTTTACCTGCTTTTATAATCTAACAGACCTTCGCCTGCAAGTAGAAGCCAACTTTTAATGCTGGGTCAGCATCTTGGTGAGCGGTGGTAATCCATCATTCAAAGCCTAACACCGGGTGCGGCTGGTACAGTTCTTCCAGTTGCTGAATCTCCTCATCAGATAGCTTTACATTCAGGGCTGCAACTGCATCCTCCAGATGCCCCGGCTTGCTGGCGCCAATGATGGGCGCAGTGATGACAGGCTTGCTCAGCATCCAGGCTAAGGCTATCTGTGCGCTGGGTAAATCTCTTTGTTCAGCAATTTCACTTACCCGGTTTACAATATCAAAATCCTTGTCCTGCCCGTACAGTGATTTTCCGAAAGCGTCGGTTTTTGAGCGTTCGGTTTCATTACGCTCTGGCGTTCTCTTGCCGGTGAGCAGCCCGCGTGCCAGCGGCGACCACGGGATAACCGCAATCTTTTGATCCTGGCATAGCGGAATCATCTCGCGCTCTTCTTCCCGGTATATCAGGTTGTAGTGGGGCTGCATGGATACAAATCTCGTCCAGCCGTGCAGGTCGGCAGTGTACAAGGCTTGGGCAAACTGCCAGCTATACATGGATGATGCGCCAATATAACGGGCTTTGCCTGCTTTCACAACATCATGCAGCGCTTCCATAGTTTCCTCTATGGGCGTATTGTAATCCCAGCGGTGTATCTGGTACAAATCCACATAGTCGGTGCCCAGGCGTTTCAGGCTGGCATCAATGGCGCTCATAATGTGTTTACGCGAAAGCCCCTTATCGTTTGGCCCGGGGCCCATGGGGTTAAATACTTTAGTAGCCAGTATTATGTCGTCTCTTCTTGCAAAATCATGCAGTGCGCGGCCTACCACTTCTTCGCTTGCACCTGCGGTATATACATCAGCCGTATCAAAAAAGTTGATGCCCAGCTCTAATGCCTTTTGAATAAACGGGCGGCTCTGTTCCTCGTTCAGCGCCCAGGGCCAGCGTTCTGTAGGTGTACCATAGGTCATGGTACCCAGGCAAAGCTTTGAAACAGTAATGCCGGTATTGCCAAATTTTACAAACTCCATAGTATTGTTTTTATAAAATACAAATGCCTTAACAATAGGTTTCGGTTATAAACCGAAGTTATTTGTATTTAACAATAATGACGGCGCCAAACTTTACTGTTAAAATAAGGTATTCACTATGATGTTTAAAGTAATTTTGTTTGTATGAACATAGGCCGGAACCAGATTGCAGCTCTGGAAAAGCGTTACCGCACAACCTTTATTAACAGCCTGCCGGGTTGTAAATGCCTGCAGCTGGCAGGTACGGTGAACAATGCCGGGGTTACTAATCTGGCTTTATTCAACTCGGTTTTCCATGTAGGCGCTAACCCGCCGCTGCTGGGCATGATAGTAAGGCCCCAAACGCCCGACCATGATACCCTGAAAAATATAGAAGCTACCGGGCAGTTTACTTTGAATAATGTGTTGCCTGCATGGTACAGGCAGGCACACCAAACCAGCGCCAGCTATGCCTCGGGCATATCGGAGTTTGCGCCCTGCGGCTTTCAGGAGTTTTATACGGAGGGCTTTAAAGCGCCGTTTGTGCAACAGGCAACCATTAAAATCGGGCTGGAAAAGCGGCAGGTTATCCCTCTGGAGATTAACGGTACTACCATTATAATCGGTGAAATTGTACAGGTAATGGCAGATGATAATGTTGTTGCCGAAGACGGTTACGTGGATATTGTAAAGGCGGGCAGCGTAACCGTTGCCGGCCTTGACAGTTACCTGATGCCGCAGCTCTTGGGCCGCCTCACCTATGCCAAGCCGGACAAGCAGCCTGATTTTTTAACTTCATACCCGGTACACTGATAATGGAAACTGATTTAAAAGATGATGTTTTGATAATCGGAGCCGGCCTGGCCGGGTTAACCGCTGCCAGGGTTTTGAAAGCAGCCGGCAAGCGGATAAAGCTGCTGGAAGCTTCGGATGGAATAGGAGGGCGGGTGAGAACGGATCAGGTTAACGGTTTTTTACTGGATCGCGGTTTTCAGGTGCTGCTTACGGCTTACCCTGAAACTAAAAAAATGCTGAATTATAAAGCGCTCGATCTGCGCCCGTTTAAACCGGGCGCTATTATACTGAATGAAGGAGGATGCACTGAAATCAGCGATCCCATTCGCGACCCGTCCATGCTGCTCAGAACGCTGCTATCGCCCGCAGGTTCATTGGCTGATAAGGTCCGGATGCTGCTGCTGAAGCTTAAACTCTCCACCAGGAGCGTGAACAAAATTTTTGCCAGGCCGGAGATAACCACGATAAATTACCTGAAAAGAGCCGGGTTTAGCGAGCGGATGATTAATCAGTTCTTTAAACCCTTTATGTCGGGCATATTTTTAGAAAATGAATTGCATACCTCCAGCCGGATGTTTGAATTTGTATTTAAGATGTTCAGCAAAAGCGATACAGCCGTACCAGCCAAAGGCATGGGGATGATAGCGCAGCAACTGGCTGAAGGTATAACAGCCGATGAGCTTATGCTCAATGAGCAGGTGGTAAGTATAGAAGGCAATACCGTGCGAACCGCCGGTAACGCAGCCTATAGTGCTGAAAAAATACTGATCGCCACCAGCGCTGTTGGTATGCCTGCACCTTACCGGCAGCCTGATGCAGCAGGAAACTCAGTATCCAATGTTTACTTTGTTGCCGCGAAACCGCCTTACACCAAACCCATTATTGCTTTGAATGCCCTGCCCGGTAAGCTGATCAATAACATGGCGGTTATGAATCAGGTATCGCCCTACTACTCACCGGCGGGAAAAAATTTAATTTCCGTATCCGTAATCGGAAATCACAACCCCGCCGGTGATGCAGAACTCAGCGCCAGTATTATCAGCGAACTTCAGCGCTGGTACCCGGAAGCCGAACAGTGGCAGCATTTGAAAACGTATCATGTACCTTATGCGCTGCCGGGAGATGAGCATATCATCAATGAGCCGGCGGCCGGCAGCCTGAAATTAAGCGACCATTGCTTTATCTGCGGCGACCATTTGCTGAATGGCTCCATTAACGCTGCAATCAAAAGCGGGCGGCTGGCTGCCGGGGCCATCCTGTCAGCTATGAGTTAGCCTGGGCCAGTTTATTAATGATGCTTTCAGTATCGCCCACTTCGCCCAAACGAGGGAAGATGTGTGTTACGCTGTGCTGGTGAACGGCGGCATCCCTGTCGGTCATGGCATCCTGGGCAAAGGCAATGTTATAATTACGCTCGCTGGCACTTCGTGCTGTGCTTTCCACACCGGCACTGGTAGCAACGCCTGCCAGCACTATGCCGGTAACATTTCTTTTGCTCAGCTCATCTTCAAGAGAGGTTTCATGAAACGCACCCCAGGTATGTTTAGTAATCAGGATGTCGCCGGGTTCTGTTTTGATTTCAGGAACAATATCAACAAACCCCGCGGGCAGGTTGGCGTAGGCACCCGGGCCCGGTCCTTCATCTTTGCGAATGGGCAGCTTGCTGAACGCGGCCGGGTCAACATTAACAATTACAACAGGCAGGTTTGCTTTTCGGAAGGCTGTCACCAGTTTTACGGCATTATGTATAATCTCTGTTACTGGTGTGGCTAAAGGTATTTGCAATATGCCGTTCTGAAGGTCTATCAATACCAGGGCGGTGTTTCTATCGAGTGCAGTAATCATTTTACTTATTATTTAAGTGTTCATATAATTCAATTCAGGCTTCATCAGCCACCAGTGCGGGCTGTTCATCAGAAGCGGGGGCAGCTTGCCGCTGCAGTTTATTTTTGTATAAAAAGCGCAGGTGCAGCAGGCCGATCAGTATGGCCAGGATGCCTTCGCCCAGCATGGTTATCTGCACGCCGGCGCGTTGCGATAGCGCCCCTACCACCAAACCGCCTACAGGCTGCAGCCCGAAATAAGCCATAGCGTAAACGCTGATGACCCTGCCGCGCATTTCGGGCATTACAGTAGTTTGCAGCAGCGTACTGCTGATGGTAATCTGCGACATCATGCCGAATGCGCCGATGGTAATAAACAGGAGCGCAAGCGGGTAATAAGTTGAGTAAGAAAACAGCACCAGCCCCAAACCAAAAACAAATGTATTAACAGTGAGCAGTCTGCTGAGATTGATACCCGGCTTCAGCGAGGCCAAAAAGATGGCGCCGGCCAGAGCGCCAAGCCCGATGGCGCTGTCGATAATGCCGAATGTAGAAGCCGTGCCATGAAAAATATCTTTGGCATAAACCGGTATGAGGGTACTGAAAGGCAATACCAGCGAGCTGATCAGCGCCAGCATTAAAATGATAAAGCCAATGGCCGGTGTATTTTTAATATAGATAAAGCCTTCCTTAAGTTCGGCTGCTACGTTTTTAGTATTTGGCTTGGGTTTATAGTGGGGCAGCCTCATAAGCAATAGCGAAATAATTACTGCTACAAAGCTCAGGGCATTCAGCCCGAAACAGATATCGTTACCTAATTTTTCAATAGCAATGCCTGCAATGCCCGGCCCGATAAGCCGGGACAGGTTAACCATAGATGAATTTAAAGCAAGGGCATTGGGCAGGTCTTTCTTATCATCCACCATCTCATAAACCAGCGACTGGCGGGCAGGTACATCAAAGGCATTAATAATGCCCAGTACGGCGCTGAGGGCAATTATCCCCCATACGGAATAATACCCGGAAAAAATCAGTGCGGTGAGCACAATGGCCTGCACCATAGAAAATACCTGGGTAAGCAGCAGCACCCGGTAGCGATTATAGCGGTCGGACACTACGCCGCCCAGGAAGGATAGCAGAAAAGAGGGAAACATGGTGGCAAATAAAGTAACCCCCAGCATCAGCTTAGAATGGGTAAGCGAGTACACTACCCAGCTCACCGCAGTTTTCTGCATCCACGTACCGATAAGCGATACGGATTGCCCGGCAAAGAATAGCCTGTAATTGCGGCCTTTAAAAGCGCTGAATGTGTTAATCGTCATGGTTTTTTATTATTGTGTAAACTGCCGGCAGAATTATTCATAATCAATAAGCCGGTTAAGCGGTGCCAGGCATTGGCGCAGCAGTTCCTGCTCCGCAGCAGAACAGGTATCGGCAATGGCTTTGGTGAGCCATTCATCCCGCTCGTGCCTGGAATTGTACAGCATTTCCAGCCCCGCATCAGACAGGGAAATAATGGCCTTACGCTTATCAGTATCAGAAATTTTGCGGTTGATGTAACCCAGTGCCGACAGATGACTGATAATCTGCGACATAGATTGCGTGGTGATATTTTCTATAGTTGCAAGTTCGCTGGGTAATAGCTCTTTGTGCTGATCGAGCAGTTTAATCACGGACCGCTCTGTCATTGACAGTTGCCCTGTTGCTGTTGATTTGCTGCGGAACTTATTCACCAGCCGGCCTATAATAATGCGCAGGTCACTCGCTAAATGCTCATCAGTTTTTTTATCAGTCATACTTATTAGATAAACTTGTTAGTTTACCTTACAAATATACTGTAATAATTGATACGATGAAAGTTTATTAAAAATAAAAAGGCCTTTCAGGTTTTACTGAAAGGCCTGTGATAAGCTGTTGCAGTTAACAATCAGGTGAAATCGTTAATATTCTGAGCTTTTTTATAAGCCATCCGTACATCCGTACGGATAAATTTTGATGATATCATACTACCTGGAACCAGCCGGCCCAGCCGGAAGCGCCATCCCACCAGGTGGAATACACAATACCATCTGAACCTACGGTAAATAAATCAATATGCTCGGGTAGGCGCGCCATGGCCGCCACCTGCCCGCCGGGCATGCCAACGCCGCCCGATACCTGGAACCAGCTGGCCCAGCCGCCGTTAATATCCCACCAGGTACTGTAAATACGGTTATCTGTGCCGATTACAAACAGATCCAGATGATTGGTATGCCTTGATATAGCGGTGACCGGTGAACCTGCTGAAGCTACGCCGCCCGATATTTGAAACCAATTGGCCCAGCCGCCGTTGGCATCCCACCAGATAGACATGATTTTGCCATCGGATGCAGTGGTAAATAAATCCAGATGGTCGGGGTAACGGGATACTACGGTAACGGTTGAATTGGGACGGCACAGGAGGCTACCTAACATGAACCAGTTCGACCAGCCGCCATGCTCATCCCAGTAACAGCTGTAAACTCTGTTATCGGTACCTACAGTGAAAAGATCCAGATGACCGGTGTACCGGCTGATAGCGGTTACTGTTGCGCCATTATCGGCTACGCCGCCCGATACCTGGAACCAGCTGGACCAGCCGCCATTGGCATCCCACCAGGCCGACATGATCTTGCCATCTGCGGCGGTGGTGAATAAATCCAGGTGCGTTGGAAAGCGGCTCACCACATTTACGGTTGAACCAGGGCGGCAGGTTATGTTCCCGATGGTAAACCAGTTCGACCAGCCGGTTGCCTGATCCCAGTAGCAGCTATATACCCTGCTGTCGGTACCTACCGTAAATAAATCCAGATGCCCCGGCACACGGGCCACGGAAGTAACCGGCGAGCCGGTACCGCCCGGCGAGGCCACGCCCCCCGATATCTGGAACCAGTTGGCCCAGCCGCCGTTGGCATCCCACCAATTACTCATGGTACGGCCATCGGCAGCTACGGCGAATAAATCAATGTGCTGCGGGTAACGGGCAACGGTAGTAATCGGGGTACGGCTGCGGGCATTCAAATTAAACTGCCTCGGATATACCTGCCCTGCAAACTGGCCGTCCTGCGTGTCAATGTTGGTGCCGCCGGGTACGGCTACGCCGTTCTTCATAATCTGGGCCGGCAGCCAGTAGCACATAATGGAGTTGGGGTCGGCGTGTGCAGTGGCTACCAGGGCCGATTGATCAATGGGGGTAAGTACCTGTGCAATTACCTTATCCCTCGACCAGCCCTGGGTGCTCATAAAGTAGCTTATGGCCTTTTCGCGGTCAATGCCATTGATAATTTCGCTGCGCAGGTGCTCATGCGGAAAGCCCAAGGTATGGCCGGTTTCATGCCGCACTACCCGGTAAAATTCCGAGTCGGGCGTATTCATGCTGAAGCTGTCCAGGTTCATGGTTGGCTGTCCGGCCGGTATGCTCAGGATGTCCGTACCGAGGTATGACCAGTAGCCGCTTCCTGCCGTACGGCTTATCCGAACCTGCGGATTGGTGGCGGTTTCTGAAAACTGAACATTTGCAAATGCACCCCATGAATTCATGTGCAGAAGCAGGCGTGCCCGGAGATCGGCCGGAGGGTTATCTAAAAATCCTACCGTAAGGTGCACTCCTTTTACGCCCCAGTATTTTGCGGTAAGGAGGGCGAGCTGCTCGGGTTCAATTTCGGTACCGGGCATAGCCGCTTTCAGCTGCTCCATGGCAGGTGCATTGGCCGGATTAATCGCGATAGCTTTTTGTGCTGCCGATGCCCATAGTTCTTTGGGTAAAACCTTAATGGAGCAGGGTTTAATCTCAGCTGTTTGTTTTGCAACGGGATGTTCAAGTGTTTCCATCATCATTATTTTTTAAGGTGTAAATAGGCAGTTTAAGGCAGCAGGTGGCTAACTTGTGCAGCAGGCGAAAGGCCGCAGGGGAGGTGCACATATTATTTGCCCTTATGATGATAAAAATATATTTAATAAACAGGTAAGTAAATAGCTATTGATAGCTATTTATGAAAGGGATTTAATTAGCTGCTATACTGACAGCAGGTACAGGGCCTTAAACTGCTGAAGCAGCAGAGGCATGCCGGCAGGAAAATAGCTATGCCCGGAATGCCAAGGGCGCCAGGGCTGTTTGCTTTTTGAAGTATTTGGAGAAATGCGCCAGATCATCAAAGCCTAAGGTATAGGCAATTTCTGCTACAGTCCAGTGCGTTTGCCTGAGCAGTATTTTGGCTTCCTGTATCAGCCTCTTGCTGATAATTTCGGTTGTGGTTGAGCCGGATACTTCCTTAAGCACCTTGTTCAGGTGGTTAACATGCACAGCCAGCCGGTCGGCATAGTCCTTGGGCGTGCGCAGGGTTAATCGCTGGTTAGAAGATTCGAGCGGGAACTGCCGTTCTAGCAATTCAATAAAAAGAGAAGAAATACGCTCTGAGGCATTTTGAGTAATGCTGATTGCCGAAACAGGCTGCAATTTTTGCCCGTAGTGAATCAGCTCCATTACCAGGTTGCGCAGCAGGTCATACTTGTATTTGTAATCGGCGCGCATCTCCCTGTGCATCTTTTTAAAGATGTATTCAATTTCCTTAACTTCCTCTGCCCTGAGCTGAAATACCGGCAGCTGGCCGGGCTGAAATATCGGCAGGTCATCCAGCATAACGCCTGCTTTGGCCGGCGTAAGGAAATCTGGCGTAAAAATGCAGAACATACCGGTTTGGCGGCTATCCTCGGGCAGCCAGTGATAGGGTATTTTCGGTGTAGCGAACATCAGGGCGTTTTCGCGTATCTCTATTACCTTATCCGCATACTCGGCCGTGCTGTTGCCCTGCAGCCAGCTTATTTTATAATAATCCCTGCGGCTGTAAGGCATGGTGCGCTTGCCTGTTGCCTTATCAAACAACTTCTCGGCCTCAAACACGTTAAAGTGCCCGATTTCGCGGCCGATGCCCTCGGGCAGCGCAGCCCCGTTGCGCTGGTAAAAATCGCTGAGTGAAGAATGCGTGTACATGGCCGTTTGCTGTTATTAAGGTAAGGCTTGAAAGTTAATTTGGTTTGGGCAGAATAAAAAAGCAAAGGCAGGTATTGTCCCTGCCTTTGCCTCCATATACAATTTAAAACTTATACCTGCATGCCGCCCGAAACCTCGATGCGCTGGCCGTCAACCCAGCGGGCATCATCGGTACATAAAAAGGCAACAACGCCGCCAATATCTTCGGCCACGCCGGGCCGGCCCAGTGCGGTAACGCTGCTCACCATTTTCTGCGATTCCTCACTCGCCCGCAAATGGCCGCCCCCAAAATCAGTCATTATGGCGCCGGGTGCAACGGTATTGGCCCTGATGCCTCTGGCACCCAGTTCTTTGGACAGATAACGTGTAAATACCTCAATGGCACCTTTCATAGAAGCATAGGCTGATGACCTGGGGAAGGAGAACCTGGTTAGCCCGCTTGAAATGTTAACTATGCCGCCGCCATCGTTCATTAGCGGAATGAGGCTTTGCGTTAAAAAATAAACGCCTTTGAAATGTACGTTCAGCAATTCATCAAAAAAATCTTCAGTTACTTCGCCAATCAGCTTGTAACCCCCAACACCGGCGTTGTTAACCAGAAAGTCGATATGATCGGTGCCGAAATTGCTGGTTAACGTATTTTTCAGCTGGTCAATAAATGAATCGAAACTCTTTACATCACCGGTATTGAGCTGCAGCGCTGCCGCTTTCCTGCCGCCTTGCTGTATCTGCTCCACCACTTTTTGCGCGTCGTCGGGCTTGCTGTTATAAGTGATGATAACGTCTGTCCCCTTTCCGGCAATGCGTAATGCCATATCCCTGCCCAGCCCGCGGCTGCCGCCGGTAATCAGTGCAATCTTGTTTGTGCTTTCCATATATTGTATGTTTTTATTATGCAAAGATGGCCAGAAATAAAGCTGAGCGTTTGTAGCAATCAATCCGTTATTTGTACAAATCAAATAATCGGTAAAGCGATTAACACCTGTTAACCATTAGCTGCCTTAACAGCCATTATGTACCTGTTTACAGTTGGATTATATTGCCAGCCGTATTATCTTTATCGGGCCGAACGCTCTTATTATCATAATTGCAATGCTTAAATATTTTCTTCTGTCAGCCCTGCTGTGCTTATCCTGTTGCCTCTGTGCACAGCAGCTCAGGCCCGAAACCGATTTTTCACAAGTTGACAGCCTGGCCATGACTGTTAAATATGATGATGACATTGTTCGCCTCACCAGGCAACTGACCAGCCCTTTCCCTGAACAATTATTTAAGGCAAGGGCAATTTTCAGGTGGATTACGGATAATATCGCTTACGACTCCAGATATTACAACCGATATAATTATAAAGGAAAAGAGCCAAAAACCTACCGATGCGGGGATGATGATCAGGATTGCCTCATCAGAAAGCATGTGTGGGAGAGCGAGTACTTAAGGAATGTGCTGAATAATAAGAAAGCAGTTTGCGGGGGTTATGCCATGCTTTTTAAGGAGATGTGCCGCATTGCCGGGATCCAGTCTGAAATAGTACCGGGCTATGTGAGGACTGAATATTATCAGATTGGCACCACTGGCGAGCTTGACCATGCCTGGAACGCGGTACTGCTGGACGGGACCTTTTATCTGTTAGATGCAACCTGGGCGGCAGGTGGCTGCGCAAAGGATGATAACGGCAGGTTGCTGCAATTTCACAAACAGTTCAATAACTATTACTGGCTAACCCCTCCTGATGAGTTTTCAAAGGAGCATTACCCCGAAGACCCCAGATGGGTGCTGCTGCACAATTATACTAAGGATGATTTTTCATCAACCCCTTATTATGCGCCCGGTGAAGTAGGCAACATTAAACTGTTGCTGCCCAGATCAGGAATCATCAATACCAGAAAGGGCGATACGCTTCGGTTCAAATTAACTTATGCCGGCTATTTGCATAAGCTGCAGATTAATACAAACATATTCCAGAACCCGGACATCTGGATGTGGGAGTATGCTGATAAACATACGAAGATTAAAGTGCCCGATACCCTGGCTATTAATAAGCAGCAGTATGTTAATTACATGCAGCAAGGTAACAGCTACGAGTTTGCCTATGTGGTTAAGGATAATTCGCTTGAGTATCTTGACCTTATTTTTGACCAGCGCCGGGTGATGAGGTTCAAAGTAAATATATTCAGAAAAAGCCTGTTTTAATTGTCTGAAAGTGTATAATCAGAGGAACCGCTGACCTTTACACAGTGGCAGCAGGCTGTAAAGAAAAGTGCGATGTAGAAGCCTACATAGAATTTGATGTATGTTTCTGTATTAATAGGAGCAGATACCTGGCGGTTTATAACCTAAATCAATACGGCTGGTTATGTGTTAACACTCAGTTACAGCTTCAGGCAATCCATGCAAATACTCAATTACAATCCGCAGCTACCGGTTTATTCGCTGGAGCCCGACGGGTTAACCGGTAATAAAAATTTCAGGGTATATAATTTTGAGGGCAGCATGCCCAATCAGTCCGATTTGCTGATACCGCACCGGAAGAATCATTACCTGCTGATTTTTATGAGGTGCGCCGGCAACCGCCAGTGGATAGATATGACGCCCTACACGCTTAAAGCTAATACCGTTTACTTTACGGGGCCAAATCAAATTATAGTGAAGGAGGGTTTTAAGCAGTTATGGAGCACCGGTATTGCCTTTACCGGCGAATTCTTGTCGTTGCAGGGAGACTCCTCGTTAAACAAACTTCCGCTTATTCAAAACTCCGGCAACGGCCATGAACTGCTGCTTACGGACGCCGACGTTAACTTTGTGGAAGATATGCTGGCCCGGATCAACGTTGAGTATGCACGCCCCGGCGATTGGCAGCAACGCATGCTGACGGCCTGCCTTACCATGCTGCTGACTTACCTGAGCCGCCTGTACACAGAGCAGTATAAAGATGCCGGCAATTCTGCGGATAAGCAATTGTTAAAAAGATTTCAGATAAAGGTTGATGAGTGCTTTCACGAACTGCATGAAGTGGCCGATTATGCTTCGCTGCTGTATATTTCGGCCGGGCACCTGAGCGAGGTGGTAAAGATGCAAAGCGGCAAGCCTGCTATTAAGCATATTCATGAGCGGTTGATACTGGAAGCGCAGCGCATGCTCTTTCATACTCATGCTTCACTCAAAGAAATTGCCTTTAACTTGGGCTTTACAGAGGCCTCCTACTTTAACCGCTTTTTTAAACGCGAAACCGGTGTAACGCCCAATGAATACCGGGCCGGCTCCCGTGAAATGTACCATTAATACCGCTTGATGTGTTACACCAGGCGCAGCATACCCTGTAAATTTGCACCTGTTAAACAAATAAAATATGAAAACAGTACTAATTACAGGAGCCAACAAAAGTATTGGCTTTGAAGCCGCCAGGCAGCTACTGCAACAAGGTTACTATGTATATTTAGGGTGCCGGGATATACAAAAGGGCCAGGAGGCAGTAAGCCGGTTGCGGGCAGAGGGTCTGAACGAAACAGAGCCTGTAGAAATTGATGTTGATAACGTAGAATCTGTAAAGGCGGCCCGCGAGGCGCTTGGCCGGAAAGCCCGGGTGCTGGATGTATTGATTAACAATGCAGGCATAAGCGGCGGTATGCCGCCGCAGGGGCCGCTCGATACCGATATCAGCACATTCAGGCAGGTTTTTGAAACTAATTTTTTTGGCGTGGTAGAGGTAACGCAGGCATTTATTGATTTACTGCGCCAATCACCGGAGCCAAGGATAGTGAACGTAACATCAGGTTTAGGTTCGCTTACCCTGCATAATGACCCTGCATGGCAATATTATAAGGTTAAGCCGACCTGCTACGTTTCATCCAAGGCAGCCCTTAACGCCTATACCATCATACTGGCTTACAATCTGCATGGCACCCCCTTCAAAGTAAATGCCGTTGATCCCGGTTATACTGCTACAGACTTTAACAGCCATAGCGGACCCGGCACCGTGCCTGATGCCGCAGCCAGGGTGGTTAAGGCAGCTATGCTGGACCCCGACGGCCCTACCGGACAATTCTTCAGTGATGATAATGCGCCTGACACAGGGATAAGCCCCTGGTAAGGAGATTGTTATTTTGCTGTTTGGGGCTTTGTGCAGGCGAAGCAATAAACCATTCAGCGTTATGTTGTATGTTTAAAAAAATACCGGAGGTCTGCATCTCCGGTATTTTTTT
>CAXTAP010000024.1:0-5818 GCA_964241965.1 uncultured Mucilaginibacter sp.
TAAAGGCTTTTTTGCCGGTGATCCCATCAGGATTCGAACCTGAGACCTACTGCTTAGAAGGCAGTTGCTCTATCCAGCTGAGCTATGAGACCTGCAATTGCTTTGCGATGCAAATATGCAAAATTCGCTTTAAAAAGGCAATACTCTTTAATTTGCACAATGTTAGCTGCTGTTTTATATATTTTGTTAATTTACCCGCCTGAATTGCACGTTGCTTTACAGCGGTGAGGCCATACCCATGTTACCCAACAGTTACACCATTAAATTGCAGCTTTATGAATTATGCAGCGCCTATGTAAATGAGCGCATCAAAGCAGCTGAGCAGGCCATTGCCTCAGCCAGGCAGGCCGCAGCCGAGGATACAAAAAGCAGCGCCGGCGACAAATATGAAACCGGCAGGGCCATGATGCAGCAGGAAACAGATCGTAACAGCATACAGCTGCACGAGGCCCGAAAGCTGAAAGCTGCCTTAAACGGCATTAAGGTGAGTGCCAGAACAGTAAATAAAGCGGAGCCTGGCAGCCTTGCAATAACCGACAATGGAAATTTTTACATAGCCATCAGTGCAGGCAGCTTCACAATTGGGCGGGATGTTTATTATGCTATATCTTCTGCCTCCCCTATCGGTTTTAAAATGATGGGGCTAAGCGGGGGAGACAGCTTTGAACTTAATTATAAAAAATATACCATACAAGCTGTTTATTAATCAGCCTGCCTTCTTTTTAACCGCAGCCTAACACAAAATCAATACTAAAAATGTTTGAACTTCTTTAATGCGCTGAAGAGCATCAGAAAAATAATTAACCAATCCATGATTAACGCAACGCAATATTTTTTATAATTGCCGATTATCCGGTTACTTTTTAAGTGTTTGCGGTTTATATATCTTTGCTTTACACTTAGTAAATCATACATTTAACCAATTTTTAAAACAAATTATATGATCATTATTGCTGACGGCGGGTCGACCAAAACTAACTGGTGCCTGGTTAATGAAGAAGGTAGAAAAGTTTATTTTAACACAGAGGGTTATAATCCATACTTTGTTAGCGCTGATTATATTGTTAATTCATTGAATGAAAACCTGCCGTCTGATTTGGATAAGGAAAACATTACCGAAGTAAATTATTATGGCGCAGGCTGCTCTACAGCCGAAAAAGTGCAATTAGTGGTTGATGGTATGCAGCGTGTTTTCCCGAATTCAAAAATTAATGTGGGGCATGATTTGCTGGCTGCTGCCCGCGCTTTGCTGGGTAACAACCAGGGCTTTGCCGCCATACTGGGCACAGGTACCAACACCTGTATTTACGATGGAAAAAATGTAGTGCATAACATTGACTCAGGCGCGTACATTCTGGGCGACGAAGGCAGCGGCTGCTACATCGGTAAAAAACTGCTGACGGATTATATACGGGGCTATATGCCCGAAGCTGTGCGCGAGACTTTTTGGGAAACCTTTAAGCTTACGCCTGATGACGTGAATGAGGCGGTTTACGTAAAACCTCTGGCTAACCGCTTCTGCGCCAGTTTCAGCAAATTTGTGTATGATAATAATGTGCATCTGGAATATAGCCGCAACCTGGTAAAAACCTCGTTCGAAGACTTTTTCCGTAACCTGGTTACCCATTATCCCGATTATCAGAATTACAGCTTCAACTGCATTGGTTCTGTAGGCTACAATTTCAGAAACGTGCTGGAAGAAGTGGTAACGCAATACGGAATGAAAATGGGCAACATCATCCGTTCCCCGATAGATAATCTGGTGAAGTTCCATTTGGAGATGGCTTCGAGCAGCCTGTAAAACCAAGCGATAAGCAGATAACAAGCGGCAAAATATTTATAGCAGCCCCACAATAAAGAAAGGGATGCGGGTTTAAACCCGCATCCCTTTCTTCGTTATAAAATTATTTAGTTCTTAATCTTGTCTCTCACTTCTTATTTCCTACCTCTTATCCCCCACCTCTTGTTTCTTACTTCTCATTTCTTGTCTCCCATCCCATACCGCTTATCTCCTATTTATCCATATTCAATTCACCCTGAAATATCTTGGTATATTTCCGGCGATCAAATTTATATAGCTTGGCAGCCCGGTACGATACGTTTTTTTGCTTTTCATCCAGCTCTTTCAAAAAACCGTAGCTCAGCATTTTTTTTCTGAAATTGCGCTTGTCAAGCTTCTTGCTCAGAATAGCCTCATATAACTGCTGCAATTGCGTTAAGGTGAATTTTTCAGGCAGCAGTTCAAAGGCAATGGGCTGATAACTCAGCCGCCGGCGCAGCTTATTAAAGCCGGTGTTGAAGATAAGACTATGATCGAAACCAAGTTTGGGTAAATCATTAACCGGGTGCCAGAAAGCCTTGCGGGCATAATCACTCACCGGCTTCAGTTCCTTTTGCCCGGTTATGCGGATTAAGGCATAATAAGCCACCGTAATAATGCGGCCCTGCGGGTGCCGGTCAACATCGCCAAAGGTATGGAACTGCTCCATGTGCAGATCGCGCAAACCGGTAAGTTCATACAATATGCGTTCGGCAGCAGCATCAACGCTTTCATCCTGGTTAACGAGGTTTCCGGGCAGCGCAAGCCAGTCTTTAAACGGTTCAGCGTTACGCTCAATCAGCAGGATTTTTAATTCGCCGGCTTCAAAACCAAATATCACACAGTCAATTGATAAAGCCGACTCAAATTTGGGTAACGTTTCTTCCAAAGTCTATATTTTAAGTAAACCGGTATAAGCTGAGCGCCGCAGCAGTTACGGCGCATAAATTTATAAGGATAGTGTAATTTATACACTTTGTATTGAAATACACTAACACCTCTTTAACAAATGTATTATCTTTGTATCAAATAGCAAATGCAAACGGCTAATTAGTTTATTTTATTTTTAAGCTGTTAAAGTTGCTATATTAGCGCCGCCGTAAGCGGAACATCGTAAAATGATTGCAGTTATTTATAGCGGTTCGCAAAATGCCGACTGGAGGCTGGCTGATAAGGGGAAAACTATCGCCTCCTTTAAAACCAGCGGCATCAACCCTTATTTTAATGATGAGAAAAGCATCCTGCAGCTGCTGAATAAAAATATTAACCTGATACACCATGCCGAAGAAATTAAACGCATCTATTTTTTTGGCGCAGGCGCTTCCAATACGGCTTTAAAGGAGGTAATCAGCCGAAGCATGGCCGCCTTTTTTAAAAATGCCAGGGTTACGGTTGAACATGATATGATGGGCGCTGCCATAGCCTGCTGCCGGGACGATGAAGGCATAGTCAGCATATGCGGCAGCGGCTCAAATGCGGCCTGGTACAACGGCAAAAAAGTAAAGCCCAATAATTATGGTCTGGGTTACATCCTGGCCGATGAAGGCTCGGGCAACTGGCTGGGCAGGCAGTTAATTAAAAGTTTTATGAGCGAAACCCTGCCGCATGACCTTAACAGGAAGTTTGTAAAGCGGTATGATGCCGACCGTAAAAATCTGCTCGAAAAGGTTTACCGCCAAAAGCACACGGCTTTGTACCTGAGCACATTTACCAGCTTTTATGCCGAAAACGTAAAGCATCCCTTTATTGAGCAAACCATCAAAAAAGGCTTCAGGCTGCTGATAGATACTTATATTTTGCCGCTCAGGCAAATGTACCCCGGTGTTCCGCTGCATTTTGCAGGGTCGGTAGCTGATGAATTCAAGCAGTATCTGCACGAAACCGCCGCCGAGGCCGGCACTGAAATTAAATATATATTACGAGAACCAATAAACAGTTTATTAAGTTACTATTTAAATAAAAATTAATAATTAATCATGAAAATAGGAATTAACGGATTCGGCCGTATCGGCCGCCTTGCTTTCAGGGCAGCCATTGAACGCGAAGGCGTTGAAGTTGTAGGCATCAATGACCTGGTTGAGCCGGATTATATGGCTTACATGCTGAAATACGATTCAACTCACGGTAAGTTCAATGGTACTATTGAGGTTGAAAACGGCAACCTGGTAGTTAACGGTAAAACCATCCGCGTAACTGCCGAGAAGGACCCTGCCAACCTGAAATGGGGCGATGTAGGCGCTGAAGTGATTATTGAATCAACCGGCTTGTTCCTGACCAAGGAAACTGCACAAAAGCACATTGATGCCGGCGCCAAAAAAGTGGTGATGAGCGCCCCTGCCAAGGATGATACCTTAACCTTTGTAATGGGTGTAAACCACAAGGACCTGAAAGCCGAGGATACCATTATTTCCAATGCCTCATGTACTACCAACTGCCTGGCTCCGGTAGCTAAGGTACTGAATGATAAATTCGGTATTGAAGAAGGCCTGATGAGTACTGTACACGCAGTAACCGCAACCCAGAAAACAGTGGATGGCCCATCGGCCAAGGACTGGAGGGGTGGCCGCGGCGCTTATCAGAATATCATTCCATCATCAACCGGTGCTGCCAAGGCGGTAACGCTGGTTATTCCTGAATTGAAGGGTAAGTTAACCGGTATGTCTTTCCGCGTACCTGTACCCGACGTTTCGGTGGTGGATTTAACAGTAAAGTTAACCAACGGCGCTACCTACGAACAGATCAAAACTGCGATGAAGGAAGCCTCAGAAGGCGAACTGAAAGGTATTTTAGGTTACACTGAAGATGAAGTGGTATCCGACGATTTCAAGGGCGACACCCGCACTGCCATCTTTGATGCCAAAGCAGGCATTGCCCTGAATGACAAGTTTGTAAAGGTAGTGGCCTGGTACGATAACGAGTGGGGCTACTCCAACAAGTTAATTGATATGGTGCAGGAAGCAGGCAAGCTGTAAGCCTGCCCTATTATACCACACTGCCGCACAATGCTGCGGTTTAAAAGCAAAAGCGCCTTTCAGAATTCTGAAAGGCGCTTTTGCTTTTAGGAGGCTCAGGCAGCTATTACTGGCCGCCAGGCGCCGGTTTGCCAATCAGGTTCATGAACTGATCGAGTTTAGGTGTAATGATGATTTGCGTACGCCTGTTTTGGGCACGGCCGCCGGGTGTGCTGTTATCGGCAATCGGGTTGTATTGCCCGCGTCCGCCCGAGGTGAGCCGCTTGGGGTCAACATTGTAGGTGTTTTGCAGGGCCTGCACTACTGATGATGCACGCAAACCGCTTAAATCCCAGTTGTTGCGGATGTTGGTTTGCGAGATAGGCACGTTATCGGTATTACCCTCAATAAGTACATCATAGGTTGAATAATCGTTGATGATTTTGGCTATTTTACTGAGCGTTGCGCCTGCATTGGCAGAGATTTCATAACCGCCGGATTTATACAGCATGTTATCGGCCAGTGAAATATAGACTACTCCCTTCAGCACCTTTACGTCCACATCCTTTGCTTCATTGGCGCTCAGGGAACGGGTCAGGTTGTTGGTAAGTATCTGATTAAGCGAGTCGCTTTTGTTTTTCAAATCAACCAGATGCTGGATGTATTTGTCGGATGCTGTAATCTGGTCGGCTAGTTTGGCTATGTTGGCGCTTCCCTGGTTATTGCCGGCCAAACACTTGTCAAGCGCCTGCTGCAAGGCTAAAGCATTTGATTTTGCGGTGGCAATCTGGTCCTGCAAATTCTGCACCTGATTCTTTGAACCGTTCAGTTCCTGCTGGGTAACGAGGTAGCTGCGGTACAGGTTGCGGTTGGTATCCTGCAGTTTATTGTAATTGGATTGCAGCTCGGCAAACTTTTTATTGCTTACGCAACCGCCGCCCATTATTGCCGCTATCAGTACCAATGGCAGCCAGAATTTTATTTTCATAAGTAGCTGTATGTTAATGATCATGATTCATTTCATCATCATCGCGTATCAACAAATTAT
>CAXTAP010000024.1:5918-39777 GCA_964241965.1 uncultured Mucilaginibacter sp.
GCGGCCAGTATAAACGCCATGATGCCGCCGCACAGGTACAGGTAGAAAAATCGGTAAGCCATATTGCCTTTAACACTATTGGGCCCGAATTGATTGAACCGGCAGGCAACAAAAATGCCGGCTTATAACCGGCACTTTTATCAAGGTTCTACCCTTCCTTACTGAATACAATGGCGCTCAGCGGCGCAATGGTTATCTGCAATGAATTTTCGCGGCCATGCCAGGGTTCCGTTTCAGTGTTTAACGGCTGCGGATTATCTACGCCGCTGCCCCAGTAACGGGTATGGTCAGAGTTAAAAATCTCCTTCCAGGCGCCCCCGGCCGGCGTACCTACGCGATAATGGTAATAGACCTGTGGCGTCATATTCAGCACCACTAACAAGTCATCCTTGTCTTCATAGCCTTTGCGGGTAAATACTAGGATGGAGTCGTTGGCATTGCCGCCGTCTATCCATTCAAACCCCGTATGGTCAAACTGCTTCTCATATAGCGCAGGCTGTTCCCTATAGAGCCTGTTGAGCGCCTTTACGGTCTCCTTGATGCCCTGATGGTTTTCATACTCCAGCACCCACCAGTCTAACGATTCGGCAAAATTCCATTCACGCCCCTGACCAAACTCATCGCCCATAAACAGCAGCTTGCTGCCGGGGTGGGTAAACATAAAGCCGTAGAGCAGGCGCAGGTTGGCAAATTTCTGCCATTCATCGCCCGGCATCTTATTGAGTACCGATTGCTTGCCATAAACCACCTCATCATGCGAGAAGGGCAGCATAAAGTTTTCAGAAAAGGCATATATCAGCCCGAAGGTCAGTTCATCATGGTAGTATCTGCGGTACAGCGGGTCCTTGCTGAAATAATCCAGCGTGTCGTGCATCCAGCCCATCATCCATTTCATGCCAAAGCCTAAACCGCCGTTATATACCGGGCGGCTTACGCCATGAAACGAGGTGGACTCTTCAGCAATGGTTTGCACATCCGGAAAGTGGCTGTAAACAGCCATGTTGAATTCCTTTAAAAAGGCAATAGCTTCCAGGTTCTCATTACCGCCGAAAACGTTGGGCTGCCACTCGCCGTGATTGCGCGAGTAATCAAGGTACAGCATGGAGGCTACTGCATCTACTCGCAAGCCATCCACATGGTAACGTTCCAGCCAGAACAGCGCATTGCTGATTAAAAATGCCTTAACCTCGTTGCGGCCGTAATTAAAGATATATGATTTCCAGTCCGGGTGAAAACCCTTTTCCAGCGATGCATGCTCATACAAATGGGTGCCATCAAAATTATACAACCCGTTGGCATCACCTGGAAAATGAGAAGGCACCCAATCCAGTATCACGCCGATACCGGCCTGGTGCAAACGCTCTACCAGATACATCAGCTGCTGCGGTGTGCCATAGCGGGATGACGCGGCAAAATATCCGGTAATCTGGTAGCCCCAGCTGGGGTAATACGGATGCTCCATAACCGGCATCAGCTCTACATGCGTAAAGCCCATTTCCTGCAGGTAAGGCACCAGCCGGTCGGCTATTTCGCTGTAAGTGTAAAAATCATTCGGGCTTTCCACATTGCGGGCCCAGGAGCCGATGTGCATTTCATAAACTGAGTAGGGCTTATCGAGCGCGTTACGCTCATAGCGGTTAGTCATCCAGTCATTATCCTGCCACTCGTAGTAAGTATCGGCCACGATGGATGCCGTTAGCGGCGGCTCTTCCCAGCGCAGGGCAAAGGGGTCGCCCTTCTCCAGTTTCTCGCCGGTTGATGAATCAATAAAGTACTTATATACCTCGCCATTGCCTACATCCGCAATAAAACCCTCCCAAATGCCGGAAGCATCCCAGCGGTGGTACAAGGCATGCGAGCCCTTATCCCAGCCGTTGAAATTGCCGATGACCGATACGTACTGCGCATTTGGCGCCCATACAGCAAAATAGGTGCCTATGATGCCCTGATATTCGACCACATGGGAACCTAATTTTTCGTATAATTTATAATGTGTGCCCGCCTTAAATAAATTGATGTCGAAATCGGTAAAACGGCTGTAGGTTTCAACCGGCTTGAGGCTATGCCTGCGGGCTTGCGATACCTGCAGCAGCTCGGCAGACAGGGTGCCGTTATCTATGTTGTTTTCTAAACCATTAGCCGGCTTGCCGGCTGCAGAAAGCTTTTTGCTACCCCGCTGCGGCTTTGCCGTGCTTATATCAACCGGTTGTATGGCAGGCTCCGCCTGTTTGCTTTTACGGGCAGCAGGCTTTTGCGTATTAATAGGCTGATCTTCCGGAAAACTCTCTTTGCCTGCCGTTTTTGTTTTGGCAGTTTTGGGCTTTACTGTTTTTACAGGTTCGCTCTGCGGAAAAGTTTTGCCGGCCTGTGCATCAGCAGGATCTGCCTTTTTACGCTTTGCAGCCGTATTGCCAATCGGTTCCTGATCGGCTGATTCATTGTTGGGGGAAGTTTTTTTTGCCATGATAGATAGACAGCTTTTAGGCTTTCTTACAATTAAAAATTATAAGCATAAAGGTAGTTTTTTAACACGGCTTACCGCCTGTTGTTTTACCTGCGGAAAGGTAATGCTGTTAAGCCTGTTTTTTTCAGTATCAGTTGAATCCAAAAATGAAAAAGGCGGTGCTGCCACCGCCTTTACTGTTATTTTGAAATTTCGATATACTTAAAGTTCTTACTGAACCTGAACTCGATCCCTCCGGGAGCCGTTCTCTTGAAACCTTTGACCTCCTTATTGTCAATAATCACCTTTGACGGCTTGAAGGGCAAACCGGCAATGTTAAAATGATAATTATCATAACGGGGCGTGTACAACCCTTCGGAGCTTTGCCTGATAATCAGATTATTAGACCGGCCCCTCACGGCGAATTTCTTTTCGAGATATATGTCCTGCTCGTAAGCAAAGGTTTCTCCATAATCTTCGAACATAAACGAGTTTACTTCATAACTGCTGTAATAAATATTCAGCTTAACTTCCTCAATTTCCTTTTCACCCACATACTGCATTACCGGGTATTCGGGTATTACAGCGCCAGCCTTAATAAACAGCGGTATGGTTTCAATCGGGGTAAGCACCTCTATTTCCCTGCCCCCCCTTACCATTTCATTGGTCCAGAAATTATACCAGTCGCCCTCAGTTAAGTAAACCCTGCGGCTGGCTTGGCCGGGTTCCATCACCGGGCAAACCAGTATTTTATCGCCATAGGTAAATTCATCCTGGCGTGCCTGATTGCTCATCTTTTCCTGTTCCTGCATCACCACGGGCCGCAGCATCGGGAAGCCATACCTGTGGTGCTCCCAGAATACCGAGTACAGGTAAGGCAGCAGGCGATACCTCAATTCAATGAATTTGCGGTTAATAGAAGTATAAGGCTCGCCGTAGCTCCAGGGTTCGCGCTCTTTGGTATCGCCGGCGGAGTGGGCCCGCATAAACGGCGAAAAGGTGCCCATTTGTATCCAGCGGGTAAACAGCTCGCCATCGGCATTGCCGCTGAAGCCGCCGATGTCAGTGCCGCAGAATGATATGCCCGACATAGACAGCCGCTGGCATTGCAGGTTGCCCAGGCGCAAATGCTCCCACGAAGCAATATTATCCCCCGTCCATACGCACGAGTAGCGCTGCACACCCGAGTAACCTGCCCTGGTTATGGTAAACGGCCTCTTGTTCTTCATGAGTTTGCACATGCCCTCGTAAGTGGCGCGCACCATCTGCATACCATACACATTGTGCGCCTTGCGGTGTGAACCGCGAAAGCCATCGTACTGATGCCGTACATCATCAGGAAAGGTGCCCGAACCAAAAACAGCCGGCTCATTCATATCATTCCAGACACCCGTAATGCCGATGCTAATCAGTTCATCAAACAGGCCGCCCCACCAGGTACGCACTTCGGGATTGGTAAAATCCGGGAACTGGCAGCGGCCCGGCCAAACATGCCCTTCCATAAAATAATCATCGCTGCGGCGGCAAAAGTAGCGGTTAGCCTTACCCTGCCTGAATACCTCATAATTATCATCCACCCGGATGCCGGGATCAACAATAACAAGCGTTTTAAAACCTTGTGCTGCTATTTCCTTCACCATCCTTTCGGGATTAGGGAAGTATTTACGGTTCCAGGTAAAGCAGCGGTAACCATCCATATAGTCAATATCCAGATGAATACAGTCGCACGGAATCCGGTTCTCTCTGAATTTTTTGGTCACCGCCTTTACCTTTGATTCGGGATAGTAGCTGAAGCGGCATTGGTGGTAACCCAGCGCCCAAAGCGGCGGCATGGGGTGCGTGCCGGTAATGGAGGCGTAGCGCTTCACCACATCCATCATGTGCGGGCCATGAATGTAATAATATTGCAGTTCGCCGCCATCAGCCCAGAAACTTGTCCGGGTACGGTCTTCAGCGCCAAAATCAAAGTGACTTTTAAAGGTGTTGTCAAAAAATATACCGTGTGCTATACCCTCATTTAAACTGATATAGAACGGGATGCTGCGGTATAGCGGATCCTGGCCCCAGGCGTAAGAATAGGCGTCAGTGTTCCAGTTCCTTAGGCGTTTGCCGCGCAGGTTGAGGTCGGTGGCCTTATCGCCCAGCCCGTAAAAAGCTTCCTCAGAATGGCATACCTTGGTGCCGAATACGTAATAGCCCCCAAACTGCACGTTTTCTTCCCAGTGCATGGCTACCGAATCGGCATTGGTGATATGATTTTGCTTGTCGGAAAACGAAATGAAGAAGTTTTCCTTACTAATGTGGCAATTGACTGAAGCAGTTAATATCCTGTACTCCACTTCATCTTCCTCCAGCTGCAAATCAGGCACCTTCTGATTCAATGCCGGAACCGCATAGGAAAACTCATCCAGGAAAACACCGTGCGGCGCCAGCCTTACCCTGATGATTTCATCGGTAACTACCATAACCTCCACGCGGGCATCGCCATCGGTAAAGAAAAAGCGGTTACCCTTTTGTGTTACTGCGGTAGGTGCGGCAAGGTACTTTTTGACAATGGGCTTTATATCAGCGGCAGGATTATTTACGTGCCGGAATATTTCCTCCTCTGCAATCTCTTCTTCGGCCTCCTTTTTTGCGAGTACCTTGCTGGTTATAAGTTCGGGGTTTAAATCAGATTTTAGTATATCTTCTTCCATTAATCCATCAAATTAGGGTGGCGCAATATAATTTATCTTTTGCAGGCTGCTGAAACAATGCCTGCAAATATTAAACTCCAATAATTGAGCCACTAAAAATGGTTTTTACGCAGCAGTTTGCTTTTTGATACGCACATCGTGGTTATCCTGCACGTATAGAACAGCTATTGCCCCGCAAATCATGAAAACACCGGCTAAAACAATGGCATAAATGGCATGGCCGCTATAAAAATATTTAACGATGGGGCCACCGAAAATACCATTAACTATTTGAGGAAATGTGATGAAAAAATTAAATATACCCATATACACACCCATTTTTTTAGCCGGTATAGAGCCTGATAAAATTGCGTATGGCATAGCCAGTATGCTGCCCCAGGCCAAACCGATACTCGCCATTGACAAAATCAGCCATTTAGGGTCCTGTATAAGAAACATGGACAGCAGCCCTGCTCCGCCCATCAGCAGGGAAAAGGCATGGGCGGTTTTGCGGCTGGTAGCCCTTGCTATGGCCGGCAGAAACAGCGCATAAATTGCCGATACCCCATTATAGATACCAAACAGGATGCCCACCCAGTTGCCCGCGTCATTGTAGGCAGCCGATGTAGTATCGCCGGGCTTTACATGGTAAACGTGCTCGGCCAGGGCAGGGGTAGTAAATACCCACATAGAGAACAACGCAAACCACGAAAAAAACTGTACCAGGCCCAGCTGCCTCATAGTTACGGGCATACGCTTAAGGTCGGTAAATATGGATGACAAACCTGCATGCTCCTCCGGATCATTGCCAGCCGCAAAAAAACTATTATACTCTGCCGGCGGATACTCGCTGGTGGTAGCAACCGTGTAAATAATGGTAGCCAGCAGTACCGAGCCGCCCGCATAAAAGGAGTACAGCACATTATCGGGAATATGGCCGGGCGCAGCTGTTTTGGCTACGCCGAAATAATTGGCCAGGATATATGGCAGCCATGAACCGGCTACGGCGCCAATGCCGATCAGAAACGTCTGGACCGAGAAGCCTATGCTGCGCTGGCTGTCGGGCAGGTTATCTCCTACCAGCGCCCGGAAAGGCTCCATCGCAACGTTGAAGGAGGCATCCATAATCATGAGCATGCCTGCCCCTACAATGATGGGCGGAATAAACAAAGCCAATGCACCCGAATTTGGCATCAGAAACAAAGCCAGCCCGGAAAGAATGGCACCGGCCAGAAAATACGGGCGGCGGCGGCCCAGCCAGTTCCAGGTACGGTCACTGTAATGGCCGATGATAGGCTGAATAATCATGCCGGTGAAGGGGGCAGCCAGCCAAAACCACGACAGGTGCTCCACATCAGCCCCAAAAGTTTGCAGGATACGGCTGGCATTGCCGTTCTGCAGGGCAAAGCCGAACTGAATACCCAAAAAGCCGAAGCTCATATTCCAGATCTGCCAAAAACTCAATCTGGGTTTCTGAGCAATTGAGGTGATACTGTTCATTGGTTTGTTAGTTTATTGAATTGGTTTATATTTTCTGCACTATTGTATTTAATGGTTTACCGCGTTGCATCATGCCTTTGCGGAGGAACGAAGCAATCATACCCCCTCTAATCTCCCCCCGGCAGGAGAGACTTTTAACTATCTCATAAAGCCCTCCCCATCGGGGAGGGTTTGGGTGGGGAGTGCAATCATGCGTGAGTTTACGTTAAAACTTTATCATCATTCCGCTCATGGCCGGTAGTGTTACATTCACACCGTTTTGAATATTGCCGGTATGCAGTACCTGCCCTCCCATCAAATCTCTGAAATCAACAGCGCCGCTGATTTGCAATTGCTGCAATAAATCGGCAGGCATCTGTACCTGAATGTTCTGCGCTGAGCGGTTAAAGTTGGTTATCACCAATACCCTTTCATTAGCAGTATAACGCAGATAAATATACAGGCGGGTATTGAAGCCGCTGCTATGCTCATTAGCCATCATCAGTTCATAAAAACTGCCATTGCTCAGGGCATCACTGTTTTTTACAGTGTTCAGCAATTTACTGTAAAACCCGTGCAGCTGTTTCTGACTGTCGGACAGCCGGCCCCCGTCAAAAGCGCCGCTGTTCATCCATTTTTGATGCTCGGGCACACCCCAGTAATCAAAAATAGTGGTGCGGCCATCCATGCCGCTAAAGCCCTCAGTACCTGCACCCGGTTCGCCGGCTTCCTGGCCGAAGTAAATCATGACCGGCCCGCGGTTCAAAGTGGCAGTTACAATCATGCCCGGTATGGCCAGCATGGCATCGCCTGCAAAATCAGGGCTGGCAATGCGCTGCTCATCATGGTTTTCCATAAAGCGCAGCATATGCTCATCAATATCTTTGGCATCGTAATTCCACACATGGTTAATATCCCAGGTGGTAGCCTGCGGTTCATTGCGGGTGAGGCGCCGTATGGCATCATACAAGCCCACCTTGTCGTACAAGTAATCGAAACCGCCGCCGGCAATATAGTTGTGATACTTGCCGGCATCATAGGCTTCACCTATAAAAATCAGGTCCGGGAACTCCGCCTTTAACCGGGCGGTTGTCCAGTGCCAGAATTCTGCCGGCACCATTTCCACCATATCGCAGCGAAATCCGTCCACCCCTTTTTGCGCCCAATAATGCAATATACCGTACATTTTCTGCCAAAGCGGCGGTACAGGCTCAAAATGCGGCGTACGATTATTCTGATAATCCACACCGTAATTCAGTTTAACGGTTTCGAACCAATCATTAATGGATGGCGTGGCGCTGAATACATCGTTACCAGTTGCCTTAGCCGGGTTTTCGTTAAACCGGCCATCCTTAAGCGGACTATGAAAATCGTCTCCGCCCGGATTATAGCCGCCCGGAACTGCAAAGGCCTGCCCCGGTGTGTAATAAAAATCATTATGCGGATCAAAGGCTTTGGTATTATCGTCATCCTGCCCTATATCGCGCACACCGGCGGGCTTTACATCCGAGTGGTAAGCGCGGGCTACATGGTTGGGCACAAAATCCATCAGCACCTTCAAACCGTTAGCATGAGTGCGCCTGATAAGCGCTTCATACTCAGCCATGCGATGCGGTACATCAACAGCCAAATCAGGGTCAACGTCATAATAATCCTTAATGGCGTAGGGCGAACCTGCACGGCCCTTAACCACGTCCGGGTCATCGGGCGGTATGCCATAGGCTGAATAGTCCGTCATGGTGGCATGTTCAATTACACCGGTAAACCATACATGCGTAAAACCCATGCCTTTAATTTGCCGCAGGGCCGCGTCATTAATGTCATTAAACTTACCCACGCCGTTTTCCTGTACGGAGCCGTAATGTTTGTTAAGCGTTACTTTATTGCCGAACAGGCGCGGCAGCAGCTGGTAAATAATTAATTTATGGGTGAGCTGTGATGATGCCATGTGTTGTTTGGTTTTATATTTACGGCTTTGCGCAACAGCAACTATGGGTACAACCAATGCCAGCGCCGCCAATCCGATCTTTAAACATTTTTTCATAAAGTTGCCTGTGCTTCAACATGCACATTATCATGCGCTTCTATTATCTGCTCTTTACCGTACACGTTTACCGTAAGCCCACTGCCCGACTGGTTGGTAATCTGTACACCTGCCCTGCTTACCTTAACATCAAGCAACGCGCCCCGGAAACCGATGTGGAATGAAAATGACTGCCATTTAGCCGGTAAAAAAGGCTGGAACGACAACTGCCCGCCCCTCACCCGCATACCCCCGAAACCCTCCACTACCGACATCCAGGTACCTGCCATAGAAGTAGTATGGCAGCCATCTTCAGTGTCGTTGTTGTAGTCATCCAGGTCCAGCCGCGAGGTGCGAAGGTAAAATTCATAGGCGCGCGCCTCGTCGCCCAGCTTGGCGGCCAGTATGGCATGCACACAGGGCGAAAGCGACGACTCATGCACGGTGCGCGGTTCGTAAAAGTCAAAATTGCGGCGGATGGTATTCAGATCATATTCCTCCTCAAAAAAATAAATGCCCTGCAGCACATCAGCCTGCTTAATAAAACAGAAGCGTAAAATGCGGTCCCAGCTCCAGTGCTGGTTGATAGGCCGCTCGGCAGCCGGCAAATCCTTTGCAAGTATCTGTTCCTTATCGAGGTATCCGTCCTGCTGTAAAAATATCTGCTGCTCGTTATCATACGGAAGGTATATATTTTCAATGATATTCCTCCAATCGGCAGTTTCTGCTTCTTCACTGAAATCAATGCGGCTGATTAAAGCCTGATATTTGCCAATATCTGCAGCTTTCACCTTTTCGGCTGTTTCGGCAGCATATTTCAGGCACCAGGCAGCCAGTTTGCTGGTGTACCAGTTATTGTTAACATTGTTTTCATACTCGTTTGGCCCGGTTACACCCAGCATTACATACTGCTGCTTACTGCCCGACCAGTTTACCCTTTGCGCCCAGAAACGGGCAATGGCAACAAGCACCTCCAGCCCGTAATCGGCCAGGTACTGTTCATCACCTGTATAGCGTACATAATTAAATATGGCATAAGCAATGGCGCCGTTGCGGTGTATCTCTTCAAAAGTAATTTCCCACTCGTTGTGGCATTCAGTACCGTCCATAGTTACCATAGGGTATAGTGCAGCGCCATTACTGAATCCTAACTGCTTAGCATTCTCAATGGCTTTGCCCAGCTGCTTATAGCGGTACAGCAACAAATTTCTGGTTACCTTTTGGGGCGCGGTAGCCAGGTAAAAGGGCACGCAGTAAGCCTCCGTATCCCAGTAGGTAGAGCCGCCGTATTTTTCGCCGGTGAAGCCCTTCGGGCCGATATTCAGGCGGTCGTCCTCGCCGGTATAGGTTTGATTAAGCTGAAAAATGTTAAAGCGGATGGCCTGCTGCGCCGAGGCATCGCCCTCAATGATAATGTCGTTATGCTTCCACTTTTCTGCCCAGGCGGCAGCCTGCTCGGCAAGCATGGTTTCAAAGCCCTTCGCGCTGATGGCTTTCAGCGTACCTAATAACCGGGTTTCCAGCTCAGCAGCCGGATAGTTTTGTGATGACAGGTTAGCCGCATACTTATAAATGCTGATAGCCTGCCCCTGCTGCGCCTGCAGGGCAAACCGGGCGCCTGCATATTTCTCTTTTTCAATAACTTCAGCCTGCACATTAACCGGCTCTTGGTTGTGGGTAACGGCATACTGCATACCGGTAGCCACCTCAAAACCTGTTTTTTTGGTACGCAACTGCACAAAGCCGCCACCGCTAAAGCTGCCCTTTTTTACCTCATCCCAAAATTTTTCATCATAATTGGCATCCTTGTTTTTCACATCACCGTCAATATATGGCTCTATACTGATGGTGCCGCTGAAGTTTACCGGGGTTATGGTATAGCGTATGGCGCCTGCCTCATCATTCACAATACTGCACATGCGGATGGCTTCGACCTGTACTTCTTTCCCCTGCGGGGTTGTGGCGCTGAAAACTCTTTTAAGGTAACCCTCCCTCATGTTCAGTTCACGGCTGAAGCTGCCTACCTTACCGGTGTTCAGATCCAGCGGTTCGTTATCAATGGTAATGTTGATACCTATCCAGTTGGCAGCATTCAGCACCTTGGCAAAATATTCAGGGTAACCGATTTTCCACCAGCCCACACGGGTTTTATCAGGGTAATAAACGCCCGCCACATAATTGCCCTGCAAGGTTTCGCCGGTGTAAGTTTCCTCAAAGTTAGCCCGCTGGCCCATCCGGCCGTTACCCAGGCTAAATATGCTTTCCGAAATTTTATTATAATGAGGATTAAATCCTTCCTCTATAATTTTCCACTCATCAATTTTGATATAATTTTTCATTTATTCTCTGCATAACGGTTACTTCTTACGTCATTACAATAAATGAAGCAGCAGCCCCCTCTGAATCTCCCCCTGCAGGGGAGGCTTTTAAATAAAAACTCTTAAAGCCCTCCCTTCCGGGGAGGGTTTGGGTGGGGCTGCTGCTTCATTTATTGTAAAACAACACTTCACATTAGATTCAACTTATCCAAACTCATCTGGTCTAAACCGCTTACTACTAAATCGGCCCCGGTTAACACCTGCGGGTTACCGATGCCTACAGCTATCATACCTCCGTTTTTGGCGGCTTCAATACCGGCAATGGCATCCTCAAAAACCACACAATGAACCGGAGCTGCACCTACAGCTTCTGCGCCTTTAAGAAAAACCTCCGGATCGGGCTTCGGGGCGCTTACCTTGTTGCCGTCAATAATGGCATCAAACATGCCCGCAAGGTTAATTTTTTCCAGTATCATCATAGAGTTTTTGCTAGCCGAGCCCAATGCCGTTTTTAAACCCGCGGCACAGCAGGCTTGTAAAAACTCTTTGGCGCCGGGTAAAATTTCGTCAGGCTTCATCTGCCCTATCATCTCTACATACCAGTTATTTTTGCGGGCAGCCAGCTCCTCCCGTTCGGCTTCGGTTTTGGTTACGCCGCCCCATTGCAGTATCAGGTCTAATGACCGGGTGCGGCTAACGCCTTTCAGTTTCTCATTATCTTCTTCGGTAAAGTCAAAACCCAGTTCATTGGCCAGGCGCTTCCAGGCTTTATAATGGTAAATGGCTGTATCTACAATAACGCCATCCAGATCAAAAATACAGGCTTGTATAGTGTTCATTTATAATTTTAATGATGCGCAGAGGCGTTGAAACAATATTTAATGAGTTGCAGCAGGCAACAGCTCCAAAACAAGGGTTGATTTTCCTTTTAAGGCCAGGCTGCCCAGGTCAACAGTTTCACCGGTAATGATGTTAATCGCCTTTTTGGCATTGCCTATCCGCTCATGATACCGGCCGGTGCTTAATGGCGCGTCCTTATCACTGCTGTTGTAAGCTATCATTACCGTTTTCTGGTCATCGTACCTGAAATACACATAAATATCATTCTCAGGTATGTACTGCATCAGCCGGCCGGTTTGCAGGGCGGTAGTTGCCTTGCGGTAATTAGCCAGCTTACGAACATAGTTAAAAGCATCGTTCTCCTTTTTGCTGCGGCCTTCGGCGGTGAATTTATTATCCTTGTCGCCGGGCCAGCCGCCCGGAAAGTCCTCCCGCACTAAACCATCGGGATTAGAAAAATTCTTCATGAGTATCTCATCGCCGTAATACATCTGCGGTATCCCGCGCAAGGTCATCAGCATAGCCATACCCGATTTATATTTGGTAATATCTTCCCCCACTGCCGAGAGGAAACGGCTCATATCATGATTATCCAGAAATATTACGTTCCGGGTCGCATCCTGATATAAAAAGTCCTGCGCCAAAACCGCATACAGGCGATTTACGCCATCCGTCCAGCCCGGTTTGCCGTTCAGCGCCTCGTAAACAGCATCCTTAACCACACCATCGGTTATGCCGGGCAGGTGCGTATCAAAGCCGCGGTTTACCGTATTGCCGCCGGTAAAGAAGGCCTGGTTGGCAGCCGACCATACCAGCGTTTCGCCATAAACAGATAAATGAGGAAACTCGGCCTGCACCTTTTGCGCCCAATCGGCCATGTAGGCGGCATCATTATAAGGATAGGTATCCAGCCGGAAGCCATCAATGCCGGCATACTCTACCCACCAGATGTGATTTTGGGTGAGGTAATTCTGAACATACGGGTTGTTTTCGTTTAAATCGGCCATGCGGCGGTCGAACCAGCCGTCGAGCATCTTTTTACGATCCTGCGGCGCACCATGCGGATCCATTACGGCCATATCCCTGAAATTGGAGTTGGTGTATCGGGGCCATTGATGCACCCAGCTCTTCATGGGCATAGCCTGTATCAGATAACTCTCCGTACCTACATGGTTGTGCACCAGATCCTTGATAACCTTGAGGCCCATAGCATGGCATTTATCCACATATTGTTTGTACAGTTCATTGGTGCCATAGCGCGGGTCTATTTTATAGTAATCAGTTACGGCGTAACCATGATAGGAGGCGTGAGGTTCATCATTCTCTATTTCGGGGGTCATCCAAATGGTGGTTATGCCCAGGTCTTTCAGGTAATCCAAATGATTCATCAGGCCCCTGATATCTCCGCCGTGGCGGCTGAACATGGAATCGCGGTGTATGCCGGTTTCGCGCAGTTTGGGCTGGCTGTCGTTGGCCGGATCGCCGTTTGAGAAGCGGTCGGGCATCAGCAGGTAAATCAAGTCCTTACTGGTAACGCCCTGCGCCCTGTTGGCGGCATGGCTGCGGCTTTTGAGCGTGTAGGTGTATAACAGGTCCTTGTCACCGCTCTTTACAAATTTTATCGGGAATGCTCCCGGTTTGGCCGACGGAGCAACCAGTAAATCCAGAAACAGATAATTGGCGTTTTCAACCTTGTGCACCGCTTTCAGCTTTACGCCGGGATAGGCCAGCTGTACCGTGCGGGCGGCAATATGATTGCCATGTACCAGCAGCTGCAGGTTAGGGTTGCTCATGCCTGCCCACCAGAACATGGGCTCCACTCTTTCCAGCGCGGGCGTTTGTGCCCGCAGGCTCGATGCAGTGAGCACAAAAAGCGCTGCGGCTAAAATAAGTTTTCTCATAGAATTTGTAAACGCAGGTACAATTGGTATCAGTAAGCTTGCTGCTTACTACGTTTCAAATTTATGATAAATTCAACAGTATGAATAATAAGGACCTAAAATGTTTCCGGCAGAGTAACCTGAGGGCGAATAAAATTGAAAGCTCAATATATTTAAGTCTTTAATGTTTTTTGCTTGTTTTTTAACATAATCAAGGCCTTTCCAGCTCTCGCGTTGCGGGTGTCTTCCTGCCTGGCAGAACCAACCCAATCACAATACCCTTGTTTATAGGACCTTGACAGACTTTCAAAAAACCTGTTGGCTTCCTCGTCCTGATCAAGCAACGCCTGTAATTCGGGCGGTGTACCTTCAATGTGCTCCCCTTTTTTAAGCATATTTTTTAATATCGATAAATTGTTCTTTTATATCATTCGGTTCATAAAAAGCTGATAACAGCTGCACTTATTAAAAATGCCGTTTATTGCAGCTCGGCTTTATCAATCTCTGTTAGATTTTACAAATGCACCAATAATTATCGACAATAATGTTCCTGAAACTATTTGCCCGGCCAGAGCCTGCACAATTTGTATAGTTGTGCTCATCTGCTTCTGCAGGCTGGCTGTGCTTGCAGCAATTTCAGCAGCGTTATTGTGGTTAATCTGCATTATCCTTTGATTCTCCCGAATCATATAATCAGCATATCCCGGGTTGATTATTAAGGAATATATTAAACCTATGGCGGCTGTAATTATCCCGGTGACAACCGAAATCATTATCCCGGACAATAATGCCTGCCTGTAAGTAAGCTTCCTGCCATTATCGCGCTTTACCTTTGCCATGCCGGTATAAATACCTATGGCTAATATAACAATAGTTAGCAGGCCGGTTAACCCGCGAAGCGTTACTGGATTGTAGTTCCAATTATTAGAGCGGTTTAAATTATCCGCTAAACTAAAAACAACAACGGCAAACGTACCTGTAAGCAGGCCGGTTATAGCAGCATGCTTCCATAAATTAATTTTATTCATGCTGCAAAAATGTATGGCTGTACCTGCAAAGTCAAATTACAACGGATGGAGAAAGGGTTGATTTTAGATTGAAATGGTGTAGCTGATACATCTTGATGGCATCCTTCCGGTTCTTAACTTCAACTTTAGCGTATATATTATTGATATGTGTTTTTATTGTACTGACTTCTACAAAATTCAATGCTGCTATTTCTTTATTGGCTTTACCCTGGCTAATCATTGCCAAAACTATCAATTCTTTTGCGGTAAGGCGCTCAAGCGGATTATAGGTATTGCATGGTAATTTGTTCTTTTGATAGTTTACAGCTAATAAAATTCCTGTCAGCAGCGACGTTACAGCTACTCCAGCTATATAGTACTCGTATTTAAAATAATGATAAACAAAGAGCAGATCAGTAAATTTATATAACGTTACTATCCCGGAAGTAGCCAAACCTGTTTTAAGTATAGTTTTTAATGAAGATGGAGGCATTGTTTAAAATTATGTCAGATAATCCTTAACATATTTATGTGAATTATATGCTCAAGGCGAATTACAAATTTTTAGCTCAAATTTCAAATTTATAATATTTGATTTCTACTCAATCGCGTCAAACAATCTATATTTACCTTGAGATTGTTACCGGCAGCTTTGTACCGCTATGAATGCCTTACTTTCAAAATTCTTATTTAATTTCAATAGAACCGGCAGGAACACTGAGGGTAATACCGCGATCTCTGTTAACAGCAAATCAGCCTTAATGAAACTGTTCAAAGCCATACTATCACTCACTGTTACCGGAGCGCTCATCTGGGCGCTGCAAACTCAGTTTGGCCATATTCCGCCCCTGGGGAAGTTTCTGAACCCGGCAACCGGTTTCTGGCAAAATGCGGAAAGCGTTAAAGCAGGCGGAGATGAACAGCTTCAACTGCAGGGCTTAAACGGCCGGGTTACCATACGGTTTGATGAAGACCGCATCCCCCATGTTTTTGCCGGCAACAATCATGACCTGTATTTTACCCAGGGTTATCTTACCGCCCGAGACCGCCTGTGGCAAATGGATATTCAAACCCGCAGCGCCGCCGGCCGTTTGGCCGAGGTTGTGGGCCCGTCGGCACTTGATATCGACCGTTACCACCGCCGTATGGGCATGGTTTACGGTGCCGAAAATACGATTAACGAGATGATGAAGGACCCGGTAACCCGGCAAATGCTGCTGGCTTACACTGATGGCATTAACAGCTATATCCATTCCTTAACGCCGGCACAATACCCGATTGAGTTTAAGCTGCTGAATTATGCGCCGGAAGACTGGAAGCCCATTAACTGCGCCTTCCTGCTCAAGCTGATGTCAGAAACGCTGGCGGGCGGCTCCGACCAGTTCGCCATGACCAACACGCTCAGCAAGTTTGGCCCGGCGGCAGTCAAAGACCTGTTTCCTGACTATCCTTACCGCGAGCAGCCTATCATTCCGGCAGGCACGCCCTTTAACTTTGAGCCGCTGCCTTTGCCCAAACCCTCCGTTAGCTACCTGCAGCAAACCAGCAGTATTAAAACACCCGAAAAAACGGATGGCATCGGCAGCAACAACTGGGCCGTAAGCGGCAGCAAAACGGTTACCGGTTACCCTATGCTGGCCAATGATCCGCATCTGCATTTAACCTTTCCATCCATCTGGTACCAGATACAGCTTTCGGCGCCGGGTGTTAACGTTAACGGCGTTTCACTGCCGGGTGCACCGGGCATTATTATTGGTTACAATCAAAAGGTAAGCTGGGGCGTAACCAATGTAGAGGCTGATGTGCTCGACTGGTATCAGATTCGCTTTAAGAATGCCTCTAAAAATGAATACTGGTACAGTAATCAGTGGCACCCTGTGCAAAAGCGAATTGAGGTGATACAGATTAAAGGCCGGCTGCCCGAAACTGATACCGTTCTATATACGCATCACGGTCCGGTGGTTTATACTGATACTTCACAAAAGGGAAAGCGCGGACGGGCAAATGTACCTGTTAATGCCGCCCTGCGCTGGATTGCGCATGATGCCTCCAACGAGTTTAAAACCTTTTACCTGCTGAACCGCGCGGCCGGCTATGCGGATTACCGCAAAGCCTTAACTTATTATACCGCGCCGGCACAAAACTTTGTGTTTGCAGATGCTGCGAAGGATATAGCCATTACGCCGAATGGCCGGTTTCCGCTTAAATATAAGGAACAGGGTAAGTTTTTAATGGATGGCAGCGACCCCGGCAACGACTGGCACGGCTGGATACCGGCTGGTCAAAACCCAACGGCTAAAAACCCGGTTGAGGGTTACCTGGCCTCAGCCAATCAGTCGCCGGCCGGCCCCTCTTATCCATATTATCTTAACTGGGAATTTGGCAGCTATCAGCGCGGCAAACGGATTAACAACCGGCTCACCGGAATGAAGCATATTACCGTAGATAGCATGCGCAATTTACAACTGGATGATTACAGCCTGCATGCTTATGATGTATTGCCGGCCATGCTTAGCTATATAGATACTTCAGAACTAACTGCGGTACAGCGGCAGGCCTTCCGCGCCATTAAGAACTGGAACCTGCGCTTTAGCCGGGATGCCATCGGCGCCAGTATATTCCAATCCTGGTGGGATAAGTTTGCTGATATGCTTTGGAGTGATGAATTCGGCGATGAAAAGCAGAACCTGCGCCGCCCCTCGCGCGACAGGACAGTGCAGCTGCTGCTGAAAGAGCCCAGATCACGCTGGTTCGATAACATCCATACGCCCGGCAGGGAAACCTGTGCCGACGTGGTGAGCAGCGCTTTCAACAGCGCCGTTGATGACCTGGCGCACCAGCGGGGCAGGTTTGGGCCTGACTGGGCATGGGGCGCAGTTAAGGGCTCACATATTGATCATTTAGGAAATTTACCTGGTTTTGGTACCGGCAAGTTTGCAGCCGGAGGCGCAGGCGGCGTTATCAACGCGTTTTCGGAAGAGAACGGGCCCTCCTGGCGCATGGTAGTGCAATTAGGGCCGCAGGTAAAGGGCTATGGCATATTTCCCGGCGGTGAGTCGGGCAATCCGGGCAGCCCCTATTACAGCAACATGCTGCAGGTTTGGAAAGACGGCCGTTTAAATGAATTGCTGTTTTTGAATTCGGCAAACCAAACTTCCGGGCGCATTAAATCAACCTTAACTTTAAGCAGGAAATAAGATGCTTGTACTCTTGGTATTTGTTTTGGTGTTTGCTGCAGGTTTTGGCCTGCCCTGGTGGGTAATGGCTGCCATTTGCTTCAGCGCGGCTGCCTGGCGCGCGCAATCGGGTACCCAGGCATTCTGGTCGCCGCTTTTTTCGGTTTTTGCAGCCTGGGTATTGTTATCCATAATTCAAAGTGCGCCCAACAGTCACATGCTGGCTACACGGGTAGCAGCTTTATTTCATTTACCAAACTGGATGGCCTTGATGGCGCTTACCGGTTTCATCGGCGGCCTTACGGGTGGCTTTGCAGGCTTGTCGGGATATTTGGTTAAGAGGCTGTTTGTCAGTAAATAGTTTTTGAAAACGGTTTAAGTTAAGCCTTTAAAACTAGGTGTTACTCTGAGCAGTAGCGAAGAACCTGTACTTGAGCAGATAACTTTGCAGGTTCTTTGCTACTGCTCAGCATAACATGCCTGTCAGGTAAACTATAAAAGGGGTAAGCAGTTTCTGCTCACCCCTTTTATCATAAAAATAAACTTAACTTACTTTTTGGTGGTATGCTTCTCGGCATGTTTCTTTGAAGCCTCCTTGGCATGTTCGCCTGCTTTGGCATGGTGGCCGCTTGCTGCGTGTGCATGGGTAGATGCTTTCTCGTCGTTACCTTCCGTGTGTGCAGTGTGTGCCGCGCGGTGGTGCTTGGCAGCTTCTTCATGATGATTAGCTGCTTCTTCGTGGTGGGTGTGCTTTGTATTTGGCATAAAATTGGTTATTTATTGCTTGTACAACTTACAAATTAACCCTTTGGTTTTATTTTTAAATTAATAAAATTAAACAAAGGTTTATTCACTGTATATTAATAGGTTACATATCTCATTAAGAATTTATTTGTACCTCTACAATGCCTTGAGTGCAGCTTTTAAGTCAGTTACCGAAGCAGCTGCTGATTTGGAAGCCGAAAATATATCCTGAGAGCTTGTACCTGAACCATAAAAGGCTGCATTGGCCGACTTATCAATACTCAGGTTGGTACCGTTTACCGTTAGCCCGGCAAATAACCCTCTGCTGCGCGAGTAGGAATACACCTCCGCCTCCAGCTTATAATCGGTACTTGCGGTAGAGCTGCGGCCAACCGGGCCTGCTGCTGCCGAAATATCTCCGCCAATGGTAAAGTCGCCGTTCTCCACCCTGGTCAATACGCCTTTATGCCTGAACACCAGCACCAGATCAACCGATTGCACGCCGATTTGAAAACCGAAGCTGCCGCCGGTAAGCGTAACGAACACCGGGTTGCTCCACCTGCCGTTATCCAGCTTAACCATCGCTACGCCCTTGCCGCGCTTTACGCCCAGGGCAAAGCCGGCATTGATCATTTTAGGTATTACAATAATGCCTTCTGTTTGCTGTACCAGTTCCTTGGGTATGTCATCTTTCATACCGCCAAACTCGCGCAGCACCTGGGCCGAATTATTCAGCCGTTCCGTTTCCTTGTCGCCAGCCGTAGCCGAGATCAGTACAAAAAATACGCTCAATGCAGCGGGTAATAAGGCAAGTTTAATTTTTTTCATTGTTGAAGAATTTTAAATAGTAACGCCAAAATCAGGCGTTTCTTTTAAACCCATAAATGTCATGTTGGTTTAATTTAACTTTACAGGCCGATAAAGGCTACTCAACGGGTTTATTTAAGTTTTTATATTTGCGCTATGCAAAAGCCGCTGCAGCAGCAGATTTTTTCAATCCGCAACTCGCCTGGTTTTGAACAGGCCGCTTTGCAGGTGTTCAGGTACCAGGCGGCGGCTAATCCTGTTTACAGCAATTTTATACAGGGGCTTGGCATAAAGCCACAGGAGGTGGCCGCCCTTAACCAGATTCCCTTTTTACCGGTAGAATTTTTTAAGTCGCAGAATATCATTGCCGACGGCCGGCAGCCGCAGCTTACATTTACCAGTTCGGGCACTACCGGGCTGATTACCAGCAGCCATCCTGTGGCTGATGTAAGCTGGTACGAGCATAGTTTCCGGAATGCTTTTGAACTGTTTTACGGGCCGGCCGCCAACTACTGCATACTGGCGCTGCTGCCTGCCTACCTGGAACGCCCCGGCTCATCCCTGGTTTATATGGCCGATGGGTTAATCAGGCAATCCCATCATGCCGAAAGCGGCTTTTTTTTGTACAATCATGCCGATTTGCACCAGCAGCTGCTTGCGCAGCAGCAGGCCGGCCAGCCTACCCTGCTGATAGGGGTTACCTTTGCCCTGCTTGATTTTACGGAGAATTACCAGCTTAATTTCCCGGAACTCGTCGTGATGGAAACCGGGGGCATGAAAGGCCGCCGCAGGGAAATGATACGCCAAGAACTGCACGAACAGTTATGCCGGGGGTTTGGCGTACCAGCCATCCACTCAGAATACGGCATGACGGAACTGCTTTCGCAGGCCTACTCTAAAGGGCAGGGAATTTTCAACTGCCCGCCCTGGATGCGCATTTTTACACGCGATACCAACGACCCCCTGCAGCTGCTGGATAACGACAAAACGGGCGGTATAAACATTATTGATTTAGCTAACATTAATTCCTGCTCATTTATTGCCACGCAGGATTTAGGGCGGATTTACCCCGATGGCTCATTTGAAATATTGGGCCGCTTTGATAATGCCGACATCAGAGGCTGTAACTTACTGATTGCCTGATGTACACTTGCTTATTGCGGATTATTGTTATTTTTGTGCTTAAATTGTAACCATCAATACGATGATTGAAAAGTTTTTGAACGACCAGCAGGACCCTAAAGCTGTTGAGAAAGTATATTCTCGCCTGAGTGACCTGCTGACTACAGACGAGGAGATTATTTATATAGCCACCCAAAAAAAACCGCTGGTTAACCTTTTCCCCGACTGTGTGGCGCTTACCAATAAGCGCATCCTGTTTTTCACGCCTGCCAACTTGGGCTTGTCTATCAAGTTTATTGATTTTGTGTGGAAGGATATTGCCGATGTGAGCACCAAGGAGGAAATCATAGGCGCCGTTTTTAGCGCCACTACCATCAACGGCTCAGAAATGGGCGTTGATTATTTGCCCAAAGTGCAGGCCCGCAAACTTTACCAATACTCTCAGGAACGCAAGGAAGCTGAGCGCGAAGCCCGCCGCCAGCGCGAGTTGGAGGAAAAAAGGGCAGCCTCAGGCACGTTTCAATATGATGCTGCCGGCACCCATAAGGATGGTTTTGTGCAAGCGGCAGTAACGCCTGCCACCCTGCCGCAGCCTGCCGTACTGCCTACAACGCCCCCGCCTGTACAACAGCCCGTTGCAGAGCCCCCGGTACCTCAAAAGCCGGATGAACTGACCGAAAAGTTGAAAAAGCTAAAAATGCTTTTCGATAACAGTCTGATTTCGCAGGAGGAATACAACCAGAAAAAAACAGAATTATTGAGCGAGTTATAATACCCGCTTTTCCTATAAATAAAAAAGCAGTTGCCTTACAACTGCTTTTTTATTTGGGGCAACTCAATGCCGCAGTAACGAACATTTATGACCAAAACCCTTGAGCCCGGATCTGATTAGCACTGTATCCCTGCTGCCTCAGCAGCTTACGCATCTGCACAATCATTGTGTTATTGCCTGCCAGGTAAAAAACGGTGTTCTGCAGGTGATAAGTTTGCTGTAGCAGCCAGGCAGTGAGGCTGTGATGCCCGTGCACATCAGTACGCTCTACAGGCTGCAGGGGCGATTTAAAATATTCTTTGAAAAGATTACACTGCTGCTCACTATCCATTACAATAGCGCCCGAAAACCGGGTAGCCGGCACCACAAGCTGCTGCAAGGCCAGCAAATGCCCCATACTGCTTTCATCTCCCAAACAAATTACGGCTGAGGTGTTTACCGGAGTGTGCCTGGTTGAATTAATGCCGAGGTAGCTGACCTGGTCGCCTTTATTTAAATTTTGTGCCCAATGGCTGCCGGCCCCTTGATGGCTTACGTCAATATACAAGGTGCAGGTTTGCGTTTCAGCATCCCAGCCCGAAGGTGTATAATCACGGTAAGTAAAATCGGCAACCCTGCATTTCATATAATTTACCTCGTTCCATCCGTCCATAGGGGTTTGCGGCAGGTGCAGGTCTATTTCTACAATTGTACATGGATTCCACTTCCGAACTTCCAGTACAATGCCGGTTTTTAAAATACGGTTTTCAATTAATACAGATGCCTTCTTCTTTAGTTTTTGCAGGGTTGTATTCATGCCAGTAGATTTTTATTACTGCAAAGAACAAGCAAACCGCGCTGTAATGAAATAGACTTTATAAGGTAAGTATTGGATTATTTACGGTAAGCATCCCGAAACATTAATGGCGTAATATCATTGGCCTTTTTAAACAGGCGCGAAAAGTAAGCATGGTCATCATACCCCAGCTGATGTGCTACCTGCTTTACGGTTAGCTCGCTGTAATACAGCAGGCGCTTGGCCTCCAGCATTACTTCCTTCAAAATCCAGTAAGAAACCGAAAAGCCCGTTACCTTTTTAATCGCCTCATTCAGGTAAGATTCTGTAATGTTCAACAAACCGGCGTAACAGGATGGCTGCTTGATATTTTTAATGTTGGCTGCCAACAGCTGCTTAAACTGCTGCGCAATCTGTACCGGGCGCGAGGTTTGTTTTGCAGCCGTATCCTGCTGTAGGTAACCGCAGGCTGCAAAACCTAAAAAAGAGTTTAACAAAGAGTTAACCAGCTGCAGGTAAAACGCCCCGTTGCGGTTACTGCTGTACTGCTCAGCTAAAAGGCGAACCAGGAGCATACATTGCTGAAAGCGCTGATCATCCATCACATACGACTGCTGAAGCAACAGGTTATTTTCAAAAACCGCCCTGAAATCATTAGGTATCAGTGATGTATCGGCGGCTATAAACCAGCCTTCTGCCTGGATTTCATGCATGCGGTGATGTACCTGGCCGGGCAATATAAAATATATAGAATGTGCCGGGATTATGATTTCATTGAAATCAACCATCATAAAAACAGTGCCGGTTGTTATAATCAGAAACAGATAGTGATCGTCGCGGTGGGCACTCATAGTATTCGCCTCAACGCGAAAATTGTCATCGCCTGTATGCCTGATTATTAAGCCAGCATCTGCCTCATTTTGTAATTTGTGAACCGGTATATCTTTCATGGCAGCTATATAAGGCGTTCATCAAAGGTAAAATCCTGCTTTGTTCTGATGATTACTTTTACCATCAAAGCATGATTCGGATTAAGCAGGTAGTTAAATTCTTCCTTTACAATGGCTGATGGCACTTTCAGCAGCAGGTGTTTGCCGGCATTCAGAAAACCGTCGCCATATTTTTTCAGCAACGCCGGTTCAGGATAGCCGTCCCAGCCGCCCGGCAATGCGGCCGCATCTATTTCGGCCAAATCATCGGGCGCTTCTATTGTAGCTATACAAAACCCCTGGGGCAGTAACGTAGGCGGCAAATGCACCAGTACCTCCAGTACCGCCAGCGCGCGAGACGAAGCCAGATAAACTACCGGCCTGCCAACGCTGTTCCAGCGGCCGCCATACAGCCGGGCGCCGGTACCGCTCAAATCATCCGCATAAATACATTTGGCAATGCGGTATAAAACCATCAGGCAAAAATACCGTGCTCTATGCGCCCCAGTTCCTTGAAAACCATATCAAAGCCGATAGAAGTATCTAATAAAGATATTGGCGTATCGCCTTTATACAGATGGCTTGGCGTTTTCATCCATTGTTTAAATTTATCCATGGAACCAAAAACCTCCTCGCCGCGCGTATAAAGCTGCGCTAATTCAATAGCCTTTTCGGCATACTCTGTTTTTATAACTGCATTATCTTCGTAACGCTGCAGCGTTCGGTCAGAGATATGCATCACTCCGGCCAGTTCCTGAAGCGTAAAGGATATTTTTTGCGCTAATGACAGCAAGGCCTTTTTGGGCAGGCCCTGCCGTGTTAGTTTTAGTATATCAAAATCAGAGGCTGTATTTGCCTGCTTGATACCTGTTAATAAATGATAAAATGAATATCCTGAACCTGCGGGGACGTATGCTGCCATAGGTTCATTAACGGTATGATCAGCTGGATGTTTCTCTTTGTACGACATTTATCCAAATATATCTACTAAATGTCGTAAATCAAAATTATCCGGCAATAATCAGAAAATAATTTTTCTTTCCTCTTTGCACAACCAAGAATTTCTGATTGATTAGTTGAGCTTCTGTGTAAACATGATCAATAGAGTTTACTTTCTCTTTATTTAAGGCAACTCCGCCGCCCTGAATCATTTTTTTGGCTTCGCCCTTCGAGCTGAACACAGCCGCCTTTGAACCTAATAAATCCACCACGTTGATGCCCTGCTGCAAGTCGGCCTGGCTGACAGTAAAGTTGGGTACACCTTCAAACAAGGCAGTTATTTCCTCGTCGTTCAACTCCTGTAAAAATTCAATGCCGGTATTGCCAAACAAAAATTCGGATGATTTAATGGCTTTCCCGTACTCCGGCTCACCATGCACCCGCACAGTAATATCTTTAGCCAGTGCCTTTTGCAAGGCCCGCTGGTGTGGTGCAGCATCATGCTCTGCCTCTAAGGCTTCAATGGCCGGCTTATCTAACAAGGTAAAAATCCTGATATAGGCCTTAGCATCTGCATCACTGGTATTAAGCCAGAACTGGTAAAATTTATAAGGCGATGTTTTGGCAGCATCCAGCCAGATGTTCCCGCCCTCTGTCTTGCCGAATTTAGTGCCATCGGCCTTTTTAATCAATTGGGTAGTTAAGGCATAGGCTTCGCCTGCATCCTTGCGGCGTATCAGTTCCGTGCCGGTTACAATATTTCCCCACTGGTCCGAACCGCCCATCTGCAAAGCGCAATTCATGTTCTTCCACAGATAATAAAAATCGTAACCCTGCACCAGCTGATAAGTAAACTCCGTGAACGACATGCCGGTATCGCCGCTGATACGGTTCTTAACCGAATCCTTAGCCATCATGTAATTTACGGTAATATGCTTGCCCACATCACGTATAAAGCTGAGAAAGGAAAAGTCCTTAAACCAGTCATAATTATTAACTACCCGTGCGCTGTTGGCGCCGCAGCTGAAGTCCAGGAACTTTTCGAGCTGAGCCTGTATGCTGCCGAGGTTATGCTGCAATACCTCTTCCGACAGCAGGTTACGCTCCTGCGATTTCCCCGAAGGGTCGCCCACCATACCGGTAGCCCCGCCTACCAGCACAAACGGCTTGTGCCCCGCCCGCTGAAAGTGAATCAGCGTCATGATTTGCGCCAGGCTGCCCACGTGCAGCGAGTCTGCTGTGGGGTCGAACCCGATGTAGCCGGCCACCATGCCTTTATTCAGTAAGTCCTCGGTTCCGGGCATAATATCGTGCAGCATGCGCCGCCAGCGCAATTCATCAACAAAGTTCATCTTGATAATATCCTTTAAAAAGCGCAAATATATTATATTCCGGCTAACCTGCCGTTGCTGCCTGCGCAGCAAATCAGCCATATAATTTCGGCAGCCGGATGTTTTTTTATATTTTGCCATACACTGCCATGAATTTTTTGTCGCATTACTATTTTGATCGCTGCGCTGCTGATAGTTACCATGTATTGGGCATTGTAATGCCCGATCTGTTGAAAAATGCTGATAAGGCTGTTGTTATCCATCCTGAGAAGTTAAGCCATACCGACCATCAGATTCAGTCTGTTATCAATGGCTGGAAAAAGCACCTGCAGGTGGACCGCCATTTCCATAATACGGAATTTTTTACCTACCATTCTCATCAGCTAAAACTGGCGTTGCTGCCTGCATTAGCAGGCTCGCCGGTTAAACCCTTTTTTTTGGGCCATATTGCCTTAGAGCTGATTTTAGATAACCTGCTGCTGACTAACCGCTTAATCAGCGCCGATGAATTTTACCGGCATCTTGATAATTGTGCTGACGATACCATCAGGAAGTTTTTAACCTTTAACGGCGTGGCCGACACTGGTGTGTTTATCAGATTTCATACTGAGTTTAAGCGCAGCCGGTATTTAAATACTTACACCGATACCGAACAAGTAGCTTATGCCTTAAAACGCGTTTGTATGCGGCTATGGAAGCAGCCCTTTACGGCCGAACAGGAAGGCAAGCTGAATGAAGTGCTGGCTGCTTACCGGCTTAAACTGCAACCGGTATTTGTAAAAGTTTTTTCAGATATTGAGCAAAAGCTTACGGCATAGGCGCGCCTGCGTTTTCGAGCGCAGGCGCAGGCCCTGCATCGGCCTTAACCTGCCGGTTACGCATACGCTGAAACAGCAGGCCGAACAAAATGGCTGTGATAACGCCCAGCCCCCCTTGCGTAAACAATACCGCCCGCGGACTGGTATGATGGGTGGCCAGACCGGCAAAGAAACTGCCGATAGGCTGCATACCCTGAAAGGCCATTACATAATAGCTGATTACCCGGCCACGCATATCATCGGCCACGGTAGTTTGTATAAAGGTATTGGTGCCTGCAATCTGCATCATCATGCCGGTTCCGGACAGCAATATAAAGAATAAGGCCAGGGGCAGGCTGTAACTGTAAGCAAAAGCTGCAATACTGACGCCGCACAGAACGCTTGAATAGATAACTACCCGCTTGATGTGAAGCGTATTCTTTAATCCGGCCATATAAATAGCGCCAAACAGCGCACCCAGTCCCGACAGGCTGTTGAGCAGGCTGTAGGTACCTGCATTACCTTTGAACACATCCCTGGCAAAAACCGGCATCAGCGTACTGTACGACATTACAAAGAAACTGGTACAAGCCATCAGCATAATCATGAGCTGGATGTTTTTTTCGTGCCTTAAATACTGCCAGCCCTGATTCAGATTCTGCCATACGGTCTGGGTAGTTTTTTTAACCTCCATAGGCGGCAGTTTCATCAGCAGCAGCGAAACAATCACCGCAACAAAACTTGCTGCATTTAACAGAAAGCACCACCCGGTGCCTACGGTGGTCAGCAATATACCGGCAATGGCCGGCCCCAGCAGCCTGGCTAAATTCACCATTGACGAATTGAGGGCGATCGCATTCTGCAAATCTCTTTTATCATCTACCAGCTTTATCATCAGCGATTGCCTGGCCGGCGTATCAAAGGCATTGATTATACCCAATACCACGCTTAAAAAAATAATGGCAGGCAAGTGGTATGTTTTAGTAAGCACCAGGGCAGCCATTATGCCGCCCTGCACCATAGCGCTTATTTGCGTGATGAGCAGAACCTTATAACGATTATGCCTGTCGGATATGGCCCCGCCGTAGGGCGATAGCAGCAGGGTGGGTATCTGCCCGGCAAAGTTTACGATACCCAGCATCAGCGCCGAATGTGTTAAACTATACACCAGCCAGTTTACCGCAATACGCTCCATCCAGGTACCGATAAGCGAGAGTGACTGCCCGATAAAGTATAGCCTGAAGTTTGGATATTTAAGTGATCGGAACGTTTCTGCTAAGCCTGCCATGATACCTTTAAGGTACAATGCTGGTTATGTTTAGTTTACGCAAAGCCGTATAAATTTAAAATGCAGTCGCCTGGCTGATACTATCGTTTAATATGACAGTATGAATCATTCGGCTGGTACTATGAGTGCCTTTGATGTGCAGGCACATTAAATTGTACTACCATTTTTTAATGGCAAAAGGCTTTCATTATCAATATTTAACATTAAAAATATTTTTTTGTACTTAAAATATATCCGTACCTTTGCACTTCCAATTGTATTGGAAAAAAGGAGAAAATTTATTTAATGGCAAAAAAACAAGAAGCAGAAAAAGAATTACAGGCTAAACAAGCTGAGTATGGTACAGTGGATACGCTGGACCAAAGGGAAAATATTGAGTCAGAGGCTGATTCAATTTCTATTGAAGAAATCAAATCAAAAATCTCATCAAACCGCGATGATTTTGACTGGGATGCCGATGACAAAAAATTTGGTAACTACAGCGATGCCGACCGTGAGAAGCTGGAAAAAATGTACGATGTTACATTTAACTCTATCAATCAGGGCGAAATCATTACCGGTACTGTGGTTAACATCAATGCTAAGGATGTGGTACTGAATATCGGGTTTAAATCTGATGGTATGGTTTCCCTGTCTGAATTCCGTGATATGCCTGATTTGAAAATTGGCGATGAGGTTGATGTTTTTGTTGAATCACAGGAGGACATTAACGGTCAGCTGGTGCTTTCGCGCAAGCGTGCCAAAACTCAGAAATCATGGGAGCGCATTAACAATGCACTTGATAATGACGAGATTATCACCGGTTTTGTGAAGAGCAGAACCAAAGGTGGTTTGATAGTAGATATAATGGGCGTTGAAGCCTTTTTACCAGGCTCGCAGATTGATATCAAGCCTATCCGGGATTATGATATCTATGTGGGTAAAACTATGGAATTCAAAGTTGTTAAAATCAACCACGAGTTTAAAAACGTAGTGGTATCGCACAAGGTGCTGATTGAAGACGATCTGGAAAACCAAAAAATTGAGATTGTTGCCCGCCTTGAAAAAGGACAGGTACTGGAAGGTACTGTTAAAAACATTACCGATTTCGGTGCATTCATCGACCTGGGCGGTGTTGACGGCTTACTGCACATTACCGATATTTCATGGGGACGGATTGACAACCCAAGAGAAGTACTGGCTTTAGACCAGAAACTGAATGTGGTTGTGCTCGACTTTGATGATGAGAAGAAACGTATTGCTTTAGGCTTAAAGCAACTCACCCCTCATCCTTGGCAAAGCCTGGACGAATCTATCCAGATTGGTTCAGTAGTTAAAGGCAAGGTGGTTACTGTTGCCGATTACGGTGCATTTTTAGAAATCACCCCCGGCGTTGAAGGTTTAATACACGTTTCAGAAATGTCATGGTCGCAAAACCTGCGCAATCCTCAGGAGTTCCTGAAGGTTGGCGACGAGGTTGAGGCACAGGTTTTAACCTTAGACCGCGAAGAGCGCAAAATGTCATTAGGTATTAAGCAATTAACGCCTGACCCATGGCAGAACGCTGCTGAGAAATACGCAGTAGGCACCCAGCATGTAGCAACCGTGAAGAACATGACTAACTTTGGCGTATTCGTAGAACTGGAAGACGGTATTGATGGTTTGATCCACATTTCTGACCTGTCATGGTCTAAGAAAGTTAACCATCCTAACGAATTTACCAAAGTTGGCGAAAAGCTGAATGTAGTTGTTCTGGAACTGGATACTGATAACCGCAAGCTGAGCTTAGGTCACAAACAATTGGAAGAAAATCCTTGGGATACCTTTGAAACTATCTTCACTGTAGATTCTGTACATGAAGGTACTGTGCTGAAGGTAACTGACAAAGGGGCTATTGTAGCTTTACCTTATGGTGTAGAAGGCTTTGCGCCAACCAAACACCTGGTTAGGGAAGATGGCAAGAGCATCAAGGCTGATGAAACTGCTGATTTCAAGATTATTGAGTTTAATAAGGATAGCAAACGCATCGTTATTTCACACTCACGCATCTGGGAAGATCAGCGTGCTGAAGCCAGAGTTCAGGACTTTGAAAACCGCAAGAAAGAAGCAAAGGCTTCGACCAACGCAGTGAAGAAAGTGAAGGAATCGGTTGAAAAATCAACTTTGGGCGATTTAAGTGTACTGGCTCAATTAAAAGAGCAGATGGAAGGTGCAGAAAATGATGCACGTAAAACCAGGTCAACAGATACAGATGCAAAATAATCATTAAATAAATTACCTTTTAAAGCCCCGCACCTTTAGGTTGCGGGGCTTTTTTGTTTCAGGCAAATTATATTTTTTTGAAACGTTTCTTTTGTTAAAAGCAAGCAAAATATACTCAGCCCCCTATCATCTAATCACAAATTTTCTACCTTTGCCCAAATCTACGCAACGGATGCAAAACTTAACTTTGCTCGACGGTCAGCTCTTCCAGATTACCATACAACGCCTGTGCAGGCAGCTTATTGAAAATCATAACGATTTTTCCGGTTCCGTGATCATTGGCTTACAGCCGCGCGGCATACACCTGGCACGCCGCATAGCTGAGGAATTGCGCTCTATATTGCCGGACAGCACCATTTTACAGGGCGACCTGGATATCACCTTTTACCGGGACGATTTCAGGCGGCGTGAATCTCCGCTGCTGCCCAATCAAACCCGCATTGATTTTATTATTGAAGGTAAAAAAGTAATCATGATGGATGATGTGTTATGGACGGGCCGTACCATACGTGCTGCCATGGATGCCATGCTGGCGTTTGGCCGCCCGGCTAAAGTAGAGTTGCTTACCCTGGTTGATCGCCGCTATGCCCGCCAGCTGCCCGTAATGGCGGACTATGCAGGCATAGAGGTGGATTCCATTGCCTCGCAGCGGGTAGTGGTAAGCTGGAAAGAAACCGACGGCGAAGACAGAGTAATGCTGGTATCAGACAGATAAAAAACCATCACCACATCATTGCGGGGAACGAAGCAACCCTCTGCTTATAAAGCAGTTTTGCCAATAAAAAATTACCTGGTCCCTTGCAGCAATGACGGACTAAGATAGAAAATACAAAATTTATAAACGATTCATCAATGGCAGAATTAAGCACACGGCATTTGTTAGGCATCAAGGACTTAAATGTGAGTGATATCCAGCTTATTTTTGAAACGGCCGATACTTTTAAATCAGTATTAAACCGGCCAATTAAAAAAGTGCCCTCACTGCGGGATGTAACCATCGCCAATATATTTTTTGAAAACTCCACCCGTACCCGCCTTTCGTTCGAACTTGCTGAAAAGCGGCTGTCAGCCGATGTTGTGAATTTTGCGGCTTCCTCCTCATCCGTAAGCAAGGGCGAAACTTTAATTGACACGGTAAACAATATCCTGGCCATGAAGGTGGATATGGTGGTGATGCGCCATCCCTACGCCGGTGCAGGCGTATTTTTATCAAAACACATCAAAGCCCAGATCATAAACGCCGGCGATGGCGCCCATGAGCACCCCACGCAGGCTTTGCTGGATGCGTTCTCTATCCGCGAAAAATATGGTGAGGTGGCAGGAAAAAAGATTGTTATCGTCGGGGATATTCTGCATTCGCGGGTAGCGCTTTCTAATATTATATGCCTCAAACAGTTAGGCGCGGAGGTAATGGTATGCGGGCCAACAACACTCATGCCTAAATACATTGCCTCATTAGGAGTACAAGTAGAGCATAATTTGCTGAAGGCCCTGAACTGGTGCGATGTTGCCAACATGCTCCGCATACAACTGGAGCGTCAGGACATCAAGTATTTTCCTTCACTGCGGGAATATACCATGCTTTATGGCCTCAATAAACAGATACTGAATTCTTTGAATAAAGAGATCACCATTATGCATCCGGGCCCTATTAATCGCGGCATTGAAATCACCAGCGATGTGGCCGATAGCAGCCAGTCCATCATTCTCGATCAGGTGGAGAATGGCGTGGCCATCCGTATGGCAGTACTGTATCTGCTGGCCGGGCAGGCCGCTTAACTGGATACCCGGTAATAATACTTGCAGATTCCTGCAGTTTTCAGTTAAGGCGTACATGCACAATCCATACTTGCTGCACTGATTTGCTTTCAAGCCGCTCAGCGTTCAATCTGTTCCCGCTTACCGGAAGCCAGGCTCCGGTAAATAGCATCAACCACCTGCATATCCTTCATCCCTTCTTCGCCGGGTACACGTGTTGGCTTGCCGGTTTGAACGCAAAGCGCAAAATCATCCATCTGCGCAGCCTGCTGATTAATTTGCGGAAATGGCATGGGTCCATTGGAAGTTTTACCGTCAATACCGCCATAACCATAAGCAGGCTCCAGCTCAAAAGCGCCATGAGCTGCCTTTGCTTTCAAATAGCTCCAGTCGTTATTATAACTTGATTTTCCCTTGGATTTAAACCCATCCGGAAATTCCAGTTCCCAAAATACGGTTTCATCCACCTCTTTAAACAGTTCGGGCCGTGTTTTTTGCTGTGTGGCATAAACAGCTGCCGGCTCCGTTCCTGTGGTGTATCGTGCTCCCTGTATGGCATAAATTCCCATATCCATCAATCCGCCGCCGCCAGAAAGCGCCTTTTTCAGGCGCCAGGCATTGGGATCGCCTCCGTAATAAAAGCCGTTGGCATTTTCGAGGCCGGTTAATTTACCGAATACCTGCTGCTGCCCCAGCCGCATAACCTCCATATTGTGCGGCTCAAAATGCAGCCGGTAACCTATAGACAGCATTCGGCCGGCCTTTTTGCAGGCGGCAATCATATCCCCGCAATCCTTAGCATTTAGTGCCATAGGCTTTTCGCAGATTACATGCTTGCCTGCCTGCGCAGCCCTGATGGTGTACTCCTTGTGCAGGGCAACCGGCAAAACCACATATATAATGTCAATATCTGAGTTGCTGGCTATCTGGTCAAAATTCTGGTAGTTATAACAGTTCTGTTGCGGTATGTTATATTTATGCTGCCAATCATTTGCCTTTGCCGGTGTGCCGGTAACCAGGCCGGCTAAGTAGCAGTGTTGTGTTTGCAGCAAGGCTGGCGCTAACTGCCCGGTGCTGTAACTGCCCAGCCCAACCAGCGCAATACCCAGCTTTTTTGCCGGCTTTAATGAGCAGGCGGCTATGGCAGGCGCCAGCGCCAAAGCACCAGCCCCATATAAACTGTTGCCAATAAAGGTACGCCTTGAAATGGTTGCGGCTGTTTTCATGGTAATTCAGCAAATTAATGTTGAGTGAACAATGCTGCTCAATACAGAAACGCTTAAATTAAACTAATGGTTTATTTATCAGGCCACTTTAATTTACAAGATTGTTAAAGTTGATTTTTCGTATAACTTGCTATATTGAGGAATTGCGGGAAACTGATTAAAAAAGCCCTCTGAAAATTCAGAGGGCTTTAACGTGTAATCGCTTTATCGTCGGGATGGCAGGATTCGAACCTGCGGCCTCCACATCCCAAATGTGGCGCGATACCGGGCTACGCTACATCCCGTTGGCGTGGGGCAAAGGTATAGAATTTTTCTTGTCGGTACAAACACTTTTTTGAAAAACTCTGCCTTACTGATGATAGAAACAGGCGCTTTACATGCTGTTAGGTCAGTTCAAACACCCTGGCGGTGAGGGAGGAACTTGTAACTTCCGCTTTTTTCCGCGTTTTTTATATCTTTAAAAGGGTTTTCGAAATTCGACTCACCGAACTACTCACCACTTTAGATTTGACTGAATTTTAGTGCAAATGCTATTACGCAAATATATGAATTATAACTTTTAAATCAAATGTCAGCGTAATATATAATGGTTAAGCTTTTGCGTCTAAATACTACTTGTGTCGGAAACATCATTTTTTGAAATGCTCCTCATTAAATAACATAAACCTTAAATTAATATGGAAAGAGTCGTTATTCACTAAACTTCTTTATCGAAACTCAATCCTATATGATATATTTGTCAATACTTGTCAAGTCAGGTTATTACAAATGACTACGCAATTTGGAGAACGAATAAGAGCATTAAGAACTGAACGAGGCTTATTGTTGCGGCAAGTTGCATCTATTTTGGAAATGGATACAGCTTTACTTAGCAAAATTGAAAGAGGTGAACGGCCCATTAAAAAAGATCAGGTGCTGATTATTGCCGAAATTTTGATGACTAATCAGGAAGAACTTTTAACCTTATGGTTGGCAGATCAAGTCATGGATGTACTCAAAGATGAACAGCTTGCTAATCAAGCATTAAAGACGGTGTCAAAAAAAATTAATAGACAAAAGTAATATATGGCCTACGAAATACAAATACGAGCAAACAAAATAAAAGCCCCCTTAAAGGGTGACGACGTTTGGCTGTTATTTAAACCAGAGGAAGAAGTGCGTCAGCGTTATGTATTGAGACTGGTAAATGACTACGGATATAAATTTGATCAAATGGCGCAGGATTATCTTTCATTGCAAAACGAAAAAGCTAGCAGTGTTAAGTATGATATAGTTGTTTGGAAGAATAC
>CAXTAP010000025.1:0-39510 GCA_964241965.1 uncultured Mucilaginibacter sp.
ATTTTGTACTTTGTACAATCCTCTACTGAAAATCTGCCCCATGAGTGCCAAACATACTATTGCCCTGATCATGGTTATCCTATTAACCGTTACCATCATGCAGAATCCTGAACCTGTTGATTTCAAATTTTTGTGGATCAATTTACATCTGCCCAAATTGGTGATGTTAACAGCCGTATCAGCTGCCGGATTTTTGTTAGGCTTGCTGCTAAGCGGAACAAAAAAGGAGTACGTTCAGAATAGTTATGTGAATGCTGCAACGGGTGAGAACCCGCACCGCGATACATTAAGCGATGAGGACAGGGATTACATCAGCTGAATAATATAAGGCCTAAAAACGCAGTGTTTAAACATTGCAGAAAACCTGGTGGTGCTTTTCGATATGGCTCAGATCCGGGAGATGTTCAAAAATGCCGAACACAGCCGCTCCGCTGCCGCTCATGCTGGCATACAAAGCGCCTGCATTATATAAGCTGTTTTTCACATCGGCAATTACAGGATGGTTTTCCAGGATATGGTTTTCAAAATCGTTCTTGATGTTATACCTCCAGTCGGCTATGGGAAGCTGAACTGCATTGTGTAAGGGATAACTGCCTGATTGAGGTTTCACCCCGGCGTAAGCCTCGGCTGTGGAAACATGAACCGGCGGCATCACAATAACGATACAGTAATTACTTAAATCCAATTGAACGGCTTGAAACCGGTCGCCCTTTTCAAAAGCATACACAGGTTTGTTGTTAATAAAAAAAGCACAGTCGGCCCCCAAACGCCGGGCATAATCCTCCATTTGTTCGGCGGTTAGCTTCAGATTAAACTTCTGATTAAGCAATCTGATGCAAAAAGCGGCATCAGCCGAGCCGCCGCCTAAGCCCGCACCTACAGGTATATGTTTGTGCAGATGCATTTTTACCGGCGGCAAGGCATAATCGGCTCTCAGCAAATGGTAAGCCTTCAGGCACAGATTGCCTTCCGTATGGCCCGGAATCGCAATGCCGGAAGATTCAAAGCTTAGCTCTTTGCTTTCTATAATTTCCAGCGCATCCCTAATCTGCACCGGATAAAAAACAGTTTCGAGATTATGGTATCCATCAGCCCGGCGTTCGGTAATGTTTAACCCGATATTAATTTTAGCGTTAGGGAAAGCAATCATAAAGTATCCACAAAAGGCATTGTTTTTAAACAATGCGCCGGTTATCAAAAATAGATTATTTTTATTTGCGTTGGTTAGGCGTTTATAAAAACGTATATTAGGTACTGAACAAACATGAAACAATATTTAGACCTGATGCGCCACGTATTACAGCATGGCGCACAGAAGCACGACCGCACCGGCACCGGCACGCTCAGCGTGTTTGGCTACCAGATGCGCTTTAACCTGCAGGACGGCTTTCCGCTGGTGACTACCAAAAAACTGCATGTAAAATCCATTATTCATGAGCTGATCTGGTTTTTGAGCGGTGATACGAATATTAAATACCTGAAGGATAACGGTGTACGCATCTGGGATGAGTGGGCCGATGCTGAGGGGAACCTGGGCCCGGTGTACGGTTACCAGTGGCGCTCGTGGCCAAAGCCCGATGGCGGACATATTGACCAGATCAGTCAGGTGGTGCAGCAGCTGAAAACCAACCCTGATTCCCGCCGTATCATGGTATCTGCCTGGAACGTAGCCGATGTGAACCAGATGGCTTTACCGCCCTGCCATAGCCTGTTTCAGTTTTATGTGGAGCCGCCCGATCATTCAGAGGGAGAATCAAAAGGTAAGCTTTCGTGCCAGTTATACCAGCGCAGCGCTGATATATTTTTAGGCGTACCCTTCAACATTGCCTCCTATGCCCTGCTCACCATGATGATGGCACAAGTGTGCGATTTGGCTTGCGGCGATTTTATACACACGCTGGGCGATGCGCACATTTATAACAACCATATAGAACAGGCCAGCCTGCAGCTTACCCGCGAGCCGCGCCCGCTTCCGGTGATGCACATTAACCCGGAAGTAAAGGACATTTTTAGCTTTAAATACGATGATTTCAGGCTGGAAAGCTATAACCCCTGGCCGCACATCAAGGGCGTGGTTGCGGTTTAACAATACAAACTATAGTTTAAGATTGTATAGATCGTCATTGCGAGGAACGAAGCAATTTCCGGCGTACAAAGCCGCTCTGCCTGTAAAGGATTGCTTCGTACCTCGCAATGACGGGTTTACAGATATTTAAACAAGATGTTATCAGCTTAAAGTAAGTTACATCTTCTTCAGCACATCAGCCACATACTCTATTTGCTGCGGGTGAACATCCAGGTGCGTTACAAAACGGATGCGGTGCTTATCAGTGCTGCTGCACTTAATGCCGTGTTCCAGTAATTGTTGTACTATCGCGTCTGCCGGGTTAACGGTGTCAAACAGTACAATGTTCGTTTCCACAGGCATTACACCGGTTACCCATCCGCATCTGGCCAGCTCACCGGCCAAAATGTGCGCGTGGGTATGGTCAATCTTCAAACGCTCTACATGATGGTCGAGCGCATAGCTGGCCGCTGCCGCTAAAAAACCGGCCTGGCGCATACCGCCGCCAAACACCTTGCGCAGGCGGCGTGCGGTTTTAATGGTTGCCTTATCAGCTAAAAAAACAGACCCGACGGGCGCACCCAGGCCCTTCGACAAACATACGGATATACCATCAAAATACCGGCCGTACTCTCCGGCCTTGTCGCCGGTAAAAGCAAGCGCGTTGAATATGCGGGCGCCATCCAGGTGCAGCTTTAGCCCCCTGGCTGCACACAGCGCCGCTATGGGCTTAATATCATTTAAATAATAACAGCTGCCGCCACCTTTATTCACCGTATTTTCGAGCACTACCAGGCTGGTATGCGGGTAGTGAATATTTTCCGCATTAATTTCCGGCTCAATCATCCCGGCAGTGAGGCGGCCACGGTCGCCGTTCAGCAGCCGGGTGGAAACTGCCGAATTAAAGGCAATACCGCCGCCCTCATAGCGGTACACGTGGGCGGTTTGGTCGGCAATCAGTTCATCCAGCGGCTGGGTAAAGCACTTGATGGCAATCTGGTTGGTCATGGTGCCCGAAGGGCAGTAAATGGCCGCTTCCATGTTGAACAGCCGGGCGGCTTTTTCCTCCAGGGCATTGATGGATTCATCCTCCCCGAAAACATCATCGCCCACTCTGGCGCTCCACATGGCCTCGAGCATACCAGCCGTGGGTTTGGTTACCGTATCGCTGCGTAAATCAACAGTTATCATTAATGGAATAATTAATATATTAGCGGGTCAAATATCTAAATCTTATGCGAAAGATTTTGTTGGTACTTAGTATTTTGTGCGTTACGCTAATCGTACATGGGCAATCATTTAAAAGATTTAGACAAGGTTGCTATTATGATTCAATTGGGAACAAGCACGAAGGCTATATTTTCAAAACGCTGCCTGCAGAAACTATCTTTAAGGATACCGGAGATCAGATAACTTTTGTTCAAAATAAAGATGCAGATAAACAAATCATTAAAGCAGATGAATTAAAAAGTTTTATAATCGGACAAGACAGCTTTGTTGTTTCACATGATCCGGCAATGTGGAATAAGCCATTTTTGTACGTATGTATTGATAAAAGCACGAAAATTTATATTTCATATGTTCAAGGCACAAACTACATGGCTGTTGGCGGTGGTGTATTAGGTGGTGTAGTAGGCGCTGCAATTGGATCTGCTGCCGGATCAAACAATGCTAAATCAACCTATTATTATGGTATCACTCCTGACCATGTAACCAGGATTACTCGAAAAATATTCAAAGAATTCACTTCATCATATATGGGTGATAATCCTTTGATAGCTAATAAAATTAAAGATTCATATTTTCGTTATGGAGATATGGCCGAGCTTATCGAAGCCTATAAAACCGGAGTAATTAAAGAGCGGCAAAAAAATGATACGTTTAAATATCAGGAAGTCGCAGATTATTGATTTATGCGTATAACTATATTATTAACAGGTTTTTGTTTATTAATCTTATCTGCCCGGGCACAGTTCAGTAAAAATTTTCTGCCGGGCCATTACCGGGATACTAAAGGCAACTTGGTAGCCGGCCTTATCCAAAGCGCTCCATCGGGCAGGGGGCCGTTGAAAAACCAAGGGTTTATTGCTTTTAAAACGGATGAAAAGGCCGACAAGATTACCTTAGCCGCCAGCGAACTGGAATACTTTGTTACCGGGCGCGACAGTTTTGTGGTGGCTCCCGCCCCCATGAATGCCAACTGGAGCAAATACGAACTGGATTTTGTAAAGGTAGAAGTTGATGAACCCATTAAAATTTATGCCCTTAAAGCGGGCAGCAGCGGCGGTTTTGGAGTGCAGCCCAGCGTGGGGCTGGGCGTAGGCGGCGGCAGTTACGGTTTTGGCGGCGGCGGCGGTATCGGCCTTACCTTCGGGCCCAGGGGAGGCGGATCCAGGCTTACATATTATGTGGGCCCGTCCACCGGGGAACTTACCCAGGTTACGCGCGATAACTTTACCGATGTGATGAGCGATGTAATGGCCGACGCCCCGCAGGTGCTGGATCAGCTGCAAAACGGCCGCTTTTCCCTCAGCAACATAAATGCCCTGTTCACCTATTACCGCTACGTTAAAGCGCAGCAGGCCAAAGGGCATTATTAAATTTCCGTTGTATTAACAGATAGGGCGGATTTTCAGTTACATTATTTTTACAGCTGCTGCGCTATCACATAGCCGCAGGCCCATGCCCATTGAAAATTGTAGCCGCCCAGCCAGCCGGTCACATCAACGCACTCGCCGCCAAAAAACAGGCCGGGTACCTTTTTGGCTTCCAGCGTTTTGGACGATAGCTCACCGGTGGCAATGCCGCCGCGCATCACCTCAGCCTTATCGTAACCTTTATCACCGGCCGGCTTTACAGTAAATTGATGAATCAGCTGCCGGATGCCCTCTAAATCTGCTTTGGTTAACATGGCAAGCGTTGTGTTCACCGGCAGGTAGTTCCCCAGCGCCTCTGCAAACTTTCTGGTAAACAAGTTTGCCAATAAGCTCAATAACCCTTTTTTAGGGTTTACCTGCCGCTGCTCATTAATCAGCGCTGTAATATCCCGGTGAGGCAATAAATCAATATGAATTGCCTTTCCGGGTTTCCAGTAGGATGAAATTTGCAGAATGGCCGGGCCGCTCAAACCCCAGTGTGTAAATAATATGTTTTCCTCAAAGCTGATCTCCTCATTCCATACCCGGCAAAATACGCTGTTGCCGGCTAACTGCCCGTACCAGGCCTGTTCCCTGCCCGTAATGGTTAAGGGCACCAGTGCTGGGGCTACCGGCGTTACCTGTATATTAAACCGGCGGGCTAGGCGCAGGGCAAAATCCGAAGCGCCTAATTTTTGTACCGGCAGGCCGCCGGAGGCAATTACCAGCTTAGGGGTAAAAATTTGCTGCGGCCGGCCATGCCTTTCATAGTGAACCATAAAGCCGCCGGTAACCCTGTCGGCCTGCTTTACCAGCGTGTTTAACCAGATGTGCTGATCCAGCTGGCGGCAGGCATCCACAAACACCCCGACCACATCGCGCGCCTTATCAGTAACCGGAAAAAGCTGGCCCAGCGTTTTTTCCTTGCCCTCAATGCCATAGGCGCTGAAAAAGCTGATGGTATCCTCCACCGTCCACTGCGCAAAGGCCGATTTGCAGAAATGCGGGTTGGCCGATACAAACTGCTCTGCCGAATTGTACAGGTTGGTATAATTGCAGCGGCCGCCGCCGCTGATAAGTATTTTAGCGCCGGGGCGGTCATTGCCTTCCATAATCAGCGTACGTTTGCCCAGCAGGCCGGCCTGTACCGCACACATCAGGCCGCAGGCGCCTGCCCCTATTATGATAGCATCATATTGAGATTCATTTGTTAAATTTGCAGTCATGAACGAAGTGTCGCAAATATCCGAATTCGGAAAGATAATCATCTTTTTGCTTACTGGTATTATACTGATTGGTGTAATATTTTTTGTGGCGCGGTTAATTGCACCTGATCATGCTACAGCCGAAAAGCTGACCTCCTACGAATGCGGCGAGGAACCCGAGGGAAGCGCATGGCTGCCCTTTAATACCCGCTTTTATGTGATAGCGCTGGTGTTCCTGCTGTTTGATGTGGAAATGGTATTTATTTTTCCGTGGGCAACCGTTTTTGCCAATAAACAGATTATAGCAACTGAACCCCGCTGGGGAGGTTTTGCTTTAACGGAGATGTTTGTTTTTGCCGGCATATTGATACTGGGCCTGGTTTACGTTTGGCGCAAGGGCGACCTGGAATGGATTAAGCCGGCCGCGGCCCGGCCCAAAACCGAAGTTAAAATACCCGCCGGCATTTATGAGCAGCTGAATATGAAGCAGAGCGCTTATGCGCTACGTGCCTTTACCTTAGCTGAGCCTGTATTAAACAAGGCAGAACCGGCAGCTGTTTCGGCTGCGCCCGCTGCTGCCGTCAAAAAGCCAATGTTTAAACCCGCCTTTAAAAAACCCGCTGATGAGCATGGAAAAGATGAATGAGGATGGCGGCATCATTGTAACGAAGATTAATGATTTGCTGAACTGGGCCCGCCTGTCGTCGGTATGGCCGCTAAGCTTTGGTATTGCCTGCTGTGCCATTGAAATGATGGGTATGTATGCCTCTACGTATGATGTTGACCGGCTGGGCGTTCTGCCGCGCCCATCGGCGCGGCAATCGGATGTGATTATTATTGCGGGCACGGTTACCTTTAAAATGGCGGAGCGCATTAAACGCCTGTATGAGCAAATGCCTGAGCCTAAATACGTAATCTCGATGGGTTCGTGCTCCAACTGCGGCGGCCCGTACTGGAAACACGGCTACCACGTGGTTAAAGGCGTGGATCGCATTATACCGGTTGATATTTATGTGCAGGGCTGCCCGCCCCGCCCGGAGGCGCTGATCGGGGCCATTATGGAATTGCAGAAAAAAATTGAGGGCGAGGCGCTGATCGGCAGCTAAGTTCTACTCGTGCGCCGGCCTTTTCCTGATGGGCTGCCCTTCACTTTTAACGATGCGTTTAAGCAGGTAAACCAGCAGGTAAGCATTCCAGTCGGTAGCATAGTATAAAAATTTGCGCTGCCTTACCTGCTGCTTGTGGCGTATTACAAAATAGCGGCTGTAATAGTTAAGTTCAATATCCTGCCATAAAAGCTTGGCGCTGCCCAGGCTGATGCCATCGGCATAAAAATCAACATTACCCAGTGTGAAAAGCTGCCCGATCTGATGCAGTTCGGTATAGTAATTCAACAGGTCATTGAAATAATACTCGAACAAATGATGGAAGGTTTCGGCCCAGAGCTGTTCATACTGCTTCCTCCTGATGCCGTAAATACTGTTAAGTTTAATATGATGAACCGTACCCGAATCGTCCTTCAGCTCAATAATGTACTGGCAGCCTACGTTTACAAACAGGCCTTTGATGCTGCTTGCGCCTAACCTTAAGGCAGCAATATTTTGCCAGGGTATAAATACCGGCCTTTCGGCAACAAAATTTCTCCTGATAGTTAAGCCTTCTTCATTAAAGCCTAATTGTTGCGAAGCCTTGTTACTCAGTAATGCCGGTATTAATACAGATTCGGTTTTCATATCATTTCAGTGCGAAATTATTTTGCTAAATTTAAATAAATTTAAGTTGAAAATTTCATCATCATTTCTTTTTTTCTTCGATAAAAAGCCATAGCTAACAAACTGATAACTATAGTGATACCGCATACAAAACCAATAACGGGCGCCGTAGTTACCGACATGCCCCAGCCCGAGATTTTTGCCCCTAAAACATCAAACAGATTAATGATAGCCATATAGGTGGTAAACTGCGAACCCTCCACTTTGGAGTAGCACAGCGCCATCAGCACCGGCACGGCTGCCACGCTGAAAATCGGGTCAGACAAAACCAATACCATTACCCCGGTAATGCTGACCGGCTTATGTATCCACAACTGCCCCATGCTGCAAAACACAATAAAAAACAAACTCAGGCAAATGATGATTACTTTTTGAAGTTTACTGGCGCCAAACCGGTCGGCAATGTAGCCGCCCGTCAGGGTGATCATGATGGTAACCAGGCTGCCCCAGGTGCCCTGCAGTACCGAAAGCTGGTTATCGCTCCAGCGCAGGGTATGGATCAACTGAAAATTGAACGACCGCGTAAAGATGCTCAGGCACAGATACACAAGCGCAATGATGCCGAAAACGCCTAAACTGTCCCGGTGCACAATACCCTTATACAATTGATGGAAGAGCCATTTCAGGTTAGGATTTTCTCCTTCCTGGAGTTCTGCCTTTGCGTAAGCAGTATGGCCGGGTACAGGCAGATAACTGTCGCTCCGGTCAATCTTTGTGATGTAGGTAAGCAGGGTAAGCGCCAGCAATATGGCCGATTGGCACAGGGCCGCCGTATGGAAACTATAAATATGCAATATGGTTGACAGGCCTGCCGCGCCTACGGCGATGCCCAGCAGCATCCCTACCCGCATGTAGGCATTAAGCCTGCCGCGCTCCTGTTCGGGAGTAATGGCTATGGCAGTACCATCAACGCTGGCATCCTGTATGGAGGCAAAAATGCTGTGGCAGCAAAACACCATCATTACCAGGGTTATCTGCCTTACCGGATCGCTCACCCAAAGCAGGCTCAGCGTAACGCCGAAGGCCAGCAGCTGCGATAACATTACCCAATGCTTGCGGTTACCCATAGCCGAAAACTGAAAACGGTCAATGAGCGGCCCCCAGATGAACTGCACAATCCAGGGCAAGCCGATTACGGCATCAAAGCTGCCTATGCCTGCAGCGCTTACTCCGCTTGCTACCAGATAATTGGTAATGGCATTTAAGGCGAAGCCGGCCGGTATGCCCTGCATAAAATACAGGTATGAGAATGTAAAGTACCGCAAACCGGCGCTTTCTCTTAAAACTGGTAATTTATAAGGCAAAACTGGCTTTGGGTTTAATTGGGATGATGCAAATTATAAACTTTTTTACAGTATTAAATAAAATACTTTAAATGTTATATAACCCCAAAAGTAATGGTTGGTTCTGCCAAACAAACAAAGGGCTGATTTTTATTCAAATCAGCCCTTTGCATTAATGATTTCAGATGCTTTACTGCCCCTGAGCCAGCGAGTAACCAATTCTACCGTTAAACTTCATTAAAAACTCAACGGAGCATACCTTAACGGCATCCGATACTTCGGCTGCTATATTCAAGGCATCCTTTTGCGTAAGCGTTATATTCCCGGCCTTTTCAAAACGAATACGATACTGGTTAACCAGCTCAGTATAAATGGAACCGGTTGGCCATACCTGTGTGCCCCTGTTAGAGATCATGATCAGCTTAAACCTGTCATTCAGGCTGGCTTTGGCAATGTCGGCCAGTTCGGCGGGCTGGCCGGTATATTCCACAAACACATCCACGCCCTCAATCTCTTCCTCAACTTGAGGGTCGCTTACGGTTATTTTATTTTTAAGCGGCTTATGCTCGGTATTGGTGTAACACTCAAAGTTTGGCTGTGAAAATGCCCCGCCAACACTGGGGTGTTTGCCTAAATTGGCAATAATACAATCAGCAAATTCAGTCGTGTTCAGGGCCGGCGTGCTGCGGTCGCCAAAATCACCGGTATGCTTTCCTTTTTCAAGGGTATATAATAATGCGTTCTCGATGGTGGCGGCATTGGCCGTAAAGCCCATGTTACGCAGCATGGCAATGCCCGATAGCAGCAGCGCCGTCGGGTTGGCAATATTACGGCCTGCAATGTCGGGCGCTGTGCCGTGCACCGCCTCGAATATGGAAATGTTATCGCCAATGTTGGCTGATGGCGCAAAGCCCAAACCACCAACGAGGCCGGCACAGAGATCGGATACAATATCGCCCTGCAGGTTGGTAAGCACAATAACCTGAAACAGCTCGGGGTGCGATACCAGCTTCATGCACAGGTCGTCCACAATGATATCCGTAGCCTGTAAATCGGGGTATTCCTTCGCTATTTCATAAAAGGTTTCTAAAAACAGGCCGTCTGTCAGTTTCATGATGTTGGCCTTGTGCCCGCAGGCTACTTTCTTGTAGCCCTTGCGGCGGGCCATCTCAAAAGTATAACGGATAACCTGGGCCGAACCGGGGCGGGTAATGATGCGGCGGGCAACGGCTACATCATTAGTCATCATGTGTTCAATGCCGCCGTAGGTATCTTCAATGTTTTCACGAACGATGGTAAGGTTGATGGAAATTCCGGCTTTTGAAAACACCGTTTGCACGCCGTGCAGCGAACGGAAATCGCGCTGATTGGCGTAAGTGTTCCATACCTTGCGGGCAGTTACATTGATGCTTTTTACGCCCTTGCCCTTCGGTGTTTCCATCGGGCCCTTAAATAAAATGCCCAGGTTTTCTATGGTGTCTTTGGCTTGCCCGGTCATGCCGGTGGAGTGCCCGGCATCGAAATACGATTTGCCCATTTCTACAAATTCATAGTCCAGGGCTACTTCGTTGGCTTCAAAGATGCGCAGAACGGCATCCATTATTTCGGGGCCTATTCCATCGCCTTTGGCCACAGCAATTTTGGTTTTCATTCAAAAAACTGTTTTAGTAAATAAAAATGCAAATGTACCCATTTTATGCTGCATAACCGGTGCAGCCCTGTAAATACATTGCCCGATTTTGAAAGATTTGAAGTAAAATTGCATATTCAACTATGAAAGCATTTTACGGCAATTTACGATTAGGTATTTTAGGCGGCGGCCAGCTGGGCCGGATGCTGATACAGCAGGCCATCAACTACAATGTAACGGTAAAGGTGCTCGACCCCGATAAAGATGCGCCCTGCCGCAAGCTGTGCGACGAATTTGTAACCGGCTCCCTGAGCGATTATGAAACTGTTTACAGCTTTGGCAAAAAGGTTGACCTGCTTACCATTGAAATTGAAAAGGTAAATGTTGATGCGCTGGAGCAGCTGGAAAGAGAGGGCGTAACGATATATCCGCAGCCCCGCATTATCCGGCTGATACAGGATAAAGGCCTGCAGAAGCAGTTTTTTAAGGAAAATGATATCCCGACGGCTGAATTTCAAATCATTTCGGCGCCGGAGCAGCTGCGGAATGCTCACATCCCATACCCGTATATACAAAAGCTGCGCCGTGATGGTTACGATGGCAAGGGCGTTTATAAGGTTGTGGAGGAAAGTGACCTTGCCGGCGCCTTTACCGCCCCCAGCCTGATAGAGCGCTGGGTTGACTTTGAAAAGGAAATCGCTGTAATTGTTGCCCGGAACGAGAACGGGGAAATCAAAGCCTTTCCGCTGGTGGAAATGGAATTTAATCCGCAGGCTAATTTAGTCGAGTTTCTGATTTCGCCATCTACGCTGCATTTTGGCATACAGCAGGAAGCCGCCGCCATTGCCAAACGTATTGCCGAAAGCATGCGTATAGTTGGCTTGCTGGCCGTTGAAATGTTTTTGGATAAACATGGCCGAATACTGGTAAATGAGCTGGCGCCGCGACCGCACAACAGCGGGCACCAGACCATTGAAGGCAATGTGGTATCACAGTTTGAACAGCACCTGCGGGCCATATTTAACCAGCCGCTGGGCGATACCGCCAACCTGAACAATGCCATAATGATTAACCTGCTGGGTGAAGCAGACCATGAAGGGCCGGCCGTTTATCAGGGAATTGAAAAGGCATTGAAGCATCCGGGCGTTTACATCCATCTGTATGGCAAGGCACTGACCAAGCCTTTCCGCAAAATGGGCCATGTAACCATTGTAGATGCAGACCGGGAAAAAGCCATTGAACGGGCAAGATACGTGCAGGAAACCTTGAAGGTGATTAGTTGATAATTCATGGTTCATTGCACTATACAAGAGACTGTTTAAAAGCAAAAAAACTTTGTCATTTCGAATGCTAATGAGAAATCCTCTGTAAGCAGCCGACTCTGCCAGTGGCTTATCTGCCTGGCGAAGAAGATTTCTCATTAGCATTCGAAATGACAGAGCAGAATTAAGCAAAATTATTCAACCATCACTAAATAGCTCTTAAGGTCAGCTGTAGAAGTTATTAGCTGCCTTTTTATCGCGAAAAGGCGAAATTTAATTGATGCATAAAATTTTAACAAACTTGATGACGAGTATAAGATTCCTGCAAAAATGATAACAGCTTTACGAAATTCAATATTACTATTTCCATGAACAACGAACCATTAGCCAACAACCAGCTCCCCATTAAAATAGGCATCATCATGGGCAGCCAATCCGACCTGCAGGTGATGCAGGATGCGGCCGATGTGCTGCAGGAACTTGGCGCAGGTTATGAAATAACGGTGGTTTCTGCTCATCGTACACCCGAGCGCATGTTTAGCTATGCCAAATCGGCGGCTGATCGCGGCCTGAAGGTGATTATTGCCGGTGCAGGCGGGGCGGCACATCTGCCGGGCATGGTGGCTTCGCTTACTCACCTGCCGGTTATCGGCGTACCGGTAAAATCAAGCAATTCTATAGATGGCTGGGACTCTGTGCTGTCTATCCTCCAAATGCCGAATGGTATCCCGGTTGCTACGGTAGCCCTGAATGCAGCTAAAAACGCAGGATTGTTAGCTGCCCAGATATTAGCAACGGCTGATGAATACCTGGCTCAAAACCTGATAGCCTATAAGGCGGAGCTGGCCAGAAAGGTGGAAGAATCAGCAGCGGCTATGAGGACCGGCGGTTATGCTAACGGGTTTGATGCTTCCTGACCCCCTAAGGAGGAAAGTTGATTTTTACTGATTTATTATAACGATGCTTTACCGGGGAAAGCACATCAATTTAATTCAACGTGGGGTTTTCCGGAAAGTTGGCGATGTGGGCATAGCGTTTGCCCATGCCTACAATCACTTCCTTCCACATGTTGTGCTCCTCATTTACAAACAGGGCATCAATGTTATACTGGTCGGCCACCATCCAGCTGTTCTCGTTCAGCTCATTATCCAGCTGCTCCTGCGACCAGCCTGAGTACCCTGCAAAAAACCGGATCTCATCTTCATTTAACTGGTAGGAAGTAACCAGCTGCTTTACCGTTTCAAAGTTGCCGCCCCAGTAAACCCCCTCGTAAATTTCGGTGCCGCCGTCAATTTTTTCGGGGCACCGGTGGATGAAGTGCAGGGTGTTATTGCTTACCGGGCCGCCCACATATACGGGTATTTCTGAGTAAGAAATATCGGGCAGTAAATCGCCCAGTAAATATTCGCTCTGATGATTCAGCACATAACCCATTACACCGTCGCTTGAATGTTCGGCCAGCAGGATAACCGAACGCTTGAAATTAGGATCGAGCATGAAAGGCTCTGATATCAATAGCCGGCCCGATGCGGCTGCCACAGTATTTAACATAGCTTAAATTTGGTATTAATTTAACAGTGATGATAAAAATATGTTCATTTTATACCTGCAACTTTCCGTAATACGGTATTTAACTGATAATGTTAATCGCATTTGGTAAATTTGTACCGATGAACCGGGAAGATATACAAAACCTCAGACAAGATTACCATGCTGCCTCACTATCTGAAAAAGATATAAAGGCCGACCCTATATTGCAATTTGAAAACTGGTTTAACCAGGCGGCTGATACAGGCATACATGAACCTAACGCCATGACGCTGGCTACAGCCACTTACAATGGCCGCCCTTCAGCCCGGATTGTGCTGCTCAAGGGGTTCAGTAACAACGGCTTTGAGTTTTATACTAATTATTTAAGCCGCAAGGGGAAGGAAATCACCAAGAACCCGGTAGGTACACTGCTGTTTTTTTGGGGCCAGATGGAGCGCCAGATCAGGATTGAGGGCACGATTGAAAAAATGAGCAAGGCGCAGTCGGAACGCTATTTTCACTCCCGCCCTAAAGGCAGCCAGGTAGGTGCGGTAGCATCGCCGCAGAGCCAGGAAATCAGTGGCCGCGAGGTTTTGGAGAGCAAATGGCAGCAGCTGGAAGCCGAATACGCCGATAAGGAAGTGCCTAAGCCCTCTTACTGGGGAGGTTATGTGTTAAAGCCGCAGCTTATGGAGTTCTGGCAGGGCCGTTCGAGCCGGCTGCATGATCGTATTGTATATAAGAAGACCGATAAGCAAAATTGGAAAATTGTCCGCCTGGCGCCATGAATTTCGAAGAGATCAAACAATTACTCATCAGCAAGTTTGGCGCGGCAGCAATTTTAGGTGAAGAAATCGCCGGACTACAGCCGGCCCTGCTTATACAGCCGGATCTGATTGCGGAGGTTTGCCTGGAACTGCGGGATAACCCGGCCACCTACTTTGATTTTCTGTCGTGCCTTTCCGGCATTGATTACGGCATTGCGGCCGGTCGCTTTGGCGTGGTTTACCACCTTGCCTCGCTGCCATACCAAATGCAGCTTACGCTTAAGGTAAGCAGGGAGCATAACAGGAATGCGGCCGATCTGCCCGCGTTCCCTACGCTGAGCAACGTATATAAAACAGCGGAATGGCATGAGCGCGAAGCATTTGACCTGCTGGGCATTTACTTTGATGGCCACCCCGACCTGCGCCGCATTTTACTGCCCGACGACTGGGAAGGCTATCCGTTAAGAAAGGACTATAAGGCTGCCGAGTATTATAAAGGGATTAAGATTGATTGATAAACCCCTGCCCCCGAAGGGGAAGTAATTGAACTTAAATTACAAAAACTCTTTCACAAATCAGTAATTAAATCTATCTAACTTCAATAGCGCATCGTTATTTCAGAATTTCACTTAAAAACGCAAACAGAATATGCGCCCATTATATATGAGCGTTATCATAAATAAAAAATATTATATTTTAGTTTATGGCTGAACCAAAATTAACTAAAGCCTTTAATGCCACTCCCCCTTCAGGGGGTCGGGGGGATTCGGCGCTTCAACGCTATCATCAAAAAATTGCATCAGCCGCTACTGAGGATATGGTGCTGAATATGGGGCCGCAGCACCCGTCCACGCATGGGGTGCTCCGGCTGGAACTTATTACGGATGGCGAGGTAGTAAAAGAGGTAATTCCGCATATGGGCTATTTGCACCGCTGCTTCGAAAAACATGCGGAAAATTTAACCTACCAGCAAACCATTCCGTTTACCGACCGCATGGACTACCTGGCATCCATGAACAACAGCCATGCCTTCGTAATGGGGGTTGAACGTATGCTGGGTATTGACCATGACATTCCGAAACGGATAGAATACATCCGGGTACTGGTATGCGAGCTTAACCGCATTGCCTCGCACCTGATTGCCATTGGTACCTATGGTATTGATATTGGCGCATTTACCCCTTTCTTATGGTGCTTTCGCGACCGGGAGCACATCATGGGGTTGCTGGAATGGGCATCAGGTTCGCGTATGCTGTATAACTATATCTGGATAGGCGGCCTGTTTTATGATTTACCGGTAGGTTTTGAGGAGCGCTGCCGCGAATTTATAGATTACTTTAAGCCTAAAATGGCAGAGTTGAATGAGCTGCTCACCAACAATCAGATCTTTATCAGCCGTACAGCCAACGTGGGCGTATTGCCGCTGGATGTAGCCATTCAGTATGGCTGTTCCGGCCCGATGCTGCGGGGTTCGGGCCTGAAGTATGATTTGCGCCGCGTTGACCATTACTCGGCTTACCCTGAACTTGAATTTGATATTCCTATGGGAACCGGCCAGATGGGCACCGTTGGCGACTGCTGGGACCGGTATAAGGTTCGGGTTGATGAAATTGAGCAATCGCTGCATATCATAGCGCAATGCCTTAACCGCCTGCAAAAAGAACTGAAGCGTACGGCTGACTTTGATCCGCGCGCCAGATTACCGCGCAAACTTATCCCTAAGGCGCAGGACTACTATGCCAGGGCAGAAGGCGCCAAAGGCGAACTGGGCTTTTACTTTATTGCCGACGGCAAAACGGAAGTACCCTTCCGGGTAAAAGCGCGCGGCCCGAGTTTCAACAACCTGTCGGTAATAACCGAAATATCAAAGGGCGTGCTGATTGCAGACCTGGTAGCCATTCTGGGTTCCATAGATATTGTTTTAGGCGAGGTGGACAGGTAGAAAAACAAAAAAGCCCCCGCAATCGGGAGCAATTTTTTAGATATAGACTATATTAGAGGTTGCTGAGGGTGCTTAATTATACACTTTTACCATAAACACGTAGTTCTGTAGTTTTTTAATCTGCTGCGGAACGCTCAGGCTTGCCAAATTGCTTTTGCTGCTGTTCACAGGCAACCTGGCCGAAGTCAGCGAGTCGGGCGGGATGCTCTGAATGGCTTTGAGCAGATAACGTGATTTCACGGCAAAGGCTGCCCCCTCCTGCTGGGTGGCACGGCTGCGGATAATCCCGATGATGTTCCCGCGCGCATCCCAAAGCGGGCCTCCGCTGTTACCCGGGTTTACCGGAATGGAAATTTCGTAAGCCAGCGTATCGCCATGAAAACCTGCTGCTGAGGCCAGATAGCCCCTGTCATATCGTAAGGAGTCGCCGGGATAGCCCATGGTAAAAACGTTTTCACCTAAGTCAGTGCCCGATTTCTTGATGGTGTAAGGCAAGCTGCCCAGCGGTTTAAATGCCGCATCGTCAATCTTCAGTATAGCCAAATCAAATTTAGGGTCGGCATAGACCAGCCTGGTATGATATGACTCGCCCGATACGCTTTGCACGTATAAGGAATCGGCGCCGTTGATAACATGGTAATTGGTTGCCAGATAACCATCGGGCGAAATAGCAAAACCCGTACCGCTGTACCTGCCTGGATTGCTGAATTTGGCACCGGCATGTATATCGTGCATCAGGGCATTGGTCGTGTTGGTTAAATGTTCGGTAGTATGCTTTGTTTTCTCAATTTCCTGCTTCAGTTCAACAAATCCGTTTGCATTCCGGCCGGTAAAGTAACCGCTGAAAAATAAGGTGCCCAGTATAGCAAATATGGCAATAGATGCCGCCACTGATATTTTAGAATGATGATTCCGCCACAACTGTATAACCCAGAATGGTTTTTCGGCCGCTTCATCAGCCATACCCTGCACGTCCATCTGCTCATGGATGGCGTTCATACGGCTGATCAGGGCATTGCGCTCACCATAACCTTGCAGCAGGCCGGCAAACTGTATGTGCTCGTTAATCCGGCTGTTAACTTCGGCGCTGCTCTGGCGCAGCTTTTCAAACTCCTCCAGCTCGGCGCTGTTAAGTTCGCCATGCAGGTAGCGGTCGGTAAGTTCAATCAACAGGTTATTACTCATTTCATTCATCCTTTCATTGCAGCTGAAAAAAAAGTTTTTTCAGCCTTTGCAGGCACTTGTATTTTTGTGTCTTTGCATTGTCGGCATTGGTATAACCAAACCGCTCGCAAATTTCCTGCATTGATTTGTTTTGTATATAAAAGTCGTCTATAATGGTTTTGCAGGGTTCGCCCAGCTGTTGCATGGCACCCTTCATTTTATCAAATTGAATGTCGCGCTCAGCATGATGGTCAGTTTCCTCCTCCACAGGCAAATGCTCCTGAAAATCCTTTATATCTACTGCGGAATACCTGCTCATATGGCTCAGCCTTTTCAGCCATAACCTGCGCGATACCGAATAGATAAACGTTTTAAGCTTGCTGCTTAATTCAAAGTTTCCGGCTTTTACCTTATTATAAAGAACAATAATCGCTTCCTGGTAAATATCCTTGGCATCATCCTGCGTACCGCTGTTATTCAGCACTAACTGTAATATCATCGGAAAGTAGGCCACATACAAACGCCTCAGCATGTTTTCAGAATTATTGAGTATCCCTAATATGGCTTCACTATCTGTTGGCGCTGAATTATTTACCGCTTTACTCACTACTTAATACTGTTTATGCGAAATTGTAACCCGCAATTGATAAAAAAAAATTTAATGCCAATTATATTTTCAGCAGGTTACCTTTCGGGCATCATGGTATAAAGCATATAAAAACATTAATTCCTCCATCATGGCAACATCATTTATAAAAATCGCAGCAGCAACAGCAATGGTATGCGCACTAGCCGCCTGCAAAGGTTCAGGGTCGGGCGCATCAGATACCACCTCAGTTAAAGTTGACTCCTCAACCGCAACAACCGTTACTGTTGACACCGCCGCCAAGGCCGATACCGCCGGCAAAGATACATCAGCTACGGATACCACCCGCAAAATGTAACCAAGCCGCCCGGCCTGAACAAGGCTAATCCTGCACAATGGGTTACCTTTCACAGTTTCGGGTATTAAACATAAATTTTAACCCCTTACATTATGAAAAAAATTATCAAAACCGGTTTTTTAGCTATCACAATCGCTGTTTCATTTGCTGCCTGCAAGGGTTCTGGTTCCGGCTCCGGCTCTGATTCAAGCAAAACTGATTCATCATCTTCAAAATCTGCCGCCACTGATACCGCTGCCAAAGCAGATACTGCAAAGCACGATACAACCACTGTTAAAGCCGATACCACACAGGGTGCAGCCGGCGATACGATTAAGAAAACCGTAACTAAAACAACTATGCAAAAGAAAACAACCACCAAAAATTAACATTGGCAACGTTTTCGCATATTTTTTAAAATAAATTCAATTCACAGGGTTACCTTTTAAAATTACAGGTATTAAGGGGTAATTAATCACCAAATAAAAAATTTAAAAATGAAAAATGCATTCAAATTAGGCGTATTAGCCTTAGCTTTATCTTCAATGGTTGCTTGCAAAGGCAGTGGTTCTTCTACTACTTCTGATTCAACTAAAACTGACTCTACTGCTTCTTCAAGCACTATGAGCACTGACACTGCCAAGAAAGATACAGCTGGTTCTGCCATGAAAGCTGACACTTCAAAAATGAAAGATACTACCAAGAAAATGTAATATCTTTTACAGCAACATAAAAGCCCCGGAAGATAATCTTCCGGGGCTTTTATGTTTTATAACGGTTAATCGGTTATTTTTTAACGGTCGAATCTTTTTTTGCTGCTTTTGCAGTATCGGCCGGGGCGGCGGCTGGTGCAGCCGGTGTTGCGCTGGCTACATAATGCGTACGTTTCATGGTATCCCTCATAATGCCGGTACCGCCCGAGCCTCCGTCTTCAATCAGGGTGGCGCTGCCGGTATTGGTAGTCATGGCTGCAGTATCCAGGTTTATCTTAACATTGTAATTACCGATATTTCTTACAGAATCCACACCATTGTTGGAGGCATGGTCACCGCTGCACGACTGGAATACACAGGCCGCAGCGCCTATGAAGAGCAGGCTGAACGTTTTTTTCATTGCAGGTTTTATTTTTAGTAACATTGAATAGACAAATGAACGTTAGTGTTGTTTGTTGCGCAAAACTACAAAAGAATGAAGTATTCGGACTGGAAATTGTTAACTAATGATGAAAAACAGCAGGTAAAATTTATTCACCGGCCCCATATAAAGGCGGCAACATTGTATAGCGGGCTGTTTTTACTGCTGATGCTCGCAGTAATTTATGCCGTGCTGAAAAACCGTACGCTTCATGTAAACCGAAAACCTACTGCCGGGGAGGCTTACAACGCCGCTGAACATTTTGTAAGGGCCCGGCTCAGAATGCCGGCGACAGCCGACTTTCCGGCAAAAGGCTACACAGAGAAGGCAGACGAAGCAAACAGCAGCTATATCATAAACGGCACCGTAAAAACGCAGAACATCAACGGTAAAACGGTAAGCCTTGCCTGGAATATCATCCTTAATTATACCGGCGGCGATTGGGCCGATGAAAACAGCTGGACCGTTAAGAACCTGAAAATTACTCCTGAACAGTAATTTACAAAAAAGCATCTGCAATAACCTGCAGATGCTTCAAAAATATTATTTTATGCAAAGGTTTTATGACTCCGCGCGGGCTTCGTTGCGCAGCGCCCTGATCTGATCATGCGAGGCTACTACCTTCTGCTCTTCCTCTAATAAAATATCCTTGATATAGGCCGGCAGGTGTTCGTCCTCAATGGCTGTGCGGTAAGCTTTCTTAATGGCATCTTCGCCAAACTCGCACTCTTCCAATACACTTTTGGCTGAATGGCCGGTAAAAAATGCCTTCACATCAAGCCAGGTGCGGTGGATATTGCCGCTGCTGCTGTTGGTATCGTCAATATCCCGCCTGAAGGTCTGGATCTCTGTTCCCAGGGCCATTTTGTTCTGATGGCTCTCGCCTATAATTCTGGTAAAGATAGCTTTCAGGTCTTCATGCCCTTCCCCTATTTCCTTGGTAGCATGTTCGTAGCCGCGGATGCGGTCGTTGTTGATGTTCACTAAATCGTTAAGTACTTCAACGGTGTGATGTGCGTTTTCCATAATTGTGTATGTATAAGTATGAATTTATTAAATGAACTGATAAACCGGCTACCGGCCCCTGAACAGGGATATTACCCAGAATATGATAACCAGGATAACAATAACGGCAATGATGCCCACAGCCGCGCCGGCCTTAAAAATACCGCCGATAACCGCGCAGCCGCTCAGCGACAGCAGTAGTATGGCAGATAATAATAAACTTAAGTTCTTCATTGGTTGCAGATCAAATATGTTGTAAATAATCATATAAAAAATATAAGCCGCTTATGTTTTAAGTAAGCGGCTTATTTTATTAACATTTTTATACTGATTACTTTTTCAGCGCATCCTTAAGCTGGCTTACGGCGTAATCTTCCGCATCTTTGGCTTCGGGTACTAAGGCGCCCATGCCAAAAAATTCATGCGTTACGCCGGAATATAATTTACGGTCAACCTTTACCCCGGCTGACTTTAAGGCTTTTTCCAGGTTTTCACCATCGCTTTCCAGCGGGTCAATCTCGGCATTGATGATGGTTACCGGCGGCAGGCCCTTTAAGTTGGCGGCTACCAGGTTCAGCCGCGGGTCTTTGGCTTCGGCCATCGTGTTTACATAGTTTTTGGTAAACCACATCATCATGGCCTTATCCAGCGGTTTGGCATTGGCGTACTTGGTATATGATGGCGTATTCATGTCGGCGCCGGCAATAGGGTAAACGCTCAGGATGGCTAACGGCAGTTTCACCCCCTTGTCACGCGCCATTATTGCGGTGGCCACAGCTAAATCGCCGCCTGCACTTTCGCCTGCAATGGCCAGCTTGCTGGCATCGCCCTTAATGGAGGCAGCATTTTGCACTACCCATTGATAAGCGGCAAAGGCATCATTATGCGCTGTCGGAAACTTATGTTCGGGAGCTAAACGGTAGGCTACCGATACAACCACGGCGCCTACATTGGCCGACAATGCCCTGGCCGATGCATCATATACATCAATATTGGCAATCACAAAACCGCCGCCATGATAATAGACAATTACTGGCAGGTTACCTGCCGATCCCTGCGGGGTATAAATGCGGAGGTGAATATTACCGCCGCTTACCGGTATTTCCTTACCGGCAGTATCCACCTTCAATGCCGGCATGGGAATGTTGTTATCCTTCATTACCGCCATTACCGCATCGGTAGGCGTATGATTTTTACGTGCCTGCACTGCGGTAAGCGTCGGGATGGGCTTATCGCCATAGCTGGCTAACTTCTCCATTACAGCACCCATCTGCGGCTTAATGTCCTGGCCCCAAACCGGAGCCGGGCCTTTCGGCTTTACATTGGCCACCGATGCCTTACCGGCAGTATCTGCCTTACTGCTGTCTGTAGTAGTTGTGGTTGAGGCGGTACTATCGGTAGTGGTACTGCCTGATGTGTTGCCTTTACAAGAAGCCAAGATGGATAAAGCAACTGCCATACCTGCAGCCGCCAGCCCGTTTAGTGAGGTTTTTTGAAATGTTTTTTTCATAGCTGATAGATTATTTACCTATAACCACATTTCAATCAACTTTGTTGGTGCGGTATTCCTGTTACGAATACTATAATAAAATTGCTTACTTACCGGCGGCAACGGCAGTATTCGGCTGGCTGCCTTTTCGAAGCAGCCTGACAGCGCCTGCGGCGGCAAGCCCGCCTGTTAAATAATATAAAACCGAGAGCAGTTTGGTTTCATTGGTACGGTTGCTGTGTGCCTCGTTCAGCCCCATCGGTTTGGGCAGGTAAACAGCGCCGGCACCGGCAGCCAACCCTAATAAACCGCCCTTCAGCCAGGTTTCTTTGGCGCCTAAACCCACAGCGCTGTAAAAAACGGCATTGCTGATGATATCGCCTGCCATAGTTATATAGTAAAGCTTCTTTTGTTCGGGCACAGGCTGGCCGGCATCCTTCAATAAGGAAGTGATGGCCTCCATACCTAAAAAATCCATTCGCGGTGCATCTTTATCCTTACTTTTCAGTAACTGGTGTATAGCCGTTACTGCAAGTGCGCCGGCTAACCCTCCGCCCAGGGCAGTCCAAGTATTTTGCTTACTCATCGTTATTGTATTTCCGTTTTTAACAGTTAAAACAGGCATTGTGTTTAATCTAATCCCGATACAATTGATTTGTATATTGCGCTGTTCAGCAAAATACATGGAGCAAGCGCTTATTACCCTGAAAAACGGCCGTGCAGCCACAGCCGGCAATACCATTCTCGACGGGATTAACCTGACGATCAACAAAGGTGAATGCTGGGCAGTGACCGGCCCATCCGGTTCAGGTAAAACGGCGCTGCTCAATATACTGGCCGGCAACCTGCCCTTAAACAGCGGGACAATCAATTATCATTTTAACCGGGAACAGGGCAATCACAAACCGGTTGCCTTAGTCAGCCTGAAACATCATTTTAAAGATGCCAGTAACAGCGCTGCCTTCTATTATCAGCAGCGTTTTAATTCCGCCGATGCAGAAACTACGGTAACTGTGAGCGATTACCTGGCAGCTATTCGTCCCGCAGCGATGCTGAACCCGCAATGGACGCCTGCATTGATTATCAATAAATTTCAGCTTGATGACCTGCTCGGCAAACACCTGCTTATGCTATCCAACGGTGAAACAAGGCGGCTGCTGATTGCTGCAGCCTTGCTGAAAAATCCGGCTGTACTACTGCTTGACAATCCGTTTTCGGGGCTTGACGCCGGACTGCGTACTATTTTTGGCAGCTTATTTCAGGAAATAGCAGCATCCGGCATCAGCCTGGTATTAACGGTACCTGCAAAGCATATTCCGAGCTTTGTTTCCCACACAGCGGCGCTGCACAGCGGGCGTTTAATTTTTGCAGGCAAAAAATCAGCCTGGCGGCCCGCTGATATTGTGCCTGACGCTAAACCTGATATCAACGGAGAGGATATTGCCCGGCTGTTCAACAGCCAGAGTACAGGCAGTTACCGGTCCATCATCAATATGAACAAGGTAAACGTTGCTTATGGCACAGTGCAGGTATTAAATAATATAAGCTGGCAGGTGAAACCCGGCGAACGCTGGGCGTTGCTGGGACCTAACGGTGCCGGAAAGTCCACGCTGCTAAGCCTGGTCAACGGCGACAACCCCCAGGCTTATGCCAACGATATTGTACTGTTTGACCGGCAACGGGGAACAGGCGAAAGCATCTGGGATATCAAGAAAAAGATCGGTTACGTTTCTCCTGAATTATATCAGTATTTTCCGGCAGACCAGTTATGCAGCCAAGTGATAGAGTCAGGCTTCCATGATACCTTGGGGCTGTTCAGGCCGGTACAGGCTTCCAGGCAGGAGCACATACTGAACTGGATGAAGCTGCTGCATATGGAGCAGTATGCACACCGGCTATTTAAAAATATACCTGCCGGCGCGCAGCGTTTATGCCTGCTGGCCCGGGCATTAGTTAAAAGCCCGCCCCTGCTGATACTGGATGAACCCTGCCAGGGCTTAGATGAAGAACAGCAGCAAAACTTCGGGCAGATTATTGATGCTGTTTGCAGCCTGCTGCCGGTAACCTTAGTTTATGTAACGCATTATATGAATGAACTACCCGGCAGCATACAGCACACCCTGCGGCTGGATAAAGGCAAAGTAATTTCCGTTTCCTGAATTTTGCTGCACCAAAGGCTTGCCGATGCTCATCTGTGTGTCAATCTTCAGCAGCTGAAAATATTATTCAGTACGGCTTTGTGTATATTTGTATATGAACACTGCCGACTTACTGACCAGAGCCTTGAATTTTGAATTTTTGAGCATTGAGGAAGGTGTTTTCCTGTACGAAACTGCTACCACACCCGACCTGATGTACACGGCGAATGAACTGCGTAAAATACAGGTGCCGCACGGAAAGGTAACCTGGCAGATTGACCGCAATGTAAACACCACCAACGTTTGCATCGCCAACTGTAAGTTCTGCAACTTTTTCAGGCGGCCCGGCCATGAGGACAGTTACATTACCGATATAGAAACCTACAAGCGCAAAATTGAGGAAACCTTCCGGTTTGGCGGTGATCAGCTGCTGCTGCAGGGCGGTCATCACCCCGACCTGGGGCTGGCGTTTTATACGGATCTATTTAGCCGGCTTAAGGAATTGTACCCGGCGCTGAAACTGCACTCTTTAGGCCCGCCGGAAATTGCGCATGTAGCCAAGCTGGAAAAAATGAGCCATATTGATGTGCTGACCGCCTTAAAGGAATCAGGGCTTGATTCCCTGCCCGGCGCCGGCGCCGAGATATTGAATGACCGGGTACGCCGCCTGATTTCAAAGGGCAAATGCGGCGGCCGTGAGTGGCTGGATGTAATGCGCGCTGCCCATCAAATTAACCTGCCCACCTCGGCTACCATGATGTTTGGCCATGTAGAAACCATTGAGGAGCGCTTTGAGCACCTGGTTTGGATACGTGAGGTACAAAGCGAAAAACCCGAAGGCCACCACGGCTTTGTGGCTTTTATCCCCTGGCCGTTTCAGGATGACGGAACGCTGCTGCGCCGGGTAAGGGGCGTAACCAATACGGTAACCGGCGATGAATATATCCGCATGATTGCGCTGAGCCGCATCATGCTGCCCAATATAAAAAACATTCAGGCATCATGGCTTACCGTAGGCAAACAGGTAGCCCAGGTTTGCCTTCATGCAGGCGCTAATGATTTCGGCTCCATCATGATTGAGGAAAACGTGGTATCAGCCGCCGGTGCGCCGCACCGCTTTACGGCCAAAGGCATCCAGGATTCAATTGCCCAGGCCGGTTTTGAGCCGCAGCTGCGTAACCAGAAATACGAGTGGCGCGCGGTACCCGAGCAAATTGAGGAGCAGGTAATTAATTATTAAACTGCCGAAACAAAGCGCTGATATAAAATATAAGTCCAAAAAAAACAGCGTTGTAAGCAACGCTGTTTTTTTTATGAAATGATGCTGCCTTATTTTTTCAGGAATAAGCTTACAATGTTGTTTACAACATAATCCTTAGTCAATGGCTCATCAAAGCACTCGGTAGCTGCATCTGTAGTGATTGCGCCGCCGCCCAATGTGGTGATATTTATAGTTGCTTGCGTAACGTTATCCTCACCGGCATATACTGCTGCAGCAGCCGGAACAGCAATACCGCTGTTAACACCGGTAATCCACGGTTTAATGGCTACGCCGCGCAGCTGGCGCATCCGGCGCAGGTGAGAAGCATGGCGCGCCTCAACTGAGTGAATGTTCAAAGCGGCTGTTAATACGGTTTGATTCTTTAACAAAAATCCGGCCTGGCCTTTGTAAGCCCTTACGCCGTTATCCTCAAATGCCTGTGCCAAAGCCAGGAAGGTATCGTAGCTGGTTTCAACGCTGGCAAAAGGGCCGTTGCCGCTGCCTTTACCGCCGGAGTAGTCAAAATTGGCCAGAGTTAACGGTCCGATAGCAGCCGAGCCTAACTGGCCTACTAAGAACTTTACGTGGTTATTTTCGTCAGTTTGTATCAATGCCAAACCTGGCGCATCATTTGCCGGAACGGCATACTTAGGGATATAATTGTTGTAAAAAACAGATTCCAGATACTCGGCGGTTAATGCAAAGTTCAATACGTCGGTAACGCTTTCTGTAGCTGTTTGCCCGTATGCCTTTCTGAACAGGGTACTGAAAGCAAATGGCAGGGCAGCAACAGCCACCTTTGAACCGAAGCTGGTGATATTTTTAATGGCAGCTCTGCGCGGGCTAACTCTGTCCGGAAATTCCGGGTCAGCTTTTACAATTTCTTCAATTAAGTTAGATATATTCATCTTGAATGTCTTTAAATAGGTGAGATATTAATAGATGCCTAATGCAGTATAAGTTAAAAACTTACCCGACAAGTAAGAGTTAGCAATAGGAAGAACCTGAGCCGGGGTTTTTGATCTTTCCAGGCTGGTGCCTTCGGCTATAGATAATACGGTATTATCAACAAAAGTATTATAACTCAGCAAATCACGGATCAAAGCAGCATGCCGCGCTTCAACCGATACAATTTTACCTGCCAGAGTCAAATAATCGGCGTTGGCAATCATATAACCGGCGCCATTATAAGCAGCTACGCCTGTATCCTCAAAAGCCTTGGCGGCTCCCAGCACGCTTGCACGGCTTGTAAAGTCAATGCTGCTGAAATTAGGCGTTAAATCCGGGATGGCCGAACTGCCCAGGGCAGCCTTGAAGAATTCGCGGTGAGCAACCTCATGCAAATGAATATCTGATAGCAATGCCTGCTCATCTGGAGTGGCGCCTGTGTAAAAGCTTGAAGTTACTTTGGTGTAAAATGCAGCTTCCAGCTGCTCCAGCGCATAGGCGTAGTTTAAAACACCTATATCGCCCGAACCTAAATCAACGTGAGTTTGGGTTACATAAGATGTTTTGCGGCAGGAGGCGGCAGTCAGAGCGCCTGCTGCCAGGGCGCCGGCGCCTGCATACTGTAAAAACGACCGCCTGGCCATCTTACTGCCTGTCTTGCCATTTTTGTTAAATGTTTCCATAAGTAAATAGTAAGTGTTAATTGATTAATTTTAGTTTTTATACTACAATTTACGGCAGGCAATGTTTGCCGGTTTTGTGTTTTGCAATTATTTGTTAGTAACATAGCTGCATGGATGATATTGAACAGCAGGTGCAAGCCTTAATCTTTGCTTCTGAGCATGGCATCCGGCCTGAGGAGATTGCCTATTGCCTTCAAAACGTATTCAATACAAGTTTTGATGAGCAGCAGGTGCTGGGCATCATCGGCCGTATTACAGCCCGGTTTGCTGATGATGCGCTGGGTATTGAACTTGTTAAAATCAGCAGCGGCTACCAGTTTTTAACCAAGAAGGCCTATCATGGCATCATTAATCAGTTACAGCTGCAGCGCTCTAAGAAAAAGCTGAGCCAGGCTGCGCTGGAAACCCTGGCTGTGGTGGCTTACCGGCAGCCGGTTTCCAAAACTGATGTAGAGCAGATACGCGGTGTAAACTGCGATTACACACTGCAGAAACTGCTGGAAAAAGAGCTGATCAGCATTGCGGGCAAGGCGCAAACCGCCGGCAAGCCGGTGCTGTACCAAACCAGCCCGTATTTTGCCGATTACTTCGGCATTAACAGCTTTGCCGACCTGCCGCGGCTCAAAGATTTGGAGCCGGATGAGAATAGTATTGGAAATCAGGAGGAATAAATTTTTTGATATTTTTACAGTGCCTGTGATTTTGATTATTTTTGAAATACGCAGCAGTAAAGCTGCTTTGAAGCACGAACCCTTACAATCAATTTGATTTTTTTTACAATTAGTAAGCAACAGCATGGGAACGCCAAAGAAACCTGTAAAAAAACCAGCCGCAAAAGAGATGACGGATAAGCCGGCTGCCAAACCGACTGAATTAAAACCAAAAAGGCAGTTTGATGACGATGACGATGACGACGACTTTGCCATGCCGCTTGATGACCTGGACTATGACAGCCTGGAGAATTATGAGGATGAGGATTAAATCAGTTAATGAATAACAACACAACCGGCATTCAGTAAGCTGCTGCAGTGCTTTTTATACCAAGTTTAAGCGTTAATGCAAATTACAGAAGTTACTGACCGGGCCGGCCAAAAGGCCTTTTTAGATGCAGCAAGCCTGATTTATAAGCATGACCCAAACTGGATACGGCCGCTTGACCAGGATATTGAGGCGGTTTTTGACCCGGCCCGCAATAACTTTCACCAGTTTGGAAAGATAACCCGCTGGGTACTGGCCGATGATGCGGGCAAGCCTGCAGGGCGCATTGCCGCCTTCATTAATCAGAAAAAAGCCTACAATAATCCGCAGCCTACCGGCGGCATTGGTTTTTTTGAAGTAATTAACAATGAGGCTGCCGCTTTTTTATTATTTGATACTGCCAAAGCCTGGCTTGCCGCACAAGGTATGCAAGCTATGGATGGCCCCATCAACTTTGGTGAAAACGATACCTTCTGGGGCTTGCTGATTGAGGGTTACACTCCGCCCTCTTATGGCATGAACTACCACGCGCCATATTATAAAAATTTTTTTGACGATTATGGCTTTTACAAAATGTACGAGCAGATTACGCACCACCTGGATGCGCATAAGCCTTTCCCTGAGCGTTTCACCAAGATAGCACAATGGGTAATTAACAAGCCGGGATATGAATTTAAACATTTAAAGGTTAATGAGATAGAAAGGTATGCGGCCGACTTTATGGAGATTTACAATGATGCCTGGGTTAACTTTGAAAACTTTGTGCCCATTAACCGCAGCACCATTTTAGAAACCTTTCAAAAGATGAAGCCCCTGATTGATGAAAACCTCATCTGGTTTGCCTATGTCAATAATGAACCTGCCGCCTTTCTGCTCATTTTGCCCGATGCCAACCAGATATTCAAGCACCTGAACGGCAAGCTGGATTTGATTGGCAAGCTCAAATTCTTATACTACCGCTGGAAGGGTGTGAAGCGCATGAGGGCAGTGGTGATGGGCACTAAAAAGAAGTACCAGAAACATGGCCTGGAGTCGGCTATGTTTATTAAGATTAAGGAGTATGTGCTGCCGCTGAAACAATACGATGAGCTTGAACTCTCATGGGTAGGCGATTTTAACGAGCAGATGCTGGCCATGCAACGGGCCATGGAGGGCGTAGTCGGCAAGCGGCATGCCACCATGCGCTATATATTCAAATAATAACAATGCCCCGGCTAATAGCCGGGGCATTGTTATTATTATGCTGTAATTTTGCTTTGGCGCAACTCCTCAAAAAGTTCAATCACCTTCTTTTGCAGGTCTATCACTTCGGTTTCGCGATCCATCAGCCTTTTATTCACATGCTCAAGCTCATGGGCATGCTTATCATCGTGCTCGGTATCATTAAAGGTAAGCAGGGCTACTACCGACAGTTCAAAAAGATTTGCGATCTGTTCCAGCCTCGACAGGTTAATGTCTGTGATACCTGTTTCAATCTTTGAAAAAGCAGGAATGGAAATGTCCAGCCGCTTAGCCACATCCTCCTGGCTCCAGCCTTTTTGATGTCTTAATAATCTGATTTTTTTGCCCAATGTTTTCATTACTTTCAGTTTAAGGGATAAGGATTTCTCAATAGTTAATAAAGTTACTACAATTATTCAAATTTAAAATAATTTAAACAACAATGTTGATAACTTTGTTGCTCAGCCCATTCAGGTCAATCCCTCCGAAGTTTCCCGAACTCATAAGCAGCAAATTGGATTGTTGATAATCTATGCTTTCCAGGTAAGCCCTCAATTCGTCAGGGTTATTAAAGAATTGCAGATCAGTACGCCTGAAAGAGCTTTTTACGGTAGCTGCCTCATAAGGTTCCATCTTTTTTTGCTCAAACGTTTTGGCATCTATAAAAACCACAGCTACGTCGGCCTCATCCATGGCGCCGGCATATTCGGTTAAAAATTCCCTGTTCAGGCTGCTGAAGGTGTGCAGCTCCATACAGGCAACCAGCTTGCGGCCGCTAAACTGCCGCTTTACAGCCTGTATGGTAGCCTTAAGCTTGGAAGGCGAATGTGCAAAATCCTTGTAAACATTGGTGCTGTCATTCTTGCCCAGCAGTTCCAGCCGTTTGGCAGCGCCTGTAAAGGTAGTCATGTACTGGTAATAATCCGCCGTGTTAATGCCTAAAGCATTGCAAACGGAGCGGGCAGCCTCCAGGTTAAGCAGATTGTGCTCGCCAAATACCTGAAGCTCATGGCGCTGCCCTTGATAAGTAACGGCGGTAATGCCGTTGCTCACTTCATAGGCAGGCAGGTTATAGGATGTTTTGGTAACGGCCGACCGGTTATAAAAAATCAGGTTATCCACCACCTCATCATTCTCGGCATAAAATACCGTACCGCCGGGCCGTATGGTTTCTACAAAAAGCTCAAACTGCTCCACATAGTTTTCAAACGTGGGGAATACGTTGATATGATCCCAGGCAATACCGCTGATGACGCCGATATTAGCCTGATACAAGTGAAACTTAGGCCGCCTGTCAATCGGCGACGACAGGTACTCATCGCCCTCAATAATGATGACAGGGGCTTCATTGGTCAGGCGCACCATAGTTTCAAAGCCGGCCAGCTGCGCCCCTACCAGGTAGTCAAAATCCAGGCCGGCTGCCTGCAGGGCGTGCAGTATCATGGAGGTAATAGTGGTTTTGCCATGACTGCCGCCAATCACCACCCGCTGCTTATCCTTTGACTGCTCGTAGATGTATTCGGGATAAGAGTATATTTTTAAGTCCAGCTCCTGCGCCCTTAACAGTTCGGGGTTATCTGCCCGGGCGTGCATACCTAAAATAACGGCATCCAGTTCAGCAGTAATTTTTTCGGGATGCCAGCCCTGCTGCTCAGGTAAAATGCCCTCCCTTTTAAGGCGGGAGGCGGATGGCTCAAACAGCACATCATCCGAACCGGATACCGTAAATCCCTTTTGATGCAGGGCAATGGCGAGGTTGTGCATCGCGCTGCCGCCTATGGCGATAAAGTGTACTCTCATATCATTAAACTGCCGCTGAGGCAGCACGCAAATAAACGCAAAAAATCAGAACCGGGAAGGCAGATAGAATCAAACGGCTGCCTTAACCAAACCCTCCTCAGGAGGGAGGACTTTATAAAATTACTTTACAAACTTAGCTGCGGCCCAATCCTTCATGGTTTTGTGGGTAATATATTTCAAGCCGTGTTTACGGGCTTCATCAGTAATCATTTCCAGATCCGGGCCTTCGTAAAAACCGCTGAGGTAAAGCTCTCCATCGGGCTGCAAAGCTTCGTTATAGCGCTGCATCTGGCCGATCAGGATATTGCGGTTAATGTTGGCCAGGATAACATCATACCGTTCATTTGGTATAGCTTCCTCAGAGCCGCAAAGCGCCGCGATATTAACTATATCATTAAGCTGCGCATTTTCTATAGTGCTGTCATAACAAACCGGGTCATAGTCAATGGCGGTAACTTGCCTGGCTTTTAGCTGCGAAGCCAGTATGGCTAAAATGCCGGTGCCGCAACCCATATCGAGCACTGTTTTGCCGGCAAAGTCGTTTTCCAGCATCAGCGCCATCATCATGGCGGTAGTCTGGTGATGACCTGTGCCGAAAGCCATCTTGGGATCAATCACAATCTCATAAGAAAAATCCGGCCGGGGCGGATGAAATGTTGCCCGTACCCATACCTGATTACCGATCTGTATCGGCTCAAAATTGCTTTCCCATACCTCATTCCAGTTCTTTTGCGGTATCAAATTTACCTCGTAGGAGAAGGTGAACTGCCGGCGGTAGGGTACCAGTGCTTCTTCCAGCTGCTGCTCATGGAAAGCCGCTGCCGGTATATAGGCTTTAAAACCCATGTCCGTTTCCTCAAAGGTATCGAAACCCAGGCCCGCCAGTTCATTAATCAGCAAATCCTGCTGATAATCTTCGGGAGTAATGAGGGTAAAAAGAAGTTCGTAGTAATTCACCGGTGGTGGATGTGAGATATCAGACATGAGATTTTAGATTGGAAGATGTATATCTCTGTACTCAAATGTCACATCTCCCATCTGATCTTAATTAAACACCTTAACAATATCCAAAAAGTCTCTTGATTTCAGGGAAGCGCCGCCAATCAAGCCGCCGTCAATATCGGGCTGGGCAAAAAGTTCGGGCGCATTTTTGGGGTTACAGCTGCCGCCGTATAAAATTGTGGTATCATCGGCCACCTGCCGGCTGTACTTTGCTGCAACTTGCTGACGGATGGAGGCATGGATTTCCTGCGCCTGAGCGGCGCTGGCTGTTTTGCCGGTGCCAATGGCCCAAACCGGCTCATAGGCAATCACCAGCTGACTGAATGGCCCTTCTTCCAGATGAAAAACACCTTCCTGCAACTGGGCCCTGATCACATCAAAATGCTTATCGGCTTCGCGTTCTTCCAGCGTTTCGCCAATGCAGAAAATGGGCTTCAGGCCGTTCTTCAGGGCGGTATCCGTTTTCTTGGCTAACAACGCATTGCTTTCGCCGAAGTACTGGCGGCGTTCCGAATGCCCCAGTATGACATAGGCAGCGCCGGCCGATTTTATCATCCTGGCAGACACCTCACCGGTATAAGCCCCGGCTTCCTCCTGATGTGCATTCTGTGCGCCGATGGCTGCCTTGCCGGCGCCGGCGCCCAGCTGCACCAGGGCATGCAGGTGTATAAACGGCGGGCAAACCACTACTTGCTGCGGGCCGGTCACTTCATCATGTACCATGTTTACAATCTCTGAAAACAGGGACAACCCCTCGTTGTAATCCAGGTTCATCTTCCAGTTGCCGGCTACTATTTTCTTTCTCATAAAATATAGTTTTTTCTGTATTGTTCAGTAAGGTCAAATATATGCTTTAGCACTTGCTTTTCGGTATCATTCAACACTATATCACGGCGCTCATAAACGCGCCCGGTAGTTTCTATCATTTTGTTAAAGGCATATACTTCGGTATGCTGCGCTCCTCCCCACGAAAAATCGGGAACAAAATTCTGAAGGTAACCGGCTCCGAACACATTGGCGCCCACCCCTACCACCGTACCTGTGTTGAACATGGTATTGATGCCGCATTTGGCATGGTCGGCCATTATCAAGCCGCAAAACTGCAATCCGGTTTTGCGGAAACGCCCCAGGGCGTAGCTCCACAGCTTCACCTCCGAATAATTATTTTTCAGGTTAGAGTTGTTGCTGTCGGCAGCAATGTTGCACCACTCCCCTATAACAGAGTTACCCAAGTAACCTTCGTGCCCCTTGGCAGAATTACCCCATATCACGGCATTTTTAATTTCGCCGCCTACCCGGCAATGAGGGCCGATGGTAGTGCCGCCATAAATTTTAGCCCCCATCTTTACCTGCGAGCTTTCGCACAGGGCAAATGAACCCCGGATATGGGAGCCCTCCCAAACCTCGGTATTTTCAGCCAGGTAAACCGGCCCCTGGGTGGTGTTAAAGGTGCTGCATTCGGCCACGGCGCCTTCCTCCGCAAAAAACTGCTCACCCAGTATAACGTTGGTATTGCTGATAACGGCGCTGCGGCGGCCGCGGGTGAGCAAATTAAAATCGCGTTTCAACTCGCCGTCATTCAACGTAAATATATCATCGGGGTGGCGCAGGCCGGTAAAGGGGTGCGAGTAAGCTATATTGTGTTTGAATTCGCCATACACGTTAAAGCCGGCAAGCATCGTTCCATCAAGCCGGGCGGCCAGCAAAGTATCACCCTGCCTTAATGCCTGGCCGTGCCGCAGGCGCTGTACGGCCTCTGCCAGCCTTTCATCCGGGCAAACAGAACCATTGATGAGCAGGTTATCGTGTGCCGCCCGGAACGGAAATTTGCCCTGCAGGTAAGGCTGTGTATGGTACGAATAATCTACGCCTAAATGCTTTGCCCATTTTTCGGCAACGGTTAAAATGCCGATACGCAGGCTGGCAACAGGCCGCGTAAAGGTTAAGGGCAGCAGCGTTTGGCGGGCGTCATCATCGAACAGAATAATTGCCATGGCGCAAAAATAAAAAAAGTCCCGGCCTTGCGGTCGGGACTTCAGAATATTATACAGTCAGCGGTTACTTCTTGTAACGGTTACGGAATTTATCAATACGTCCGGCAGTATCTACCAGCTTCATCTTACCGGTGTAAAACGGGTGAGAAGTGTGCGATATTTCCAGCTTCACTAACGGATACTCGTTGCCATCTTCCCATTGGGTGGTTTCGCGGGTATCAATGCATGATTTGGTAAGGAAGGCATAGTCGTTAGACATATCCTTGAAAACCACTAATCTATAATTTGACGGATGCAGGTCTTTTTTCATCTTGTAAACTTTCCTTTCAAAAGTGGTGCAAATATAGGGAATAAATTCAAAAGTGAAAAGTCAAAATTAAAAATATGCAATGCCATCTTTCGCTAGGTATAACATCAACTTAAATTTTTTCATAAACCATACCCTGGCAGCTGTCTCTGTCTCCCACGGTAAGTAATATATATAGCTTGCCCTTTTTACTAAATAGCGATTGCCCTTCTTGTAAACCAATCAAGCTCAGATTGAAATCTTCACTGGCAGTTAAATCCCATTTACCTACCCTATCAATATATTTTTTATGTGAGGTTCCATAATCATCAATCAACCAGTCGGGCGCACTAATCAATAAATAAGTTTTATCAGCATTTAACACAAGGGTACTTTCAGGAATATGCTCGTAGCCTCCCTCATAATACATCATTTTTTTAGAATATGGAGTGAGTCGATAGGTGCCGGTAACTGCCGTTGCAGATATTTTATTTACAGGTGAATATCCCATCTCCCAAACACAAAACCAAGGATGACAACTGGTAAACAAAACCAGTACGGCATAAGCCAAAATCAGAATTTTAGTTTTAAAACGCATTATCACAAAGATATTATTTTATGGATTGACACAATTCAATCAGCACGCCGTGTGTGCTTTTGGGGTGCACAAAGCAAATCAGCTTATTGTCGGCGCCGCGCCGGGGTTCGTTGTGCAGCAGGGTAAACCCTTCCTGCTGCAGCCGCTGCATTTCGGCCCCGATGTCGGCCACCTCAAAGGCGATATGATGCAAACCTTCGCCTCTTTTCGCAATGAATCCGGCAATGGCGCTTTCCTCGTTCAGGGCTTCGAGCAGCTCTATCTTATTGGGGCCGGTTTGCAGAAAGGCGGTTTTTACCTGCTCGCTTTCCACCGTTTCGGTTTTATAAACTGTGGTATTCAGCAGCTTTTCATAAACTGTTTTTGCGCGTGCCATATTGCTGACGGCAATGCCGATATGCTCTATTTTTTCCATAGCCAAATATTGCAAATTAATGACTACGCACAGCTAAACTATACCTGTTTGTATAGCTTTTTCAGTTAAAACTTTGCGTACCTTTGTGTTGTTAAATAACAGTATATGAATATTCCGGTTTATTTAGATAATAATGCAACCACACCTATGGATCCCAGGGTGCTGGATGCCATGATTCCTTATTTCACTCAAAAGTTCGGCAACGCGGCAAGCCGCAACCATGCTTTTGGCTGGGTGGCCGAAGAAGCTATTGACTATGCCCGTGAGCAGGTAGCCAGGCTGATTAACGCCAACGAAAAAGAAATCATTTTTACCTCCGGCGCAACCGAATCAGACAACCTGGCTATTAAGGGCGTGTTTGAAATGTATAAGGACAAAGGCAACCACGTAATTACCGCCGTTACCGAGCATAAAGCTGTACTGGATACCTGCAAGCACATTGAAAAGCTGGGCGCCCGTGTTACTTACCTGCCCGTTCAGGAAGACGGCCTGGTAAACCTGCAGGAGCTGGAAGCCGCCATGACGCCGCAAACCATTCTGGTATCCATCATGTATGGCAATAATGAGATCGGCGTTGTGCAGCCGGTAAAGGAGATTGCCGCCATTGCCCATAAATTCGGCGCCCTGTTCATGACCGATGCAACACAGGCCGTAGGTAAAATTCCGGTGGACGTAATTGCTGATGGTATTGACCTGCTGGCCCTGTCGGCCCATAAAATGTATGGCCCCAAGGGTGTAGGCGCTTTGTATGTTCGCCGTAAAAACCCCCGGGTTAAGGTTACCGCCCAGATGGACGGAGGCGGCCACGAGCGCGGTATGCGTTCGGGTACGCTGAATGTACCGGGCATTGTAGGGCTGGGCAAAGCCTGTGAATTAGCTTACCAGGAAATGGAAACCGATGCGATCCGCCTGTCTGCCCTGCGCGACAAGCTGGAAAAATCACTCACTGTGCTTGAAGAAAGCTATGTGAATGGTAACGTGGAGCACCGCCTGCCGCATACGGCCAACATATCCTTCAAATATGTGGAAGGCGAAGGCCTGATGATGGCGATGAAGGATTTAGCCGTATCGTCAGGCTCGGCCTGTACCTCTGCTTCGCTGGAGCCGTCGTACGTACTGAAAAGCCTGGGTTTATCTGATGACCTGGCCCATTCTTCCATCCGCTTCGGCTTAGGCCGGTTTACTACCGAAGAGGAGGTTGACCATGCCATTGAGGTAACCAAAACTGCGGTTACTCACCTGCGCGAGCTTTCACCACTGTGGGAAATGTTTAAGGAGGGTATTGACCTCGACTCTATTGAGTGGGCAGAACATTAAAATAACGGGCAGATGTGCTGATTTTAACGTACAGATGCCGGCAGATACCAATCAGTTAAAAAGCCACTTTAGCTTTTTAACTTTAAATTTACAAACAACTAAACTAAAAGCTTAAAATTATGGCTTATTCAGATAAAGTAATTGACCATTACACCAACCCGCGCAACGTGGGCACCTTAGATAAGAGCAGCGCCCAGGTAGGCACCGGCCTGGTGGGCGCACCGGAATGCGGCGACGTAATGCGCCTGCAAATTCAGGTTGATGATAACAATGTCATCACCGATGCCAAGTTTAAAACCTTCGGCTGCGGTTCTGCCATTGCTTCCTCATCACTGGCTACCGAGTGGCTGAAAGGCAAAAGCATTGACGATGCCATGAAGATTGACAACATGGATATTGTTGAAGAGCTGGCCCTGCCGCCGGTAAAAATTCACTGCTCAGTACTGGCAGAGGATGCCATTAAGGCCGCCATCAATGATTTCCGCGTAAAGAATGGCCTGGAAGCCATTGAACTGGAAAAAACGCATCATTAATTTTTAGTATTGAGTAGCAAGTATATAGATTAGTCTGTATGCTGCTTATAGTAATATAGATGCAAGATATGTAAACATACTTGATATTAACTACTTGATACTGATTACTTCATACCAACTAGTAAAATGGTTACCGTAACAGATAAAGCAAAAAGTAAAATAGAGCACCTGATGCAGGATGCCGGGCTGGATGCTTCTTATTTTTTAAGGGTATCGGTTCAGGGCGGCGGCTGTTCGGGCCTTACCTACAAAATGGACTTCGATAACGAGGTAAAGAAGGGCGACCAGTTCTTTGAGGATAAGGGCATCCGCTTAACGCTGGACATGAAATCATTCCTGTACCTGGCCGGTACGGAGCTCGACTTTTCGGACGGGCTTAACGGTAAGGGCTTCAATTTTAATAATCCGAACGCCAGCCGCACCTGCGGCTGCGGCGAAAGTTTTTCCGTGTAAAATATTTTCTGATTATTTATTAAAAAGGGAACCTTCGTTTGATGGTTCCCTTTTTGTTTTTAAGTACAATTCATTTAAGTTTGTTTAATTATAACCTGATAGTTAAACGCTGAATGAACCCGGTAAAAGAAAATTCTACCATACCTCAACTGATACGGTATGTGGCGGCGCATATCCACCCTGCAAATCATCCGTTTTTGAGCCATAAAGTTAAGGATGAGTGGGTGGACATTACTTACCGGCAAGCCCTGGATACCGTTGACGCTATAGCCGCCTGGTTTTTGAACACCGGCATCCGGAAAGGCGACCGCCTCGGGCTGCTTATTGAAAACGGGCCCGACTATGTGTATTACGACCAGGCGCTGCAGCAGATTGGGGCCGTAAATACCTCCGTTTATCCCACGCTCAGCGAAGCCGAAATTGAATATATCATCAATGATTCGGGTATGAGGACGCTGCTGGTAGGTAATCCTTTCCTGCTGCGTAAAATATTAAAGGTGGCCAACAACTGCCCGGCCCTGGAACGCATTATACCGGCTTTTGACGATTTTGAAAAATACGCCGGCAACGCCAGCTACCATGCAGGCATCATCGGCTTTAAGGCGCTTATTGCCGAAGGAAGGTTGTTAACGGAGCAGTACCATACAGCCATCAACGCTGCCCGGGAAGCAATACTTCCTTCAGATATTTCATGCCTGATTTATACTTCGGGCACTACAGGTACGCCCAAAGGCGTAATGCTTACCCACTACAACCTCACGGAGAACGTGAGGGCCTCGCTGAACCTGATTACCGTAGTGGAGCCAACCGATGTTTTCCTATCCTTCCTGCCCTTGTCGCACGTGTTCGAGCGCACGGCCACTTACCACATCTGTTTGGCGGTAGGCTGCAGAATAGCTTTTGCCCAAAGTCTGGATTTGCTGGCGCGCAATATGGGCGAGGTGAAGCCAACCGTAATGAATTGCGTGCCCCGCTTGCTGGAGCGCATACATGACCGTGCCCTCAAAAGCGGCACAGAAGCCGGCGGCGTTAAAACCTCAATATTTTTATGGGCACTAAAGATAGGGCGCAAACACCGGTTGGTACTGGAAGCCGGCAAAAGGCCGAATTTTGTTTTGAGCGCTCAGTTCAGGCTGGCCGATAAGCTGGTGTTCAGCAAGATTAAGGAAAGAACCGGCGGCCGGTTAAAATTCATGATTTCGGGTGGCGGTGCGCTGCCTAAAAACGTAGGTGAATTTTTTGGCGACCTGGGTATTAAGGTGCTGGAAGGTTTTGGCCTCACCGAAACCTCGCCGGTAATGGCTGCCACGGAGAACGACAGGCAGGTATATGGCACCGTAGGCCGCTTAATTGAAGGTATTGAGGTGGGCATACAGAATGTAGATACCAGGCACATTTATACTATACAAACCAATCAGAGCTTCAAGCCGGATTTTCAATCGGAAGAAGGCGAAATTATAGTGCGCGGGCACTGCGTAATGAAGGGTTACTGGAACAAGCCCGAAGAAACCAAGGCAGCTATTGATGCTGACAATTGGTTCCATACAGGTGATATCGGGCGCTTTTTTAAGGGAAACCTGCAGATTACCGACCGCCTGAAGAACATGCTGGTAAACGCCTACGGCAAAAACATTTACCCTACCCCGGTAGAAAACGCTTACCTGAAAAGCCCCAAGATTGAAGGCGTATTTTTGGTGGGCGATAAGCGTGAATACGTTACGGCCATCATCATCCCTGCCCGCGAGCTGCTGCAGGAAACCTTCAGGCTGGATGAGGCATTCTTTCAGCAGCCGGACCTGTTTATTGAAAACAAGGAGATTATTGACTGGATTAGTCAGGACATCCGCAAACAGTCGCAGGAGCTGGCCAAGTTTGAGCGTATAAAAAACTTCAAGGTAAAGCGCAATCCGTTCAGTATGGAGGAGGGCGAAATTACGGTTACTATGAAGGCCAAGCGCAAAGTAATTGAGAAGAAGTATGCCCGGGTCATCGACGAAATGTACCTGCAGGAAGCGGAAGCCGACTGATCACCGCAGGTTACTTCGTCATTTATAGCATCGCTGAGCAATAAAACTG